>NZ_JBEOUK010000010.1:0-215567 GCF_040304045.1 Kitasatospora sp. NPDC094016
ACCCCGAAGGGCTTCACCGTTCGACTTGCATGTGTTAAGCACGCCGCCAGCGTTCGTCCTGAGCCAGGATCAAACTCTCCGTGAATGTCTACCCGCAGTGCTTAATTAAAAGCGTCGGGCGGCACCCGCGTTGAGCGGCACGGCAACCACCGGAATAGGGCGGTCCCGCGCACTGCGTCCTCGCTAGTGTTTTACTTCAAAAGGAATCTCCAACCCCGATCAGACGATCGAGGCCGGGGATGTCAACATATCTGGCGTTGACTTTTGGCACGCTGTTGAGTTCTCAAGGAACGGACACTTCCTTCGGACCGCCTTCCAGCGGGCCCTCCGGGCGCTTCGTTCTTTCGTGTTCCCAGCTTACCAGATGTTTTCCGCTCCGTTTCCGGCGCTTCGTTCATCCAACTCGCTGGTGTCTTCTGCGGCTTGACGCCCCGTCCGACGTTTCAAACTCTAGCCGATCCCCACTCCGAAAAGCGAATCAGCCGCAATCCAATAAAACGAACACGCCGAATAGGAACCAGCCGCGACAAGACGCGACCCGGCCCGAACCAGGGCATGGCATTTCAAGAGGATTGGCCGCCCCGGGACCGTCCGCGCCGATGCGTGTCCGGTGCTCCCTGCCGAGCGACTAGGGAACACTACCCCTGGTCGGCGCCCAAGACAAGTAAGGACCGCGCGGCCACCACACGGGACCGAACCGGTGGTTCCGGGTCCCCCGGATGCGGGCTCCGTCCCGGCGGTGGAAGGCATCACCGTGCCGGCCGGCGCGGTCGGCAGCCGACCGACCCCCGAGGAAGCCATGGATGTGGCCAGTACCGTCACGCTCTCCGTCAACGGTGACCAGCACACCCTTGAGGTGGACCACCGCCGCACGCTGCTCGACCTGCTGCGCGAGCGGTTGGCGCTGACCGGGGCGAAGAAGGGATGCGACCACGGACAGTGCGGGGCGTGCACGGTGCTGCTGGACGGGCGGCGGGTGAACAGCTGCCTGGTGCTCGCGGTCGCCCAGGACGGAGCCGCGGTCACCACGGTCGAGGGCCTGGCCGCCGACGACCGGCCGCACCCCCTCCAGCGGGCGTTCATCGAGTACGACGCGTTCCAGTGCGGCTTCTGCACGCCCGGGCAGCTCTGCTCGGCGGTCGGGATGCTCGCAGAGGCGGCGAAGGGCTGGCCGAGCGCCGTGACGGACCCCGACCCGCAGGCGCCGTCGCCGCTGGACGAGGCGGAGATCCGCGAACGCCTCAGCGGCAACCTCTGCCGGTGCGGCGCCTACCCCGGCATCGTCCGCGCCGTCCGGGAGGTCGCCCCGTGAAGCCCTTCGGCTACCACCGGCCCGCCGACGTCGCCTCGGCCGTGGCGATGGCCGCGCAGGTCCCAGGAGCCAGGTTCCTCGCCGGCGGCACCAACCTGGTCGACCTGCTCAAGCTCGGCGTGGAGGCGCCGGAGCTGCTGGTGGACGTGAGCCGGCTGCCGCTCGGCCTGGTGGAACCACTCCCCGACGGCGGCCTGCGGATCGGCGCGACGGTGCCCAACAGCGAGCTGGCCGCGCACCCGCTGGTCCGGCTGCACTATCCCGCGCTGTCCCAGGCCCTGCTGTCGGGAGCGTCCGGGCAACTGCGCAACCTCGCCACCACCGCCGGCAACCTGCTCCAACGCACCCGCTGCCCGTACTTCCAGGACGTCACCAAGCCGTGCAACAAGCGCGTCGCCGGCTCCGGCTGCCCCGCGCGCGAGGGCGTGCACCGGGATCTGGCCGTACTGGGGGCCTCCGCGGCCTGCGTGGCCACCCACCCGTCCGACCTCGCGGTGGCACTGGCGGCGCTGGACGCCGAGGTGCGGCTGACCGGTCCGACCGGTTCCCGTTGCTGCCCGCTCACCGAGTTCTACCGGCTGCCCGGGGACACCCCCGCCCTAGAGACCGGGCTGCGCCCCGGCGAGCTGATCACCGCGGTCGACCTGCCACCGCCGTGGTCGGGCACCCGCTCGGCCTACCGCAAGGTGCGCGAGCGGGCCTCGTTCGCCTTCGCCACCGTCTCGGTCGCGGCTGTACTGGTGGTGCGCGAGGGGAGGGTGGCACGGGTCGCACTGGCACTCGGCGCAGTGGCGGCGAAGCCCTGGCGGGCGACGGCCGCCGAGCGGGCGATGCTCGGGCAGCCCGCCACCGAGGAGGTCTTCAGGGCCGCGCTGGACGCCGAGCTGGCGGCCGCCCGGCCGCTGCGGGACAACGCGTTCAAGGTGCCGCTGGCACGCGAGGCGGCCGTACGGGTCCTCGCCGACCTCACACCGCAGCAGGAGGACTCCGAATGACGGCTCACCGGGACCGCCAGGAACACCAGGGCCGCCAGGAGCAGCAGGAGCACGGGGACACCTCGCTCACCCGGGTGGAGGGGCCCGACAAGGTCACCGGCCGCGCCCGGTACGCGGCCGACCACCACCCGGCCGGCACCGCCTACGCCTGGCTCGTCACCGCCGCACTCGCGCGCGGCGTAGTGGACGCCGTCGAGGACGCCGACGCCCTCGCCGACCCGGCCGTCCTCGCGGTGATCACCCACCGCAACGCCGAACGGCTGGCCCCGACCGACGACCCGACGCTGGCCGTGCTCCAGTCCGCGCGGATCGCCCATCACGGGCAGCCGGTCGCGCTGGTGGTCGCCGAGACCCCGGAGGCCGCCCGGGCCGGCGCCCGCGCGCTGCGGATCAGCTGCACCCGGGAGCCGCACGACGTCCTGCTGACCGCCGACCACCCGGGCCTCTACACCCCCGAGGAGGCGAACGGCGGCTACCCCGCGGAGCGTGCCAGAGGCGACTTCGACAACGCCTACCGGACCGCGCCGCACCAGGTGGACGCCACCTACCGCCTGCCGCCGCTGCACAACCACCCCATGGAACCGCACGCCGCGACGGCCACCTGGGACGGCAGCCGGCTCACCGTTTACGACGCCAGCCAGGGCTCCGGCAACAGCCAGGAGAACCTGTCGAAGCTCTTCGGCCTGCGCGCCGAGGACGTCCTGGTGGTCAGCGAGCACGTCGGCGGCGGCTTCGGGTCCAAGGGCACCACCCGGGCGCCCACGGTGCTGGCCGCGCTGGCCGCCCGCGCGGTCGGGCGGCCGGTCCAGCTCTGCCTCGCCCGCGCCCAGCTCGCCGACCTGGTCGGGCACCGCTCCCCCACCGTCCAACGGGTCCGGATCGGCGCCGACAGCACCGGCCGGATCTCGGCGCTCGCCCACGAGGTGGCCACCCGCACCTCCACCCTGCGCGAATTCGTCGAGCAGGCCGCCGTCCCCGCCCGGATGATGTACGCCGCACCGCACAGCCGCACCGTCCACCGGGTCGCCCGGCTCGACGTGCCCACCCCCTCCTGGATGCGGGCACCCGGCGAGTGCCCCGGCATGTTCGCGCTCGAGTCCGCCATGGACGAACTGGCCCTGGCCTGCGGCCTCGACCCCGTCGAGCTGCGGATCCGCAACGAACCCGCGTTCGATCCGGACAGCGGGAAGCCGTTCAGCAGCCGCCGCCTGGTCGAGTGCCTGCGCGAGGGCGCCCGGCGCTTCGGCTGGGCCGACCGCGATCCCCGCCCCGGGGTCCGCCGGGACGGCCGGCTGCTGCTCGGCACGGGAGTGGCGGCCTCGACCTACCCCGTGCTGGTAGGTCCCGCGGCCGCGGAGGCGCACGCCCGCCCCGACGGAAGCTTCCTGCTGCGGGTCAACGCCACCGACATCGGCACCGGGGCGCGCACCGCGCTGGTGCGGATCGCCGCCGACGCCCTACGGGTCGCCCCCTCACACGTCGAGCTGCGGATCGGCCGCAGCGACCTGCCGAAGGCGCCGCTGGCGGGCGGCTCCTCCGGCACCGCCTCCTGGGGATGGGCCGTGCACCGGGCCAGCGAGGAACTGCGCACGGCACTGGCCGAGCACGGCGGGCGGCCGCCCGCCGACGGGCTGACCCGACACGCCGACACCACCGAGGAGGTGGGAAGCACCGGCCAGGAGTACGCGCGGCACGCCTTCGGCGCGCAGTTCGCCGAAGTCCAGGTCGATCAGGACACCGCCGAGGTGCGGGTGCGCCGCCTGCTCGGGGTGTTCGCGGCCGGACGCATCGTCAACCCGCTGGCCGCGCGGAGCCAGCTGACCGGCGCGATGATCATGGGGCTGTCGATGGCCCTGCTGGAGCACAGCACCACCGACCCGTCCTTCGGCGGGCACGTCGAACGCGACCTGGCCGCCTACCACGTCGCCGCGCACGCCGACGTCACCGCCGTCGACGCGCACTGGATCGACGACCCCGACCCCCACCTCAACCCGATGGGCTCCAAGGGGATCGGCGAACTCGGCATCGTGGGGACGGCGGCGGCGATCGGCAACGCCGTACACCACGCCACCGGCGTCCGGGTCCGCGAACTACCCATCCGCCCCGAGTCCCTGATCGGCCACTGACCCGACGCCGCCCGGACACCACCGCCCCCGGCCCGACTTCGCCTGCGGGGACGCCTGTCGGAGGCCGCCGTGCTCCGTAGTGCTGCTGCCGGAGCGTCAGCGGCGAGGATCTCATTGAAGACGGCATTTTCCAGGAACGACAAGCGCAAGCTCCCGTGATCAGAACCTGCAGTGCCACCAGGCCAGTTCGGAAGCTGCCCGCGGTTCGTGGTGGGTCCGCCGCAGCAACACCGCGTCCAGATCGTCGACCTGTGCTCGTAGTTCGCCTGCGGCTCGAGGAGGAAGCATGAAGACAACCTCTTCGAGCTTGTCGCGGGCCCAGCCTTCGCCGCAGCAGAGGCAGGTGAATTCGGCCTCCCACGGCCGCCAACGTCGCTTGGTCCCGTGGGCTCGGGCGGACCACACGCTCACGGCCGTGGCGACGATGCCGGGAATCAGTCGATCGCGCTCCAGGCAGCGGATGGCAGCGTTTGCGGGTCCTGACACGCGCGGGACATCGCGGTAGCGCACCCATGGACTACTCCATGATCGTTGGCGCGATCGAAATGATGCTGGCGTCCTATGCGGCATGGCCCCTTCCGCCGCGATTCCCGTGCTGCCTCAGGATGCGGTCGACCGGAGCTCGCAGGGCGGGTGAGGTCAGTTCCAGGTCGCGGTTGTCGCGACCGTCGAGCATGTGGTCGAGCCAGCGTTCGTACCAGGCCAGGAAGTCGGTGGCCGACGAGACGTTGGGGCCCCAGAAGCCGTCGGCGTTCCCGGTGACGACGCAGCCGGCCAGGGGCCCTGTGATACCGAGAAGCACCAGGTCGGTGCACCCTGCCTCGATGATGTGCAGGAAAAGGTCACTTCGGTGAGACGGGCCGCCGGCGAACGTGAACCCCCGAGGGCGGCCGGGCTCGCCTCGGGGGTCCATCGTGAACAGCCGACATGGCGGCAACGGCAGCAGGCCGTAGAAAGGCGAGGCTCCGCCTCCGCCCAGTGTGGTCAGGAAGCTGCGGTAGGGATCAGGCAGTTCGACGTGGTGGTCGGCCTCGAACTCGGCGACCTTCGCGTCCGGCAACGGGGGTTCGAGGCGGAACCCGTGCTTCTCTTCACCGAAGGAGTGGCTTCGCAGTGCGGCATAGGGCACCTTGGCGAGTTTGCGTCGGATGCGGGCGATCCGGGAGTCCATGCGAACTCTTCTCTCTGTCCTCCCGCAAACTACCTGCTCACCGGCAAGGGTGTCACCAGTGTGATCGGCTGCCCGTAAGCAGCTTCGGAGGAGGTCGCCAGCTCGATTCATGCGTCGGACAGACGGTACGGGTCGCCGAAGGGATCCCCTCCCAGCACAGCGAAGTCCAAGAGGATCACATGATCACGCTCCAGCCACGACGGATCACCATGAAAGAGGACCCGACAGCACGAACGAGAACGAGTGGGAATCCAGGAGATCGGCGTTGTCGGCGGGCGGCCGATTCGACGAGGCGAAGGATGCCGATGGGGCGGACGCGCAGTGCGCGTCCGCCCCATCGGCGTTCGTGGTAGCGGGGACAGGATTTGAACCTGCGACCTCTGGGTTATGAGCCCAGCGAGCTACCGAGCTGCTCCACCCCGCGTCGGTAGTACCGACCGTACGGCACCAGTCGGCGATCACCTAATCGGTCTCCCGGCAGTCCTTCGCGGGGCCCGGCGGAAATCACTCAGGCCGCCCGCCTTGCCGCCGCCCGGCGATACGCCCGCGCCAGGAGCGAGCGCCGGGGGCCGAGGGCCGGCGGCTGACATCGCCGACAGGTGATGCGGCGGGGGCGCGACTGTCGCTCTACTCGCGGTGCCCCGGGAGGGGATTGCCGGGCTTGTCCAGCCAGGCCGCCTGTCCGGCAGGTGTCACCGTGAGCCCGTACCGCTCGTAGCCAGGGCGTCCGGCGGCCGTCCACCGGGTGTAGGCGGCCTCCGCCTCCTCCCACAGCTTCCGGGGCCCGGACTGGCGGACCTCGAACCGGGATTCCCCGGGCACGGAGTCGACCGTTGCCCAGGACGTGACGGCCGTGTCGAACAGCCACCACGTCCAGCCGCCGTCACCGAACTCGTTGCGCCGGTAGTACACGTCCGGCAGAGCGAGGGCGCAGGCGAACTGTGCAAGCCAGTCGCCCCCGATGGCTTCGGGGTCTAGGCTCGTCCAGGACTGCCCGGAGTCGCCCGGCCATTCACCGGGCAGGTAGTCGTCCACCGGAGTGCCCTGGTAGCGCTGCTGCCGCAGCATCATGAACGCCGCTGACCGGGTGAACGGACCGCTCGCCGTCCCGTCGCCGTCCACCGTGAGCCGCGCAACCGCCCCGCCGCCCAGCAGCGGTGAGAGGGGGCTGACGATCACCCCGCCCGGCCGGGTTTGTGCTACCCAGGCGGGCGGGATGTCCCGCAGTGACACGGTGGAGATGATCCGGTCGTACGGGGCGCGTGCGCCCCACCCGAGCGAGCCATCCCCGCACACGACTTCGGGGGTGTAGCCGGTCCGGCGAAGTGCGGTGCGGGCTTGCGCGGTGACCTGCGCGTCCACCTCGACGGTGGACACCATCTCGGCGCCCAGGCGATGCGCCAGCAAGGCCGCGTTGTAGCCGGTGCCCGTCCCGATTTCGAGCACCCGATGCCCGGGGACCGCGTCCAGGTCGGACAGCATCTCGGCCACCATGGTGGGCATGGATGCCGACGACGTGGGAGTACGGTGGTCGCCGTCCCCGGCACCGTCGTCCCACTGCGTGACGATCGGCAGGTCGCTGTAGGCGAGCCGCATCCACCGCTCGGGTTCCTTGGCCCGGCTGCACTCGGTGTCGCCGCCGTCCTCGTCCGCCCAGATGGTGTCGGGGAGGAACGCGTGTCGCGGCACGGCCGCCACGGCCGGAGCCCATTCGGTGGGCAGGGAACCGGCGTCGGTGAGCGCCGCCACCAATGCGGTCCGCTGCTGTTCGGGGGTCAACTCTTCTTGTGCTTCGGTGCCGGAGTCGGCTGCTGGCCGTCCTTCGAGGGGCTCGGGCCGATGGCCGGCGAGCCGGGCTTGGCGTGCCCGCCGCCCCTACCGTCGTTCGGCCCACCCTTGTTCTCGTCTCCCATGGTCAGCGTCCCTTCTCGGTTCGGCTCGCAGGGGCGGTGCTGTTCCCGCTGCGCCCGAGGGCGCAGCGGGTACCTACCGTACGGCAGGGGGCATACCCCGCCCCGGGCGGAATGGACCTCAACCAACAGCCCGGGACAGGAGTTCGGAGACGGCCTCACCCCGACCCAGGCGGGTGCCGGGGCGGGGTGCGTCGGGTCAGCGTGCGCGGGTGACCGCTACTGGAGCCTCCACTGCTGGTTCCAGGCGTTGTTGCAGGTCCAGACGCCGAGCGCCTTGGCGTCCTCGTCGTAGGTCAGGCAGTCCTGGTCGGTGATCCGGATCTGGTACTGGCCGCCGCCCGCGCTGACGAGCTGCCACTTCTGCGCGTCGGCGCCGGTCCACGGCTTGGCCTCGGCGAAGAAGGTCTTGGTGTTCTCGGTCAGCGCGAGCCCGGAGACGGCACTGGTGATCTTGTACCGGCCGTTGCCCAGGGCGGTGAACTGCCAGGCGGAGTTCTTGGCGCCGCCGGCGGCGGCCAGGATCGAGGACCCCGTGACCACCGGCCCCCGACCGTTCTTCACCTTGGGGTGGTGCAGCCCGGCGATGCCGGCACCACCACCGCTGCCGCCCTTGCCGCCCCCGCCCTTGCCGCCGCCCTGGTGCGCGGGGATGGCCGGGGTGGTGCTGGTGTCGCCGCCGTCGCCGTCGTCGTTGCCGTCGTCGTTGCCGTCATCACCGTCGTCGCCGTCGTCGTGCGCGGGGATGCCGGGGGTGCCCGGGGTGTCGGTGATCGGGGTGCCACCGCTCTTGGGGACGCCCGGGACCGTGATGTCGCGGGCGGGGAAGTGGATGATCCGCTTGCTGTCGACGCAGCGGATCAGCACACACGACCTGGTGGTGCTCACGGTCCGGTCGGAGTCGGAGCCGACGAAGGCCCAGTTCCCGTACCCACCGTCACCCTTGTTGGTGAAGGTCGAGTCACCCGCGAAGACCCAGATGCGGAAGTCGTCGTAGCCTGCCGGGCCGCCCTGCGAGTCGTGGTGCTGCAGCTTGACGGTGGTGTCGACCAGCACTCCGGTCATGTTCGCCTCGTACACGTTGCGGAACCAGATGGTGTCGTAGAGGTCGGTGCCGTCGTACTTGAACACCATGACGTTGTAGCCGGGAGCCGCGGCACTCAGTTGGCCGGCCATGCCCTGGGTGAACGCGGCGTTGTCGGCCTGCGCCTGGAGGGCCGCGCTGCGGAAGCCGCCGATCATGGCACCGATGGAGTTGATCAGAGCCGTGGTGCAGTTGCCGCCGCCCACGCTGCTCTGGCCGTCGCAGTCGGCTGCGGCGGCCCGCTGCGGCGAGACCATCAGACCGGCAACGGCCAGGCCCGACAGCAGGACGCCCGCGACGGCGCGTTGGGCGGGCGTGTGGGACCGGCGGGAGAGACCGCGCATGCCGAAGTACCTCGATCACTGGGAGTGGTGAAGTTCGCCTGTGGGGAAGCGGCGATGCTCGGATGCTAGGTCGGCCCGAACGCCGCGCCCCGGGTTCCTGACAGTTCCCTGATGGATCACTGATGGATCACTGATGACCTGTTGGCCGACGGGCGGCAGCGTCGAACCGGAGTCTCGATCGGGTGGCTGTGGCGGCAGCCGCACATGAAAACAGGGCCTCCTGGTAGCTCGCGCAGGGCATCTACGCCAACACGCTGTCCAGGTGGCTCTGTTCACGAGGTACGACAGCAATTGTCCACCACTTCGGACAACACCTGGACGACGAAGGGAATCGAACGAGGCTGGCACCGACAGTCGATGGCGGTGATGAGGAGTGTCCGTAGGGGGCTGGTGCTCTGGCAGGATCTGTGGCGCCGGGCTGCGACGGATACGGGTCAGGTAGTCGTGCTCGGCATGAGGGACTGTGTTCGTGCGGCTGCGACGGTGCAGGCGGCGCGCACGAAGGCGGCGACGGCCGGTGAGCGTGCGTCCTGGGGCCAGGCGACGGCCAGCGTGGAGTCCGGCAGATCGTTGACCGGCAGGTAGGCGATCTCGGATCGCGGATAGCGCCGGGCCACCGAGGCCGGAGTGAAAAACACGACGCTGCCCGTCTCGACGAGGCTGAGGATCTCCGACAGGTTCGAGGCCGGTCGAGCCGCCTCGGGCCGGGGCTCGACGGGTCGGCCGAGGCCGGCAGAGGCGCCGCCGGGGAGCTTGCGGCCGGCCAGGTCGGCCAGGCACAGTCGGGTCCGGGCAGTCAGCGGGTCGGCGGCGGCCACGGCGACCAGGACCGGCTCGGTCAGCAGCGGCTCGCTGTCCAGGCCGCGGGTGTCGAAGGGGCACAGCACGAGTCCCACGTCGGCGAGGCCGTCGCGCAGTGCCTGCGGCTGCTCGCCGAACCCTCCGAGGACCAGCTCCGGTGGCGGGGCCGCGTCATCGGCACGGTAGGCGTCCAGGATCTGCGACAGCAGGCCGCCGTCGACGTCGGCCTTGAGTGCGATCCGCAGCCGCGGTGACGCGCTGCCTGCCTGTCGGGCCCGGCAGGCTGCGGCGGTGACCGCCTCCAGGGCGGTCCGGGCGTCGCGCAGCAGGACTTCCCCGGCTGCGGTGAGCTTCACCTGCCGGGTGGTGCGCTCGAACAGCGCCACGCCGAGCTGCCGTTCGAGATTCCGGATCGTGCGGGACAACGGGGGCTGCGCCATGCCCAGCCGGGCGGCTGCGCGCCCGAAGTGCAGTTCTTCCGCGACTGCGACGAAGTACCGGAGTTGCCGGACCTCAAGGTCATTCATATCACCAGGGTATCAATGGCGACCGAACTGGTCCTTCACCCGCGCTGTCGCGCCAGGTTGACTCGGAACCGTCCGGCAACGCCCTCGGCGCTCCGCCGTCCACTGTCTCTCACGGAGGTACTCATGATCGTCATCACCACGCCCACCGGCGATATCGGCCGACAGGTTCTGGACCACGTCCTGGACAGCGGTGAGGCGGTCCGCGTGATCGCCCGCGACCCCTCCCGGCTGTCGGCGCGCGTGCATGCCCAGGCCGAGGTGCTGGAGGGCTCCCACGGCGATGCGGACACGATCACGAAGGCGCTTGAAGGCGCCGACCGCATGTTCTGGCTCGTGCCCCCGGCCGCATTCACCCGCACCGACGGCGCCAGGCGCTACTACGTGGAGTTCACCCGGGCCGCCTGCCGGACGGCCGCGAGCCGGGGCGTGCGGGTCGTGGGCGTGACGTCCCTGGGCCACGGCTACCAGGGTGAGGCCGGGCTCCTGTCGGCCGCGCTGGCAATGGACGAGCTCTTCGAGGGCTCCGGCGTGCACTACCGGGCGCTGGCCCTGCCGTTCTTCATGGAGAACCTGCTCCGCCAGGCCCCGGCGATAACGGAGCAGGGAACGTTCTCCATGGCCAACGCCGCAGACCGGCCGCTGCCGACCGTTGCCACCCGGGACGTCGCCGCCACAGCAGCGGCACTCCTCCTCGACACCTCCTGGAGCGGCCACGCGCGCGTCGCTCTGGTCAGCCCCGACAACCTGACCCCCGACGCCATGGCCGAGGCCATCTCCGACGCCTTGGGCCGCACGGTCCGCTACCGCCAGACCCCGCTCGCGGACTACCAGGCCGCGATAGTGCAGCGCGGTGCGAGCCAGGCAATGGCGCAGGATTTCGCGGTCATGGTCGAGGCACAAAACAACGGAGTCTACGACGCCGAAGCCCACGGCCCAGGCACCGCCACCGGCTTCCGCCAGTGGTGCCAGGACACCCTCAAGCCGGCCGTCCAGTCCTGACATCGCGCCGAACCGCCCACTCCGCGAGCGACGTTCCCGCCGCATACAACGCTCCGGACCGCCCGCCCGTTGACCGTCGAACTCACAGTCGCCCGAGTCGAACATCAGCAAAACCCGGTGCTGTCCGAAGCGGTGAACAATTGCTGTCGTATCTCGTGAACAGAGCCATCCAGGAGGCCCCGTTGTCGCATCTGCACGGCATCGTGGGGGCGGCCGGCGCGGGGAACTCGGGTACGGCCGCCGGACGGCCTCGCAGTCGGTCCGGCGGTGGGTGAACGGGTGGGGCGAGGGTCAGGTGATGGCCGCGAAACTGCCGACGTTCACGTCTTCCCGGGCCCCGTCCGGGTCCAGCAGGGAAGAGACCCTCGACCGGCAGTTGCGGTCGGTGTACAGCCGGATGGGGCCACTGGTGAAGTTCACGATCGTGGTGTCGGGGCCGAGGCCGCGGTGGCACTCGCCGGGCACCGGGTCCGTGACCTCCTCCCGTTCGTCCCCGCGATCCATGATCACGACGCCGGGGGCCGCCGAGGCCGTGGAGGGGCTGACCAGGGACAGAGCAAGGACGCCGGCGGTGGCCACGACCGCCGCGCGCGGGCTGAAGCGCAGGTGCATGAGGGGACTCCCGTGCTGGGTTCGTCAGGGGGCATCGACGGGAGCCCGGGGACCCGCGTCGCGCGGCGCCCCATGACTCCCGATCACCCGTTACCCCACCCCGGCACCACCTCCACGGGGCCGTACCACGCTTCACTCGAACGGGGGTTCGCTCGCGCACCCGGCGACCGGTTCCGGGGGCGTGGGAAGTCGGCCGGGCCGACTTCCCACGCCCCTGGCTGCACGCACTGATCCGAAAGGCAGGACTTATCCGGTGCGGCCGAGGGAGTCGATCCAGGTGCGGATCGCGGCCGCCGTCGTGGCGGCGTCCTCCCGTGCCAGGGAGAGGTGGTCGCCGGGCACCTCGACGCGCTCGTGCGGCAGCGGCCACGACGTGCGCCAGGAGTCGCCGTCCGCGCGCGCCGCCATCAGCGGGGTCGGCCGCGCGGCCCCGACGAGGAGGGTCGGGGTGTGCACGGACTCCGGGCGCCAGTCCAGGAAGAGCCCGGTGTAGGCGCCCATGGCCGCGACGGCGGCGTCCTCGTCGCCGGTGGACCCGTCCGCGCACACGCCCGCACACACGTCCACACCGAGGTGCGGGGCCGGCGGGGCGGCCAGGGCGGTCAGCCAGTCCGTGGAGTGGTTGCCCTGGTGGACGAGATACGTGTCGATCAGCACCTGTCCCAGGGGGGCGGATCCACCGAGTTCGAGGCGTCGGGTCACGGCGTGCGCGACGGCGCCCCCGGCGGAAGCACCGACCAGGACGACGGGCCGGTCGCCGGCGTGCCGCAGCACCGTCTCGGCGTGGAGGCGGGCGAGTGTCTCCCGGTCGGCCGGAACGGCGTACCCCGTGCCGATGCCCGGGTGCGGGAACTCCAGGACCTCCAACTCGCCCTCGAAGCAGGCGTGCAGGGCCGCGAACCCGCCGCCCGGGAGGGCGGGGAACGGGCGGTGGTCGGGGAAGAAGGCCACGACCGGGGAGCCGGCGCGGCCCCGGGCCCGGCGCAGCGGCGGCACGGTGTGCTCCGCGGCGTCGTCGGCGCCGAACGTCGCGGCGGCCGAGGACGCCGCGACCACCAGGTGCATCGCGGCCGCCGGCCGGCCCTGCTCGCAGAGCGCGCGGTACAGCGCCGCGAGCGTCTGCGCGGGACGGCCGGTGGGCGGTGCGGGCCGGATGCCGGGCCGCTCACGCGGTGTGCCGTCGGGCCGGTCCTTGAGCAGGCCATCGGGCAGGTCGTCGGGCAGGTCGTCGAGCAGGTCGAGTACGTGACGGGCGAGGTCCTCGATCGCCGGGTGCTCGAACACGACGGCCGCGGGCAGCCGCAGGCGCAGGGCCGTGCTCAGCCGGCTGCGGAACTGGACGGCCGTCAGGGAGTCGAAGCCGAGCTCGGCCAGGGTCCTGCCGGCGGGCAGGTCCTGCGCGCCGGGGTAGCCGAGCACCGCGGCCACGTCGCCGCGCAGCAGTTCCGTGAGCGCGGCCCCGCGCTCCGCGGCGGGCAGCCCGGCCAGCAGCGTGCGCCACGCTCCGGGCTCCGAGCCCTCCCGGTCCCGGGGGCCCGGGGACGGTTCGGTCGCGCCGCTCCGCGCCTCGGCGGCGGGCCGGCCGTGGCGCGCCAGGTCGCGCAGCGGCGGCGGTAGTCGCCCTGCGGCGGCGCGCAGCGCGGCCCGGTCCAGCAGGACCGGCGCGAGTACGGGGGCTCCCGTCCGCAGTGCCGCGTCGAACAGGGCCAGTCCTTGGGCGGGGGTGAACGCCCGGACCACGTCGTCGGGCCTCGGGTGCCCCACTCCCTCGGTCAACCGGGCTGCCATGCCCGCGTCGTGACCCCACAAGCCCCACGCCAGCGAGACGGCGGGCAGACCGGCGGCGGCCCGGTGCCGGGCGAGCGCGTCCAGGAACGAGTTCGCCGCGGCGTAGTTGCCCTGGCCCGCCCGGCCCAGCACGCCCGAGACCGAGGAGAACAGGACGAAGGCCGACAGGCCCCGGTCACGGGTCAACTCGTGCAGGTGCCAGGCCGCGTCCGCCTTCGGCCGCAGGACCGCCGCCAGCCGCTCGGGGGACATCGCGGCCAGTGCTCCGTCGTCGAGGACCCCGGCGGCGTGCACGACGGCGGTCAGCGGGGGGTCGCACTGCTCGATCAGCTCGGCGAGCCGGGCCCGGTCGGCCACGTCGCACGCGACGATCCTGACCTGCGCGCCCCGCTCCGACAGACTCGCGCGCAGGGCGTCGGCGCCCGGTGCGCGCGGGCCGCGCCGCCCGGTCAGCAGCAGGTGGCGGACCCCGTACGCGTCGACCAGGTGCCCGGCCAGGTCCGCGCCCAGCGCTCCGGTGCCGCCGGTGATCAGCACCGTGCCGTCCGGGTCGAAGGTGCCGGAGCGGCGGGGCGGGGCACTCTCGGCCGGCCAGGGCTCGGGCAGGTGGGCCGCCGCCGGGGCGCCGACCAGCCGTGGCACCGTCGCCCGACCGGCGCGCAGGGAGAGTTGGGGCTCGCCGCCGGCGGCCGCCGCGGGCAGCAGGCGCAGGGAGGCGGGGTCCTCGTCCACGTCGATCAGGACCGCGCACCCCGGCAGCTCCGACTGCGCGGTGCGCACCAGCCCCCAGACCGCTGCTCCCGCCAGGTCCGGCGTGGGTGCGGTGGCGTTCCGCGTCACCACCACGAGTCGCGAGCCCGCGGTGGCCGGATCGTCCTGCCGGTCCTGGAGGAGCTTGAGCACCCGCGTGGTCAGCAGGTGGACGTCGGCGA
Organism: Kitasatospora sp. NPDC094016; assembly: GCF_040304045.1. Lineage (NCBI taxonomy): Bacteria > Bacillati > Actinomycetota > Actinomycetes > Kitasatosporales > Streptomycetaceae > Kitasatospora > Kitasatospora sp. NPDC094016. Next base: position 14,602 of record NZ_JBEOUK010000010.1, read on the forward strand.
GCGGGTCGCGGTCCGATTCCGATTCCGAGCCGACGGCGGTGACCGCCAGGTGGCGGGGCGGGGCCGCGCCGTCCGTGGGTGAGGAGGGGTCGGCGAGGGGGACGAAGGCGCCGAGGTTCAGCTGGTCCGGCCCGAGAACCGTCCAGCCTGCCGACTGCGGTGCCCCGCTGGGCAGTGCGACGGGGACCCAGTCGGGGCGCAGCAGGGCGCGCTGGGCGATGTCCTGCCCGGGATCGCGGTGCCCGGCCGGAAGTTCCCTGGTGGAGAGGGAGTTCACGCGAGCCACCAGGCGGCCCGCCGGGTCGGTGAGCGTGATCGAGAACGCGCCGTCCTCCGAGGCGGGGCCTGCCTCGCCGACCGGGGCGATCCGCACCCGGACCGTCGACGCCTCGGCGGCGTGCAGGCACACGCCGCTCCACTGGAACGGCACCCGGGCGCCGCCAACCTCCGTGCCAACCTCCGTGCCAACGTCCGTGCCCGCGTCCGTGCCCGCGTCCGTGCCCGCGTCCGCATCCGGGCCGCTTCCCTGAGCGGACGCGGCGAGCATCGAGGCGTGCGCGGCGGCGTCCAGGAGCGCGGGGTGGATGCCGTACCGGCCTGCCTCGGCCGTCCACGGCTCGGGCAACCGGACCTCCGCGAACACCTCCGCGCCCCGCCGCCACAGCGCGCGCACACCGCGGAACGCGGGCCCGTAGGCCAGCCCGCGCTCCACCGCGGCCTCGTAGGCGCCGGCGGGTTCGATCTCCACGGCGCCGGGCGGCGGCCACTGCGTCAGGCCGTGCCCCTCCGGTGCCGTCCCCGGCTCGGGTGTGCGGGCGAGCAGGCCGGTGGCGTGCGGCGTCCAGGCGGGCTCGGCGGGCTCGGCGGGCTCGACGGGCTCGGTGGGCTCCAACGGTCGCGCGTGGATCTCGACGGTCCGTCGGCCCGAGTCGTCCACCGCCCCCACCACGACCTGGACCCGCACCCCCGAGGCGGGCAGGGCCAGCGGCCGCAGGATCACGAGCTCCTCCAGCGTGCCGCAGCCGACCGCGTCGCCCGCGCGCACGGCCATCTCGACGAACGCCGCCCCCGGCACGAGCGGCGCCCCGCCGACGACGTGGTCGGCGAGCCACGGCTGGGCACTCGCCGACAGCAGGCCGGAGAGCACCGTGTGCCCGGTGCCCGGCACCTCGAACGGCGGGCCGAGCAGCGGATGCTCGCCGGGGCCCGGGCGGGCCCCCGCCCCGGCCGGGCGCTGCGGGTCCAGCCAGTACCTCCGGCGCTGGAAGGCGTAGGTCGGCAGCTCCACGCGCCGCAGCCCGCGCCGCAGCCCGCGCTCCGCGAACACCGCGGGCCAGTCGACGCCGGCGCCGCGCACGTGGAGCCGGGCCACGGCCGCCAGCAGCGTGTCCGGCTCCCGCTCGCCGTCGCGGGCCGCGAAGGCGAACACCGGGCCGCCGTCCTGGACGGCCGGGCACTCCTGCGCGTACGCGGTGAGCACGGGCTGCGGGCCGAGTTCCAGGAAGCCCCCGACGCCGTCGGCGCCCAGCCACTCCACGGCTTCGGCGAACCGCACGGGAAGCCGCGCGTGCCGCACCCAGTAGTCCGCGGAGCCCAGTTCCTCGGGCGCCGCCCGAGATCCCGTCACGGTGGAGACCACCGGAATCCGCGGCAGCCGGAACTCCAGCGTCTCGGCGACGCGGCGGAACTCGTCGAGCACCGGCTCCACGAGCGGCGAGTGGAAGCCGTGGCCGACCTTGAGCCGCGTGCTGCGGCGGCCGCGGGCCTCGAACCGCGCCGCGACGGCGAGGACCGCGTCCCGCGCGCCGGAGACCACCACCGCGCGCGGTCCGTTGACCGCGGCGATCGCCACGCGGTCTGCCACGTCCGCGAGTTCGGGCAGGACCTCGTGCTCCGCCGCGTCGAGGGCCACCATCGCCCCACCCTCGGGCAGCGCCCGCATCAGCCGCCCGCGCGCCGCGACCAGGCGTACGGCGTCGGCGAGGTCCAGCACTCCGGCGACGTGCGCGGCCGCCAACTCGCCCACGGAGTGCCCCGCCAGGAAGTCGGCCCGCACGCCCCAGGACTCCACCAGCCGGAAGAGCGCCACCTCGTAGGCGAACAGGGCGGCCTGGGTGAAGTCCGTGCGGTCGAGCAGGGCGTCCGGCGAGCCCGGCTCGGCGCGGATCACCGTACGCAGCGGCCGTTCGAGTTCGCCGTCCAGCGCGTGGCAGACCTCGTCGAAGGCCTCGGCGAACACGGGGAACGCCTCCCGCAGCTCCTCGCCCATCCGCGTGCGCTGCGCGCCCTGCCCGGTGAACAGGAAGGCGGTACGGGTGCGTGGGTCGGCCAGGCGCGTCAACGCCCCGGCACCGGACGTGCCGGCACCGGACGTGCCGTCGCCGGGCGGGCCGTCGGCGGGCGGGCCGTCGGCGGGCGGGCCGTCGGCGATCGCCCGGAGTCCGGCCAGCATGCGCGCACGGTCCGCGGCCGGCACCATCGCCCGGTGCGTGAGCGCCGACCGCGACACCGCCAGCGAGAAGCCCACGTCCGCCGGCGAGAGGCCCGGCCGGGCCGCGACGTGGTCGGCGAGCCGTCGCGCCTGGGCCCGCAGGGCCGCCTCGTCGGCCCCGCCGACCAGCCACGGCACTGCCGCTGGCGACACCGGCCCCGGCGGCGGCGCGGGTTGCCGGCTCGGGGCGCGGTCGGCGGCGGTCGGCTCCTCGATGATCACGTGCGCGTTGGTGCCGCCGATCCCGAAGGCCGACACGCCGGCCCGGCGCGGTCGGCCGGCGGGCGCGGGCCACGGCCGGGCGGCGGTCAGCAGCTCGACCCGGCCCGCGGACCAGTCGACGTGCGGGGTGGGGGCTGCCACGTGCAGGGTCCTGGGCAACTCGCCGTGCCGCATGGCCTGGGCCATCTTGATGATCCCGGCGACTCCGGCGGCGGCCTGGGTGTGCCCCAGGTTGGACTTGACGCTGCCCAGCCACAGCGGGGGGTCCTCCGGCCCCCGGCCCCGGCCGTAGCCCGCGAGCAGCGCCCGCGCCTCGACGGGGTCGCCGAGCGCGGTGCCCGTCCCGTGCGCCTCCACGGCGTCCACCTCGTGCGCGCGCAGCCCGGCGTCCGCCAGCGCCAGCTGGATCAGGCGCTGCTGGGCGCGGCCGTTGGGCGCGGTCAGGCCGTTGGACGCGCCGTCGGAGTTGACGGCGCTGCCGCGCACCACTGCCAGCACCGGGTGACCGTTGCGGCGCGCGTCGGACAGCCTCTCCAGCACCAGCACCCCGGCGCCCTCGGCCCAGGCGGTGCCGTCCGCCGTCGCCGAGAACGACTTGCACCGGCCGTCGGGCGCGAGGGCGCGCTGGCGGCTGAACGCGACCAGCGGGTTGGGCGTCGCCATGACCGTGACGCCGCCGGCCAGCGCCAGCGAGCACGCGCCCGAGCGCAGCGCCTGGGCCGCTTGGTGCACGGCGACCAGCGAGGACGAGCACGCCGTGTCGACGGTGATCGCGGGCCCGCGCAGGCCGAACACGTAGGAGAGCCGGCCGGAGGCCACGCTTCCGGCCGAGCCCAGGGCGAGGTGGGCCTCGAGTTCGTGCTCGGTGAAGCGGGAGGCGTAGTCGCCGTACATCACGCCGAGGAAGACGCCCGTGTCGCTGTCCCGGACGGACGCCGGGTCGATCCCGGCCCGTTCCCACGCCTCCCAGGTGACCTCCAGCAGCAGCCGCTGCTGCGGGTCCATGGCGAGCGCCTCGCGCGGCGAGATGCCGAACAGGCCCGCGTCGAACTCGGCGGCGCTGTGCAGGAATCCGCCGCTGCGCGTGTAGCAGGTGCCGATCCGGTCCGGGTCGGGGTGGTAGAGGGCGGCGAGGTCCCAGCCCCGGTCGGTCGGCAGGTCCGAGATCGCGTCCCTGCCCTGAGACACCAACTCCCAGAGCCCTTCGGGGGATTCCACGTCGCCGGGGTAGCGGCAGGCCATGGCGACGATCACCACCGGGTCCCGGTCGTACGGCTCCTCCGGCTCGGCGGTCCGCGGTGCGGTGGTGCGCGGTGCGGTGGTCGTGTGTACGGCGGGCTCAGCGGGTGCGGCGGGCTCGGCGGTGAACAGTTCGGTGTGCAGGTGGCGGGCGACGGCGGCCGGGGTGGGGTGGTCGAAGACCAGCGTCGTCGGCAGGCTCAGCCCGGTCGACGCCGCGAGCCGGTCGATCAGCTCGATGGCGCCGAGCGAGGTCAGCCCGAGGTCCGCGAAGGGCGTGTCCGCGTCGAGCCCCGTCTCCGGCGCGCGGCTGCGGACCCGGGCCGTCTCGGCGCACACCCTCTCGCACAGCGCGCGTTCCTGCTCCTCCCGGGGCAGCGACAGCAGCCCGCGGTCCAGGGAGCCGCCGCCCGGGGCCGGGGCCGGCGCCGCAGCCGGGTCGCTGAGCACCGCATGGCGGACGATCTTGCCCGACGGCGTGCGCGGGACGGCCGCGATCTCGCGGACCTCGACGGGGACCTTGTGGTCCGCGAGCCGCGAGCGGCAGACGTCGAGCACCAGCCGCGGGTCCAGGCCCTCCGGGCCGGGCACCACGAAGGCGACCGGGACCTCCCCGAGGACGGCGTGCGGCAGGCCGAGGACCACGGCGTCCCGCACCCCGGGACAGCCCCGCAGGACGTGCTCGACCTCCGTGGGGTGGATGTTCTCGCCGCCCCGGATGATCAGTTCGCTGACCCGGCCGGTGAGGACGAGGTGGCCGTGTTCGGCGCGCCGGCCGAGGTCCCCGGTCCGGTACCAGCCCTCGCGCAGCGCGGCGGCCGTCGCCTCCGGCTGCTCGTGGTAGCCCGTCATGAGATTCGGACCGCTGACCCAGATCTCGCCCTCGCCGCCCGCGAGGACGTCGACGCCGCTGTCCGGATCGACCACGCGGACCTCGACGCCGGGCACCGGCAGTCCGCAGGACCCGTCGACCCGGGGGCCGTTCGGGCGGGCCACCGCGATCGCGCCGCAGGTCTCGGTACTGCCGTAGACGTCGAGCAGCGGCGCGCCGAGCGTCTCCTCCACCGCCCCGCGCAGCTCGGGCGGACACGGCGCGCCCGCCGTGACGCAGAGCCGCAGCCCGGGCCGCGGCGCGGGGAGCGGGGTGTCCTTCGCCGAGGCCATCAACCGGTGGTAGGTCGTGGGGACGCCCGCCAGGAGGGTGAACGGCCCGCCGAGGGCGGCACTCGGGGTGCGCAGCGTGCGCCACAGGTCGCCGGGCGTCAGGCCCTCGCCGGACGTCGGCAGTTCGCCGGCGATCGCGGTGCTCGCGCCGACGGCCGTGGTGCCCAGGATCGCGAGGGAGTGCCCGAAGCTGTGGAACAGCGGCAGCGGCCACAGCAGCCGGTCCTCGGGGGAGAGCCCGAAGACCGGCGCGTAGCAGGCCGCCACCGACCACAGTGCGCCGCGCTGCGTGGAGAGCACGCCCTTGGGGCGGTGGGTGGTCCCGGACGTGTAGAGCAGCCAGGCCGGGTCGTCGAGCCCCAGGTCGTCGGGGGCCGCGGGCCCGTCGCTCCCGGCCCCGGTCCCGCTCCCGGTCGCGGCCTCGGCCTCGACTTCGAAGAGGACGGTGCCGTCGGGGGCGTTCGAGGGGATCGGGCCCGCCCCGGTGAGCACGGTGTGCAGGCCCCGGTACGCGGCGCCGAGGCGGTGGAGCTGCGCGAGGTGCGCGGGGTCGGTGATGACGGCCGAGGCGCCGCTGTCCCGCAGGTAGTAGTCGAGTTCGTCGTCGGAGGAGCGGGGATTGAGCAGGACACCGACCGCCCCCGCCCGCAGCACGGCGAGGCAACCCTCCACCAGCTCCACGCAGTTGCCCAGGCAGAGTGCCACCCGATCGCCGCGCCGCACCCCCGCCCGCACGAGCGACCCGGCCAGCCGCCCGGTCCGCCGCTCCAACTCGGCATAGCTGACGCCGCGCGAGAAGTCGTGGAACGCGACCCGGTCCGCCGACCGCTCGGCGTGCCTCTTCAGCAACTCCGGCAGCGGCCGCACCAGATCGTCATACCGCAGTTCACCACTCACGCCCCGGCTCCGACCTCTCGCCACTCGCGACCCGCTCCCCCGCCGATCTCCTCCGTACCCAGTAACACACGGGCACAGACCCGGGCCTGCGGACTCGCCGCAGCTGCGCTTACGTCCGCTGAGGAACTGCGGCGCTTCTTCGAAGCAGCGCCCCGGACGGGAGGATCGGCGGTGGCCGCCGGACGTCACGAATGGAATCGGACGCGGACGATGACGGCGTCCTCCGGCAGTTCGCGGAGGTACCGGTCCGCGAAGTCGAAGTACGCGTTGGCCGCGACCGGCTGCTGCGGCGTGGGGGTGTAGTCGAAGCGGTCGATCCATCGGCCGTCGAGGGTGAGCAGGACATTGGTGGTCTGAACCCGTATGGCGGCTCGATGGGCGTGCACCTGCACCACAACCGGCTGCTCGGCATCGACCCGGAGGCCGAGGACCACGCCCGCTCCGTCGCCTGCGGCACGATGGAGGCCCAGCGCGGCCGCCGCCTGAGCCGGCCCCGGGTTCACGGGCGAACCGGGTGACCGCGTGCCGACCGTCAGCGGCGTGCCGAACCCTCGGCTGCGTGCTGAACCCTCGGCTGCGAGAGCCGGTCGCGGCCAGTGCCCGGCTACCCCGCGACCGGCTCCGGACGGAAGGCCTGGTCGATGTTCTCCTCGACCCAGGAGCGAAGCGCGTTCAACGGCACTGCGGCGCTCTGGCCGAGGGGGGTGAGGGAGTACTCGACGTGCAGGGGGACGACGGGGTACACGGTGCGGTCGAGGATGCCGAAGTCCTCCAGGCGCCGCAGGGTCTGGGTCAGCACCTTGGGGCTGACGCCCTGGAGGCGGCGCTGGAGTTCGCCGAACCGCTGGGGACCGTCGTCGAGCGCGCCGATGGCGAGGGCGGCCCACTTGTTGGCGAGCAGGTCGAGCAGGATGCGACAGGGGCACTGGGCGGCGTAGACGTCGTGCTGCGAGTGCTCGCCGCTGGGGCAGGTGGTCGTCATGCTCACTCTCCTCACCAGGACACTTCCCGATGGGAAGTACTAGCCCTTGAAGGTAACCATACCTGCGGGGATAGCGTCGCCGACATCGAGGAACGGCCGCTGAACGGCCATCCACACTCTGATGCTTCGGGAGATGACGCATGTCCGCAGACACGATGCGCGCGGTGGTCCAGGACACGTTCAGCGGGCCGGAGGCACTGCGGGTCGCCGAGGTGGCGCGCCCGGTGCCGCTGCCGACGGAGGTGCTGGTGCGGGTGCACGCGGCCGGGATCAACCCGGTGGACTGGAAGACCCGCGGCGGCTCCGGCATGGCCGGCCTGCTGGGCGAGCCGCCGTTCACGCTCGGCTGGGACGTGTCCGGCGTGGTCGAGGAGGTCGGCTTCGGCGTGACCACGCTGAAGGCCGGTGACGAGGTGTACGGCATGCCGTGGTTCCCGCGCGCCGCGAACGCCTACGCCGAGTACGTGACCGCCCCGGCCCGGCAGTTCGCCCGCAAGCCGGCCACGCTCGACCACGTGCACGCCGCCGCCGTGCCGCTGGCGGCACTGACCGCCTGGCAGGCCGTCGTCGACACCGCCCGGGTGCGGGCCGGCCAGCGGGTGCTGGTCACCGCCGCCGCCGGCGGGGTGGGCCACTTCGCGGTCCAGTTCGCCCGCCACCTGGGCGCCCACGTGATCGCCACCGCCAGCGCCGCCCGGCACCCCTGGCTCAAGGAGCTCGGCGCCGACGAGGTGATCGACTACACCAGCACCCGCTTCGAGGACGCCACCGCCGACATCGACGTCGTCATCGACCTGGTGGGCGACGACCACGACCTGACCAGCACCCGTTCCCTGAAGGTCCTGCGCCCCGGCGGCCTGCTGGTCGCCATCCCGGCCGGCGTCTCCCCCGAGCTGGCCGCGGCCGCCGAGGCGGCCGATGCGCGGGTCACCCCGTTCCTGGTCGAACCGGACGGCGCCGCGCTGACCACGATCGCCGCGCTGATCGACGCCGGCGAGGTCGCCGTCGAGGTGGAGCGGACCTTCCCGCTGGAGCAGGCCGGGGCCGCTCATGCCCGCGGCGAGGCGGGCCGCACCCGCGGCAAGCTCGTCCTCACCACCGAGATCGGGCCCGGAGCCAACTGACCGCCGCTCAGGATCGGACGGGATTCCCCGCCCGCCCCTCGCCCGTCCTCCGCCCTCCCGGTCGCGGGCTCACCTCACCTCACCGGGCTCGCTCGACGCTCCACCTCGGCAGGTACTCGAAGAACGCGACCGCCTCCTCCCGCCACCTGGGGCGCCAGGCTGCGGCTTCCGCGGCGGCCGCGTGCGCGAAGCGCCGCATCTCCGCCCGCATCCGCTCCGGGACGCCGTGGCGGTGGGCGAGGTCGCGGATGGCGGCGATGGTCTCCTCGGTGCAGGCTCCGTCGCCGAGTGCGGACTCCACCACGTCCCGCTCGGCGTCGGTGGCCGCCGCCAGGACGGCGCGGACGGTGTAGTTGCGCCGCCCCTCCCGGATGTCCGTTCCGGTGGGCTTGCCCATGGTCCCCGCGTCGCCGAAGAGGTCCAGGTAGTCGTCGCGCAGTTGCCCGCAGATCCCCACCAGCCGGGCGTAGCGGCGAAGTTCCCCGTCGTGGGCGGCGGGCTGGACGCCTGCGGCGAGCAGTCCCAGCTGGAGCGGGGCGAGGACCGAGTAGCGGGCGGTCTTGTAGTCGGCCACGTCGTGCAGCACCTCCTCGTCCGGGTCCGCGGTGAAGTCCCGTTCCAGGTCGATGATCTGGCCGACGAACGTGGCCGTCGCCGCTCGCGTCTGCACCTCGACCATGGCCTGTCGGACCGGGAGCGGGGCCCGGGAGTCGAGGAGCACCTGGAGGGACAGCGCGAGTGCGAGGTCGCCGGCGAGGAGGGCGAGCCCGAGCGCGGCCTGCGGCCGGTCGGGGAACCGCCCCCGGTAGGCGTAGTAGGTGGAGGGCCCGCCCCGGCGGGTGGGGCTGTCGTCGATGATGTCGTCGTGGACCAGCCCGTGGGTCTGGAGCAGTTCGATGCTCAGCGCGGCGTCGTCCAGCCCCGCCACGGGTTCGGCGGTCACCAGACGGGCGGCCTCGAAGAGCAGGGCCACCCGCATCCGCTTGCCGCCGCGCAGCGACAGGTCCCGCAGCAGGGCCAGGCAGTCCGGGGTGAACCGGCTGGACGACGGAGCGTCGAAGGTGGCGGCCAGGTCCTGGAAGTACTGCTCGGCCAGCGTGCCGAACCTGCGCTCGTACCCGGCGAGACGGGCCCGGATCTGCTCGGTGGGGGCGGCGGCGGTATCGGTCACGAAGATGTCTTCCGTTCGGGCGGGGACGCGTGCCCGCGCAGGCGCGGTGGTGCCACGGATCCCGGTGGTGGTCCGTCACCCATGCTGCCCCATCGGCCTCCCGGTCCGAGCTGCCGGGGAGCACGGTCCTGGCCGGGGGCGGCTCCCGGAGCCAGCTCCCGGGTGCGGTCTCGTCCTGGGTACGGACGAACTCCCCTGCCCCTGAATGGTCCTCTTGGTCAAGGCCGGGAATCACCGGCGCCATTCCTCAGAGGGGTTCCTCCGTGAACGAGCATGCACCGCACAGCCTCCTCCCGCGCTCCCGCCGGGGCGGCCGGCACCGGGCGATGGCGGTCGTGACCGCCGTGGCCGCCGGCGTGATGACGGTCGGAGCGCTGGCACCGACCGCGGCGTTCGCGGGCGGCAAGCCGGACAGTGTCCAGTCGAGCCTGAACGCGCTGGTCAAGGACGACGGCCTGCCCGCCGCACTGGCCTCGGTCAAGGGCCGCGACGGCCGCACCCGCACCTACACCGCCGGCGTCGGCGACCTCGCCACCGGAGCCAAGGTCCCCGTCGACGGGCAGATACGGATCGGCAGCAACACCAAGCCCTTCACCGCCGTCGTCGTCCTCCAGCTCGTCGCCGAAGGAAAGGTGGGCCTGGACTCCCCCGTCGAGACCTACCTGCCCGGCCTGCTGCGCGGCGACGGTATCGACGGGCGCAACATCACCGTCCGCCAGCTGCTCCAGCACACCAGCGGCCTGCCCGAGTACGTGAACAAGGACTCGATCCTCACCAGTCCGAAGCGGTACTACGAACCGCGTGAACTGCTCGACTCGGCCCTCGCCCAGAAGGCTCACTTCGCCCCGGGCACACGCTGGGAGTACAACAACACCAACTACCTGACGGCGGGCCTGATCATCCAGAAGGTCACCGGGCGGCCGCTCGGCGAGGAGATCAACCGGCGCATCGTCGACCGCATCGGCCTGCGCCACACCTACTTCCCCACCCCGGGGGACATGAGCATCCGCGAGGCCCACCCCAAGGGTTACAACCAGAACGCCGACGGCTCGTTCCGCGACTACACCGAACTGGACCCGTCCTGGGGCTGGGCGGCGGGCGCCGTCGTCTCCACCACCACCGATCTCAACTCGTTCTTCACCGCGCTCCTCGGCGGCCGCCTCCTCCCGGCGGCCCAGCTCGCCGAGATGCGCACCACCGTCCCCGCCGACGGGGTGGGTCCGGGCGTCCGATACGGGCTGGGCCTGATGAGCCGGCCGCTGTCGTGCGGTGGCCTGTCCTGGGGCCACGGCGGGACCATTCCGGGCTACCGGACCGCCGGGGGCGCCACCGATGACGGCCGCGCCACCAGCATCGCGGTGACCATGATCCCAAGTGATGAGGCCGGAGAGCACATTGAGACCGCGGTGGACGCGGCCCTGTGCCGCTGACCCTCCGCGATCCGGCCTGAGCGTCCGTACCGGACAGGGCCTAGGACGACCTGCGGGTTCTGCGCGCCGAGGCGCGCAGAACCCGCGCGCCCGCGCACCCCGCCAATTCCCCTTTCCCGTAGAGGAGTTCTTCCGTGAACGAGCACGTCCCGCACAACCCGTCCCGCCGGATCCGCCGTGGTCGGCACATGGTGGCGGCAGCCGTGGCCGCCGGCGTCGTGGCGGCCGGAGTGCTGGCACCGACCGCGGCGTTCGCGGGCGGCAAGCCGGACAACGTCCAGTCGAGCCTGAACGCGCTGGTCAAGGACGACGGCCTGCCCGCCGCACTGGCCTCGGTCAAGGGCCGCGACGGCCGCACCCGCACCTACACCGCCGGCGTCGGCGACCTCGCCACCGGAGCCAAGGTCCCCGTCGACGGGCAGATACGCGCCGGCAGCAACACCAAGGCCTTCACCGCCGTCGTCGTCCTCCAGCTCGTCGCCGAAGGAAAGGTCGGCCTCGACTCGCCCGTCGACACCTACCTCCCCGGCCTGCTGCGCGGCGACGGCATCGACGGGCGCAACATCACCGTCCGCCAGCTGCTCCAGCACACCAGCGGCCTGCCCGACTACATGGAAACCCCCGCACTCCCGGACTTCACCACGATCCAGTACCGCTACTTCGAGCCCCGCGACCTCCTCGACGCGGCCCTCGCCCAACAGGCCCGCTTCCCCGCGGGTACCAGCTGGGAGTACAGCAACACCAACTACGTCGTCGCCGGACTCATCGTCCAGAAGGTCACCGGACGGCCCGTCGGCGAGGAGATCACCAAGCGCGTCATCGACCGCATCGGCCTGCGCCACACCTACTTCCCCACCCCCGGGGACACCGGCATCCACGAGGCCCACCCTCACGGCTACTACCGCAGCTCGCCGGACGCGCGGACGATCGACTACACCGAGATGGACTCCTCGGCGGCCTGGGCGGCGGGGGCGATCGTCTCCACCAACACCGACCTCAACTCCTTCTACGCCGCGCTCCTCGGCGGCCGACTCCTGCCCGCGGCGCAGCTCGCCGAGATGCGCACCACCGTCCCCGCCGAGCTCCTGGGCCCGGGGGTCCGCTACGGGCTGGGCCTGCAGAGCAAGCCGCTCTCCTGCGGCGGCCTCTCCTGGGGCCACGGCGGGACCACCGCGGGCTATCGCTCCCGCAACGGGGTCACCGACGACGGCCGCGCCGCCGCCATCACCGTCACCGCCATCCCGGGCGAGGCCGGCGCGCAGCACATGGCGGACGCCCTGGACGCGGCCCTCTGCCGCTGACCGCCCCACCCCTCGGGGCGCCCCCTGCCTGCGCGGGGGGCCGGACACCGGACAGACGGCCTCGCGGCTCCCGTGGGCGGGGGCCGCGAGGCCGTCTGTGGAGTATCGCTGCCGGGATCAGTCCGCCTCGGACAGGCTCGGTCCGCCTCAGCCCGGCGCGTTCGCGGACCGGGCCTCGACCAGGCCGGACTCGTAGGCCGCGATCACCGCCTGGGCACGGTCGCGGACACTCAGCTTGGCGAAGATGCTGGTGATGTAGTTCTTGACCGTGGAGACGCTGATGCCCATCGCCGACCCGATCTCGGCGTTGTCCAGGCCGGTGGCCAGCAGGTGCCACACCTCGATCTCGCGGGGCGTCAGCTCACCCAGGCTGGACACCGGCACCGGTGCCGGTGCCGGCGGCAGGCGGGGCGCGGTGACGTACGTGGAGATCAGCCGGGTGAGCAGGCGCGGCGCCACCGCCGCCTCCCCGGTGTGCACGGTGCGCACGGCCGCCGAGAGCTCCTCCGGGGAGACGTCCTTGGGCAGGAAGCCGGAGGCGCCGGCGCGCAGGGCGGCGACCACGTACTCGTCCATGTCGAAGGTGCTCAGCGCCAGGACCCGGCAGGCCGGCAGTTCCCGCGTGAGCCGCTCGGTCGCCTGGACGCCGTCGAGAACCGGCATCCGGATGTCCATCACCACGACGTGGGGCCGGTGCCGGTGCGCGAGGTCGACCGCCTGCTGGCCGTCGTCCGCCTCGGCCACCACCTCGAACGCCGGGTCGGGTGCCAGGATCAGGGCCAGGCCGCGTCGTACCAGCGGCTGGTCGTCGGCGATCAGCACCCTGATCCGCTCCGGGGTTCCCGTCATCCGAGCCGTTCCTCTCCGTCGGCCGGCGCCACCGGCAGGCTGGCCTCCACCCGGAAGCCACCACTGTCCACGGCGCCGGCCACCATGCTGCCGCCCTGCAGCGCGACGCGTTCGCGCATGCCGATCAGACCGTACCCGGTGCGGCCCGCCCTCGGTCCGGCCGTACCGCCCGCTCCCGCCAGGGCGCCCACCAGGGTGTCGGCCGGCGCGGCGGTGCCGTTGTCGGACACCTCGACGGTGATCCGGTCCGGGTGGTACGTCAGCCGGACCCGCGCCTGGGCCCGGCCGGCGTGCTTGCGGGTGTTGGTGAGGGACTCCTGGACGATCCGGAACACCGCCAGGCCGGTGCTCGGCGGCAGCGGGCGCTCCTCCCCCAGGACGGTGAACTCGGTGGGAAGGCCGGCCTTGCGGGACTCCTCGACGAGCCGTCCGAGGTGCCCGACTCCGGGCTGGGGCTCGGCCGGCGACTCCTCCGGCTCGTCGCCGGCCCGGAGCACGTCGAGCAGTTGGCGCATCTCGCGCAGCGCCATCCGCCCGGAGCCCTCCAGCGTGACCAGGGCGTCGCGCACCACCTCGGTGTCACGCCCGAGGTTCGCTCTGGCACCGCCGGCCATCAGCTGCATGGTGGTGATGTGGTGGGCGACGATGTCGTGCAACTCCCGTGCGATGCGGCGCCGTTCCTGCGCGACGGCGCGGTCGGCCAGCAGCCTGCGCCTGACCTCCACCGCGTGCTGCCAGCGCTTCAGCGCCTCGGCCGCGGCGATGACCAGCGCCGCGGCGAGCACGTTGGCCACCACTCGCGAGAGCGGAGGCGGCAGCGGTTGCTCCCGGCCCAGCAGCGGTACGACGGCCGCCACGAGGGCGGCCGGCGCCGCCACCGCGATGCCCCGGGAGCTGGCCACGGCGAACAGCGCGACGCAGAGCGTGCAGTTGAAGTGCTGCGGCACCGGCCCGCTCAGGTTCAGTGCCAGGCCGAGGACCAGCACACCCGCCAGTGACGCCAGTGGGTAGCGGCGCCTGGTGAGCAGCGGCATGGCCGCCAGTACGAGCAGGGCCAGCGCCGTCAGGGCGATCGGCTGGCTTTCGTCCGGGCCGCCGAACGAGTAGCCGAGGAGGTCCAGGGCGGCCGCCCCGACGGCCACCAGCGCGTCACTGGCCGTCCAGGGCAGGCCGTCGGCTCTCGGCGGCGACGACGGCTGCTGCTGCGGCGGCTGCTGCTGCTGCGGCGGCTGCTGCTGCGGCAGGGGCCGGTGGTGCGTCGACATGCTGGTGGTGGTCCTTTCCGTGACCGGTCGGTGTGCCGTTCCGTGACCGGTCGGTGTGCCGTCGTCCGTGAGCCGTGTGGCGTTCCCGCGGAGCCCCCCGGGGGGGGCGTCCGCGGTCCATTCTCCCTGTGGCCCCCGGCCCCGGGCCCGGCACCCGGGGCCGATCCCGGACCAGGCCCCTGGTCCTGGTCCTGGCCTGGTGGCGGGCTCAGGTCCTGACGGCGTTCTCCTCCCGCGCTCGGACGAGAACGCCCGGTACGCCGTGATGGTCTGGAGACGTGCCGGAAATCCCCGGCGACAGCACCACCGCCGGAGGACATCGTGATCCGCGCCCTGACCGGATTCTCCACCAGAAATCCGTGGAAGGTGATCGCCGTATGGGCGGTCCTGGGAATACTCCTGACCGTCCTGAGCCAGACATTGATCTACCGGGTGACCCAGACGCAGACGGCCGACTTCCTGCCGAAGAGCTACGACTCGGCCGCCGCCATGAAGATCGCCCAGGACCGCTTCGGGACGAAGCCCGACGCCAACCCGGTGACCGTCCTGGTCGCGCGGGCCGACGGCGGGGCGCTGACCGCCGCGGACCGGCAGCAGATCGGCGACGGGGCGAAGCGGCTGAGCCGCCTCAAGGTCACCATGCCCAAGCCCAAGGACGCGGCGCCCCTTCAGCGGGACTACTCGCAGATCCCCCAGGTCAGCCCGGCCATGGCGGCGCCGGACGGGACCTTCGAACTGCTCTCCGCCAACCTCACCGGAAACCCCGCCGACCCGGGCCTGGAGAACACCTACCGGGCGTTCCGGGACAACACCCGGGCGGAGTTCGCCGCCCAGGGCCTGAGAACCGGCTTCACCGGCGCACTCGCCGACCAGGTCGACTCCGCCGACGACGGGAAGACCCTCGCGACCGTCGTGGGCGCCTGCTCCGCCGCCCTGATCGTGCTGCTCCACGTCCTCGTGTTCCGCAGCGTCCTGGCCGCCCTGCTGCCGCTGATCTCGGTGGCCCTCATCAGCGGCGTGGCCGGCGGCGCGGTCGTGGGCACCGCGCTGCTCACCGGCATCAAGCTCGACCCGTCCGTGCCGGGCCTGATCGGCGTGGTGCTGCTGGGCATCGGCATCGACTACTTCCTGTTCCTGATGTTCCGCTTCCGCGAGCAGCTGCGGGCCCACCCCGAGCGCCACCACCGTGCCACCGCCGCCGAGGTCAGCCACAAGGTCGGCACCGCGGTCACCTCGGCCGCGCTGACCATCGTTGCCGCGTTCGCCACCCTCGGGGTCGCCAGCTTCGGGCAGTTCCGGGTGCTCGGCCCGGCCGTCGCGATCTCGGTCCTGGTCATGCTGCTGGCCAGCCTCACCCTGATGCCCGCCGTGCTCGCGGCCTGCGGACGCAAGCTGTTCTGGCCCTCACGCGCCCTCAAGGCCGAACCCCGCGACGGCGCCACCGCCCGCTTCGCCGACCTGGTGGCCCGCCGGCCCGTGGTCATGGTCCTCGCCTCGCTCGCCCTCCTGGGCGCCCTGGCCGGCGGGCTCGCCGGGATCAAGATGGACTACGGCCTGGGCGGCGGCCCGCGCACCGCGTCCCAGACCACCGCCGCCGAGATCTCCCGCGCCCTGCCCGCCGGTGTGGCGGACCCGACCAGCGTCTACGTCGAGACCAAGGGCGCCGGCCCGCTCTCCCCCGGCGCGTTGGACGGCCTCGCCCAGGGCCTCACCCGGGTCACCGGCGTCGGCCAGGTCGCCAAGCCGGTCCTGAGCGAGGACCGGCAGGCCGCCAGAATCGATCTGTTCCTCACCGCGGACTCGCAGTCCCAACAGGCCCGTGGCCTGGTCTCCGGACCGATCCGCTCCGCCGTCGCCCAGAGCACACCGGCCGGCCTGAGCGCACACGTCGGCGGCACCCCCGCCGTCTTCGCCGACGTCTCCACCGCCGTCGACCGCGACCTGCGGCTGGTCTTCCCGGTCGCGGCGGCACTGATCGGGGTCATCCTCCTCCTGCTGCTGCGCAGCCTGCTCGCGCCGGTCGTCCTGATGCTCTCCGTCGGCCTCGGCTTCGCGGCCACCCTCGGCGCGGCCGCCCTGCTGTTCCAGCACGGGATGGGCAAGCCGGGCGTCAACTTCATGCTGCCGCTGGTCCTGTTCCTGTTCGTGGTCGCGCTCGGCACCGACTACAACATCCTGATCAGCGACCGGATCCGGGAGGAGATGGAACACCCCGGGCCGCCCCGGGCAGCGGTCGCGCGCGCCCTCCGGCACACCGCCCCGGCCATCGCGACGGCGGGCCTGGTCCTGGCCGGCTCCTTCGCCAGCCTCGCCGTGACCCCGCAGCCCTCGACCCAGCAGATCGGCTTCGCGACCGCGCTCGGCATCCTGCTCTCCGCGTTCCTGCTGTCCGTCGTCCTGGTGCCCGCCCTGGCCGCGCTCCTCGGCCGCGGCCTGTGGTGGCCCCTGCGTCCGGGCCGTTCGACCGCCCGCACCGCCCCCGGGCACCACCGCGCGGAGGCGCCGCAGTCGCCGCAGTCGCCGCTGTCCCAGCCCTGGTCGCAGTCGCCCACGCCGCCGCAGCCGCAGCCGCAGCCGGATCACCACACCTACCCGTACCCCCAGCCGTACGCGCCGCAGGAGGAACAGGGCGCAGCCCCCTCCTGGACCGGAAGCAGCCATCACCCGTAGGAAGCGGCAGGCTCGGACACCGGGCGGCCGGGTGCAGCGGCCGGTGCCCCTGCGCTTGGCCGCCCTGTCCGATTAGGTGATCGCCAGTCGGTGCCGTACGGTCGGTACCACCGACGCGGGGTGGAGCAGCTCGGTAGCTCGCTGGGCTCATAACCCAGAGGTCGCAGGTTCAAATCCTGTCCCCGCTACTTCCGACACCGGGGCCGGCGCACATCGTGCGCCGGCCCCGGTGCTGTTCTCGCCTCGGTCGCCTCCGGGGCGAGCCCCCGGTCAGCTCACCGTCGTGGTGCTGAGTGCCTGCGCGGTGGCCGGGTAGCAGGCGGTGGGCACGTCGACGGTGAAGAACGAGACGGGCACGGTCGCCGTGAAGGTCAGCCCCGGGTCCGTGTAGCTCGTACCGGCCACCGAGGTGCGGATGACGCTGCCGGAGGCCCCGGCGGCCAGGTTCAGGGTCAGCGCGGGGAGCGTGAAGGTGCCGCCGCCGTCGACCGACCCGTTCACCGTGAGCACGACGTTGCCGTTGTTCACCGCGACGCTCGCGCTGCCCGAGTAGCCGGAGCCGCCGGTCAGCGACTCGCCGGTCAGCGTGGCGTTCGCGGGGACCGGCACGGTGAGCACGATGTTGCTGATCGACTGGATGCTGTAACCGCCCACCGTGGTGGGCACGGTGAGCGCGTCGGGGGCCAGGGTGACGGTGAACTGGCTGCCGGCCGTGACGGTGGCGGGCGCGGCGGCGTTGACACCGGCGTTGAGGTTGAAGGTCTGTGCCGACCCGATCGGCGGGGTCGCCTGGCAGGCCAGGACGACCGGGGTGTCCGCGGCCGCGGCGGTCGGCGCGAACAGCCCGACCGCGGCCACGCCGCCGGCGAGTACGACCGAGGCACGTCGCAGAGCAGAGGTCATTCCCATGAGGGTTCTCCCGCGAAGCCTGAGGTGGGGGGTGAGGGTGGGGCGCGCGAGCGTCGGGGCGTGGGGTACCTGAGCCGCCCGCCCACCCGGCGGCCCGGCGCAGGCCGGGCGAATTCAGCATGGGCGCGTCAGGTTCCCCCAACAATCCTGCTGCGCACGGCAGTTGCGGCACTTTCCGGCCATTCTCCGCCCGCTCCGCGCCGCGCCCGGTCCTCACGGCTGGTCGGCGGCGGCCTCGCGTTCGCGGCGCTGGCGGTGCTCGGTGCGGATGCCGCACCAGGCGGTGCAGGCCAGGCTGGCGGCGATGATTCCCTCGGCCCAGAAGAACGCGAGGTAGTCGATCAGCGATCCGATCGGCGGTGAGCCGGGGGCGGCGTTGCGCATGCCGATCAGGGCGAACAGGCTGGCCGCCATCCAGCCCAGGGAGGGCCACACCAGGCCCTCGCGCTTGCGGTAGAGCACCTCGGCGGCGCCGAGGACGGCGAGGGCGATGGCCCACATCGCCGCGATCATGAACCAGGCGAGGATGAAGGTGCTGCGGGAGCGGGTGATCTTCGCGTCCAGGGCGACGGTGCCGGTGGCCCCGGCCGTGGCCTGCGGGCGCAGGACGAAGAACGGGTCGGTGTCGGTGACGACCAGGCCGACCGGCACGGGGGTGGCGCCGCTGGTGGCCGTGAAGCCGGCCTCCATGCGGTAGCGGTCGAAGGGGTAGTCGGTGATGGTGCCGTCGTACATGCCGACGTGGACGAGCTGGGGCGCCGCGCTCTCGCCCTCGGCGGCCCGGATGGTCGTCCTGGGTGTGCCGGTGACGGTGATCTCGACGGGGCGGCTGAAGGCCTGGCCGTCGGCGCCGGCGGCGAGCCTGCCGTGCGGTACGGGCGTGATGTAGAGCGTCAGTTGCTGGGCCGCCGGGTCCACGTCCTGGGCGGTGACGTCCAGTTCGATCCAGTCCTGGGCGGTGGGGATCGCCAGTTCGCGGGTCTGCTCCCGGGTGTTGCGCTCGTTGAGGTACAGCCCGATCCCGCCCCCGCACAGGGCGACGACCATCGCCAGGACGACGGCGAACCGCCAGCGGTGGCGGGGAGCACGGTGCGCAACCGGGCTGGTTGCGCTGATGTCATCGGTGGTGACCTGCACGGTCGTCCTTCCTGGAGCTGTGGGGTCGGGCGGCGGCCGACGCGTGCGCGGCGAAGGCCCTGGCGGCCCGCCTCCGTGGGGGGGTGGACGGGCCGCCAGGGGGCACGGAGCCCGCGCTGCGGCGGGCCGGTCCTGGAACCGGGTGCCATCGCATCTTTTATTAGACTGAAAATTCAGTCAAATTCAGGGAGCGGCGATCCACGACGCGTACGGTGTCGAGGCCGGGCGCCGCACCACCGGACAAGCCCTGGTGAGGCCGCGGTGAAGGGGTACTACGGGTGCGAGCAGAGGGCGCACGGGAGACCAATGGGACTCCATGATTCCGTTTCGGCCAGTGCAGGTCCGGTTCGCGCCGGTCCCATCGAATCGGGGTTCGAGGGCGTCCTGCGCGTCCTGGGGGAATCGCGGTTCCACGGCAAGGCGAACGCCGACGGGCACCTGTCGGTCCGCACCAGCGTGCACACGGACGACGGGCAGGTGTCGATCAACGGCGACCTGCGGGTCCACGGGGCGTTCCGTGCCGACAGCTGACAGCTACGGCTGACGGTCGAAGGCGCCCGTCATCAGTGGGCGGGCCGATCCTCGCATTTGACTGACTTTTCAGTCAATGAAAGTGTTGACGGCAAGCTCGAAGTCGGCGCTACCCTGACCGGAGAATCCCCGTGCCCTACCGTGACCTGTCCCGGCGCACCGTGCTGCGCTCCCTCGGCGGCGCGGGCGTCCTCGCCCTCGGCCTGACCGCCTGTTCGGACCTCGACGAACCCGTCGAGGACGCCACACAGGCCCCGCAGCCGTCCGGGGGCCCGGCGGCGCCCGGTGCGCGCCGCTTCGGCGCCGAATGGGAGAAGCACGTCCGCACCGTGATGTCCTGGCCCGCCTCGGAGAACGTCTGGGGCGACCAGCTCCCCGACGTCCGGAAGGACATCGCCGGCCTGGCACGGGCCATCGCCGCCCGCGAACCGGTCGTCCTGATGGCCCGCCCCGAGCAGAAGGACGCCGCCCAGAGCGCGTGCGGCTCGGCGGTCGAGGTCGTCCCCATCGCCGTCGACGACCTGTGGGCCCGCGACACCCTGCCGGTGTTCGTCGAGGAGGGCGGCAAGGTCAAGGGCGTCGACTTCAACTTCAACGGCTGGGGCAACAAGCAGCAGCACGCCAACGACGGCAAGATCGCCCGCACCGTCCTGGCCAAGTACGGCGTGGAGCGCATCGAGACGAAGCTGGTCGCCGAGGGCGGCTCCTTCGAGAGCGACGGCCAGGGCACCCTGCTGGTCACCGAGAGCTCCGTCGTCAACGGCAACCGCAACCCCGGCATGTCCCGCGACCAGGTCGAGGCCGAGCTCAAGAAGGCCCTCGGCGTCACCACCGTGATCTGGCTGGCCGGCGTCAGGGGCAAGGACATCACCGACGCCCACGTCGACTGCCTCACCCGCTTCGCCGCCCCCGGCGTCGTCCTGCTCGACCAGGCCTTCCCCGGTTCACCCGCCGACGTCTGGTCCCGCTCCGCCGACCAGGCCCGCGGCGTCTTCAAGGACGCCGTCGACGCCCGCGGCAGGAAGCTCGACGTCATCGAGCTCCAGCAGCCCGACCCCGACAAGATCACCGGCCGCGGTGACGCCTTCGTCTCCTCCTACATGAACTTCTACATCGGCTCCAAGGGCGTCTACCTCCCGAAGTTCGGCGACGACCGTGCCGACGTCCGCGCCCAGCAGATCCTCAAGCAGCACTTCCCCGACCGCGAGATCGTCCCCGTCAAGATCGACAACATCGCCGCCGGAGGCGGCGGCATCCACTGCGCCACCCACGACATCCCGGCCGTCGGGTGAACGCGCGGTTCACCTGACACCGGCCGAGATGCGCGGTCTCCCCGAAGCTCCGCAGAACAGTTGACGACTTCAGGCGGCACGGGCCCCTAGAAACCGCCGAGTTCGGCAGGGGCCCACGGTGCGGAGAGCTGTCGACGGCCGACGGCCTGCCCTCGACGAGTGGCAGGCCGTCGGCATCAGCTATCGTCCGCCGCCGGTCCGACGGCCCGTCCTCACTTCAGGTGTCGGGTGAGGAACTGGGCCGCGGCGTCCCCGGCGAACTGCGGGACGCCGGTGTGCCCGCCCATGTTGGCGTGCAGGGACTTCTCCTTCGAGCCGAAGGCGTCGAACAGGTCCAGGGCCGCCTGCCGGTCGTTGCCCTCGTCGTCCCACTGCAGCAGGACGTGCAGCGGAACGGTGACCTGCCGGGCCTCCTCGAACATGGAGCGAGGCACGAAACTGCCGGCGAACAGAACGGCGGCCGAGATGCGCGGCTCGACCACCGCCAGCCGGACCCCGATGGAGATCACTCCCCCCGAGTACGCGACCGGGCCGCAGACCTCGGGCAGCGCGAGGAGGGCGTCCAGGGCGGACCGCCATTCCGGGACCGCCTTGTCGACCAGCGGGAGGATGAGGGCGTCGACGATCTCGTCGCTGACCGGCTCGCCGGCCTCCAGCGCCCGACGCAGGTCGGCGCGCGCCTGCTCCAGGGCGGGCCAACGAGGCCTGTCGCCGCTTCCGGGGAGCTCGATGGTCGCCGTGGCGAAGCCGTCCGCCGCGGCGTGCCGGGCCCGGGCCACCAGTCGGGGGTACATCCTGCGCAGTCCGAGGGGAGGGTGGCCGAGCAGGATCAGGGGCGCCGGTGCGGATACGGATCCGGGCGTCCACAGGATGCCGGGGATCTCGCCGAGGGTGAACTCGCGTTCGAGGACACCGTCGTCGAAGCGCTGTTCAGAAGTGAAGTGCATGGTCGTGCCTTTCGGGAGGGCTCGGATACGGCGCTCCCGGACGACCTATCGCCCGACCGTGACCCCGGAGGAGAGCACCCACGTGAATACTGCGTTCACGGGTACCACCTCCTCGTTCTCTCGCACGGCCTCCGGAAACATAGCAGCGGTCGCCTCGTCCGCCAAACGGGTTTTCGCGGAGCCCCTGCGACGGCGGGGCGCACCGGCGCCGGCGGCGGCCCGCCCCGAACCCCGGGCAGGCGGAGGATCGGTCAGCAGCGGCACCGCACGACGGCCGGCAGCGCCTCCAACTCCACCTCGATCGCCTCCCGGAGTAAGCGTCGCGCGTGCTCCAGCGGCATCGAACCGGTCAGCCAGCGGGCGCTGAGGCCCTCGATCAGGACGGTGAGGCGTTCGGCGGATGCCGTGTGGGCCGGCGCCGTGGCCTCGGGGCGGGCGCGGCCGAGCAGGTCCGCGACGTCGTGCACCCAGGCGTGGGTGGCCCGTGCCAGCTCCTCCCGCAGATCGGGCTCGAAGACCGCGCTGGCCCTCAACTCGCCCCAGGCCGTGCTGTTCTCCCGCACGTCCGGGGTGTCCTGGAGTTCCAGGAGCAGGACCTGTTCGAGATCACGCCGGGGATCGTCCGAGTACCCCGCCGAGTCCCCCTCGGCGGTGTAGCGGTCCGCCCGGTCGCTGATGAACTCCAGGGTCTTGCGGAGCAGCCCGGCCCGGTCGGTGAAGTGGTAGTACAGCAGCGAGGTGGACACCCCCGCCTCGGCGGCCAGTTCGCCCACGCGCAGCCCGCGCACACCACGCCGCGCGATGACGCGGGTGGCGGCGATGAGTATCTCTGTTCGACGATCCGACACAAGCGATCACCCTACCGGGCCGGGGTCTCCCATGGAGGAATTCCTGATCGAAGTTTCAGGCCCCAACTCCCCTACGGCCGGGCGGATGGCCCCGGTCCGGGCTCACGGCAGGCTCGCGGCGGGCCCGCTGCAGGCGCACAGCAGGCCGGTACGGCAAGGAAACCGCGATACCGTACGTATCGGGTATTGACTGAATTTTTAGTTGCAGCCAAGATGTGCGTCACCCCACACCTCCCGCCCCCAAGGGAGTCCTCTTGGACACGCCCGTTCCCACCCGCCGCAGCCTGCTCGGATTCGGCGGCGGCGGCATCCACTGCTCCACCCAGTCGCAGCCCGCCGTGCCGCCCGCCGGCTGAGCGCGGCCGAGCCCCCGCCGACCACCTCCGTCGGCCACTCTCGGCCTCATCCTGACTGAAAATTAGAACAAGAGAGAAGGATCCGTCATGACGTTCCAGATGCCGGCCGAGTGGACCCCCCACGACGGGTGCCTGATGGCCTGGCCGACCAGGTCGGACCTCTGGGGGGAGACCTTCGAGGAGGCCAAGCGGGAGTACTCCCAGGTCGCCCGGGCGATCGCCGAGTTCGAGCCGGTCACGATGGTCGCGCTGCCGGGCCGGGGCGCCGAGGCGCAGGAGCTGTGCGGGCAGGGCGTCGAGGTCGTGGAACTCCCCATCGACGACTCGTGGTTCCGCGACTCCGGGCCGATCTTCGTCCTCGGCGAGGACGGCCGGCGGGCCGGTGTGGACTTCCGCTTCAACGCCTGGGGCGGCAAGCACCACCCGTACGACACCGACGACCTGATCGCCGGGCGGCTGCTGGAGCGCCTGGGCGTCGAGCGCATCGACTCCCGGATGATCCTCGAAGGCGGGGCGATCACGGTCGACGGCGAGGGCACGCTGATCACCACCGAGCAGTGCCTGCTGAACCCGAACCGCAACCCGGGCATGAGCAAGGAGGAGATCGAGGCCGAACTGATCGCGAAGCTCGGCGTCAGCACGATCATCTGGCTCCCGTACGGCGGTCTGCTGGACACCGAGACCGACGGCCACGTGGACGGCGTCTGCGCGTTCGTCGCCCCCGGCAAGGTGATCGTCCAGTTGCCCGCCGACCCCGACCACCCCGACTACGAGCGCATGCGCGCCAACCACGCCGTCCTCGCGGCCGCCACCGACGCCCGGGGCCGCAAGCTGGAGATCCTCGAAGTCCCGCAGAGCGCCTTCGTCCAGGTCAACGGCACCGACGTCGAGGTCGGCTACCTCAACTTCTACATCGCCAACGGCGGCGTCGTCGTCCCGGTCGCCGACGTCCCGGAGGACGAGGGGGCCCTCGCCGCCATCGCGGCCGCCCTGCCCGGCCGCAAGGTCGTCGGGGTCCGCTCCCGGGTGATCGCCTACGGCGGCGGCGGTGTCCACTGCATCACCCAGCAGGTGCCCACCGCCTGAGCAGCCCGCACGCACAACCACCTGCCCGTCGCCGCGGCCCGGGCAGCGAACCCCCGCTGCCGGGGCCGCCCGCCGGACCCCCGCCCGCCGGACCCCCGTTGAGCCTGGAAGAAAGAACCCTCGATGCCACGAAGCCAGCGCCCGGAGCACAGATCCCCGCACCGCCGCTACGCCCTGCCGGCCGCCGCCCTGGCAGCCTTCGCCCTGGTCGCCGCCTGCGCCGGGCCGCCGAAGAGCGGTGACGGAGGCAGCGGCGACCAGGCGTACAAGCTGTCCGCCGACACCCCGGCCGCCAAGGGCCCGCTCGACTCGTTCAGTTGGGCCGTGTACGCCGAGCCGCCGACCCTCGACTACATCTCGGCGTTCGACTACCCGCAGAACACCATCCTGTCCAACGTGTGCGAGAGCCTGATGCGGTGGACCCCGCAACTGACCCTGGCTCCCGGGCTCGCGGCGAGGACCACCAGCCCCGACCCGACCACCTGGGTCTACGACCTGCGGCCCGACGTGCACTTCCACGACGGCGGCGTGATGACCGCCGAGGACGTGGTGTACAGCCTCGGCCGGCAGATGAACCCCGACAACGCGGCGGCCTGGGCCCAGCAGTTCCAGAACGTCAGCACCATCACCGAGAGCGGCCCGCTCCAGGTCACCGTCAAGCTCAAGCAGCCCGACTCGCAGTTCAACCAGTACATGGCCACGGCCGCGGGCGTCGTCGCGTCCAAGGCGGGCATCGAGGCGGCCGGCAAGGACTACGGCACCTCCGGCAGCCTGGACTGCACCGGCCCCTACCAGCTCGGCTCCTGGAACAAGGGCCAGTCCATCCAGCTGCGGCGCTTCGACGGCTACTGGGGCACCAAGGCCAAGTCCGCGAAGGTCGACTTCCGCTTCCTGACCGACCCCTCGGCGCGCGTCAACGCCATGATCAGCGGCGAGGCGGACGGCGGCTACCTGATCCCGACCGAGAGCTACGACCGCCTGAGCAAGAGCGGCGTGGGCACCCTCTACTTCGGCGAGGGCCTCAGCACGGTCAACGTCAACGTCACCAACATGAAGGGCGTGCTCGGCGACGTCCGCGTCCGCAAGGCGCTGTCGCTGGCCCTCGACCGCTCCGGCTTCGTGCGCACCGGGCTCGCCGGCGCCGGCAGCGCCACCGGCTCCCTCACCTCCCGCGCGGCCTGGGCCGCGGCGCCGCCGGACGTCAGGAAGGAGGCGTTCGAGGGACTCACCCCGACCGCCCCGGACATCGACCGGGCCAAGGCCCTGGTCAAGGAGGCCGGCGCCACCGGAAAGACCGTCACGGTCGCGACCAGCTCCATCGGCCAGGACGTCTCGCTGCTGGCCACCGCCGTCCAGTCGGCCGGCGCCAGGATCGGTCTCGACGTCCAGCTCAAGACGATCGCGCCCAACGCCTTCACCGCGCTGTTCACGGACGCGAAGGCGCGCGAGGGCATCGACCTGTTCCCGGAGACGTACTACGACTCCATCACCGACCCGCTGGACCTGCTGGCCAACTTCAAGACCGGCGCCTACCAGAACTTCGCCGGCTACAGCGACCAGGCCTACGACGACCTGGTCGACAAGGCGACCGCCGCCGCCGACCCGGCGGAGCGCTTCACCCTCGAAGCGCAGCTCCAGAAGACCGCGTCCGACCAGCTGCTGTGGATCCCGGTCGCCGAGTGGCCCACCGCCGTGTTCCTCAACAAGAGGATCACCGGCGCCCCGACCACCATCTCCTACATGTACTACCCGTGGGCGGCCGACGTGGGTTCGGCCCAGTGACGTCTCCCGGATCCACCGTGCGGCGGCCGGTCCTCCCGGCCGCCGCCCCGCCCCCGGACGTGAGGGCTTCCACGTGAGTTTCCTGCGCTTCACCGCACGACGGCTGGCCGAGATGGCGGCCACCCTCCTCGGCGCCTCCTTCGTGATCTTCGGCGCGATGTACCTGGCGCCGGGCAACCCGGCCAGCTTCCTGCTCTCGGGCCGCTCCGCCTCCCCCGAGGCACTCAGGGCGATCAACGACCAGTACCACCTGGACGAACCGTTCCTGCTGCAGTACCTGCGCTGGCTCGGCCAGATCGTCCACGGCGACTTCGGCCGCTCCATCACCTACCGCACCGACGTGTCGCGGCTGCTGGCCGACCGGCTGCCCGCCACCCTCCTGCTCGTCACCATGGCCCTGCTCCTGGTCGTCGCCATCGGCGTGCTCCTCGGCTGGATCGGGGCCGTCCGCGGCGGCGCCGTGGACTCGACCATCCTGGTCGCCACCACCGTGGCCGTCGGCACCCCGTCCTTCGTCGCGGCCGTCCTGCTGCAGGGCCTGTTCGCGGTGAAGCTGGGCTGGTTCCCGACCGGCGGCACCGGCGACGGACTCGGCCCGATGCTGTGGCACCTGGCCCTGCCCGCCGTCGCGCTGGCGCTCTACCTGATCGGCATGCTCGCCCGGGTCACCCGCGCCGCGATGCAGGAGGTCCTCGGCCAGGAGCACGTCACCGTGGCCCGCAGCCGGGGCGTCGCCGAGCACGAGGTGATCCGCCGGCACGTGTTCCGCAACGCCCTGGGCACCGTCCTGACCACGGGAGGCCTGATCGTCTCCACCCTGTTGGTGTGCACCGTCCTGGTCGAGTCCGCGTTCAGCGTCGGCGGCATCGGCCAGCTCCTCGAACTGTCCACCACCACCAAGGACTTCCCCACCGTGCAGGCGATCTCGCTGCTCATGGTGGGGCTGTTCATGGCGGTGAACCTCGTCGTCGACCTGCTGCACCCGCTGGTCGACCCCAGGGTCACCCTCGCGCCGAAGAGGTCCGCCGCATGAGCACCACCGTCCTGCGCCGCCCCGGCCTCGCCCGCCTGCGCACCGCCCGAGCACCCCTGTACCACCTCTGCCTCGGCCTCGTCGCCGTGGTCGTCCTGGTCGCCGTGCTCGCCTCCTGGCTCGCCCCGTACGACCCGAACGCCGTCGACCTGGGCAACGCCCTCGCCGGCCCCTCCGGCGACCACCTGCTCGGCGTCGACGCCGCCGGCCGGGACACCCTGTCCCGGCTGATGCTCGGCGCCCGCACCTCACTGCTCGGCCCGCTCGGGGTGGTCGCCTTCTCCACCCTGGCCGGCGTCGCCATCGGCGTCACCGCGGCCTGGCGGGGCGGCTGGCTCGACTCCGTCCTGTCCCGCTCCACCGAACTGGTCTTCGCCTTCCCCGGCATGCTGCTGGCGATCCTGATCGTCGCGGTCTACGGCGAGGGGCTGATCGCCCCGGTGATCGCCCTCGCCATCGCCTACCTGCCCTACGTCAGCCGCCTCAGCCGCTCACTCGTCCTCGCCGAACGCTCCCGCCCCTACGTCGAGGCCTACCGCGTCCAAGGCCATTCCGGGCTCCAGATCTGCCTGCGCCACATCATCCCCGGCATCGCCCCCGTCGTCCTCGCCCAGTCCACCATCAACTTCGGCTACGCCCTGATCGACCTCGCCGGCCTCTCCTTCCTCGGACTCGGCGTCCCGGCGCTCACCCCCGACTGGGGCCGCATGGTCTTCGACGGCCAGACCGCCATCCAGCACGGCTACCCGCTGTCGGCGATCCTGCCGTGCGTCGCCATCGTGCTGACCGTCGTCGCCTTCAACGTCGTCGGCGAACGCTGGGCCGACCAGGTCGCCAGGAGGGACCGATGAACGTCCTCGACATCCAGGGCCTGCGGCTGCGCCTGCCCGGCACCGCCCGGCCCGTCCTCGACGGCGTCGACCTCACCGTCGACGCCCGCGAGACCGTCGCCCTCGTCGGCGAATCCGGCTCCGGCAAGAGCCTCACCTCCCGCAGCGTCCTCGGGCTGCTGCCGCGCGGCGCCACCACCGAGGGCGTCGTACGCGTCAACGGCGACGACGTCCTCACCATGAGCCCGGAGCAGCTGCGCCACCTGCGCACCGACACCGCGGCCATGGTCTTCCAGGATCCGCGCGCCTCCATCAACCCGCTCCGGCGCATCGGCGACTTCCTCACCGAGACCAGCCGCCGGGGCCCCGGCGGGGCCGACGCCGCCGCCGGACGGGCCGCCGAGATGCTGGCCGCCGTCGGGCTCCCGGAGAGCACGCTCGGCACGTACCCGGGGCAGCTGTCCGGCGGCATGCTGCAACGCGTCATGATCGCGGGGGCGCTGATGGGCGATCCCGCGCTGATCCTCGCCGACGAGGCCACCACCGCGCTGGACGTCACCACCCAGGCCGAGGTCGTCGCCCTGCTCGGCGACCTGCGCGAACGCTTCGGCACCGCACTGGTCTTCGTCACCCACGACCTCGGACTCGCCGCCGCCATCAGCGACCGCGTCTACGTCATGTACGCGGGGCGGATCGCCGAAACCGGGCCGGCCGAGGCCCTGTTCGAGCGGCCGCGCCACCCCTACACGGCCGCGCTGCTCGCCTCCACTCCCCGTCTGGACTCCCCCCGGGGCCGGCTGGCCGCCATCGGCGGCAGGCCGCCGAGCCTGCGCGAGGACCTGACGGGCTGCCCCTTCGCCGCCCGCTGCCCGCTCGCGACCGAGGTGTGCGCCGAGCGGGCGCCGGCCCTGCTGCCGCTCGCCGACGAGCCGGCCCGCCGGGCCGCCTGCCACCACGGCGACCGCGTCGCGGAGGTGACCGCCGATGCCCAGCAGCACTGCCGGTAGCCGCACCACGACCAGCCCCGGAGGAGAACCAGCGATGCCGAAGACCGTCCTGAAGGCCGTCGGTCTGCACCGCGCCTACGGGAGCGTCCAGGCGGCCGACAACGTCTCGTTCACCCTGGCCGAAGGCGGATCGCTGGGCATCGTCGGCGAGTCGGGGTCGGGCAAGACCACCACCGCCCGGATCGTCGTCGGGCTCGAACGGGCTGACTCCGGACGCGTCCTGGTGCACGGCCGGGACCGCACCGAGCACCGGCGCGGCCGGGCCCACCGGCTGGCCCGCGCCCGCGAGGTCCAGATGGTCTTCCAGGACCCGTACCTGTCCCTCGACCCCCGCACCAGCGTCGGCGCGGCGCTGCGCGAGACGCTCAGGCTGCACTTCCCCGACGCGGACCACCCCCGCCGGATCGCCGAACTCCTCGACCAGGTCGGCCTCGGCGAGCGCGAGGCCGAGGCCCTGCCCCGCCAGCTCTCCGGCGGCCAGCGCCAGCGCGTCGCCATCGCCCGCGCGCTGGCCGTCGAGCCCGCCGTCCTCGTCCTCGACGAGGCGGTGGCCGCCCTCGACGTCTCGGTGCAGGCGCAGATCCTCAACCTGCTCGCCGACATCCGCGAACAGACCGGCATCGGCTACCTGTTCATCACCCACGACCTGGGCGTCGTCCGGTGCGTCACGGACGAGGTGGTCGTGATGCGGCACGGCCGGATCGTCGAAGCCGGCCCCACCGCCGAGGTCCTGGCCCGCCCCCGGCACGCCTACACCCGGCTGCTGCTCGACTCCGTGCCCAGGCCGGGCTGGGACCCGCGGTCCATCGCGGCCGCCCGCCGGGCCCTGTAGCCGGGCCCTCCGGGCTGCCGGACCTTCCGGGCTGCCGGGGTCCCGCGGGGTCGGCGGACTCCACGGGGCCCCGGTGTCGTTCGGCCGACGGGCAGCCGACGGGCGGACGACGCCGGGGCGCAGGGCGTGCTACGCCGTCCCGGCCGGTGCTCCGGCGAGCGCGCGCACCAGCGTCCCCAGCACCGTCGCCGCGTCCACGTTCGAGTCGAGGGACTGGATGGCCGCGAGGCCGTCCACCGCCGCCGCGACCGCCTCGCCCAGGGGCCGCGGGTCGATGCCGCCGCCCCGCTCGTCGGCGAGCACCTGGAAGAGCCGGACGAAGCACGACCGCCAGCGCAGGTACTCCTGCTCCAGACTCCCCCGGACGCGTTCGTCGTTGAGGGCGTGCCAGTGCAGGGCCGCGTGCAGGTGCGACAGGTCCGGGCTCTCGCCCCGGGTCAGCAGGCCGATCACGCGCTCGGCCCGCTCGGCGAAGTCGCCGGGGCCGTCCACCGCTTCCTCCAGCGGGGAGATCCACTCCGGCCGGATGTCCTCGATCACCGCGACGATCAGATCGGTGCGGTCGCGGAAGTGGTAGTGGCACATCCCGTGCGAAACGCCGCACAGCGCGGCGACGTTGCGCGTGGTGAAGCGCCCGGCGCTCTCGCCGGCCAGCAGGGTCCTGGCGGCGGAGACGAGCCGTGACCGGGTCTGCTCGCCCTTGGCCGACGACCGCGTGCGCCCCTGCGGAACCACGGGGGCCGCCCGAACCTGTTCCTGCTCGCCTGTCGCCATGGCGCAACTCTAGGCCCTGTCCGGCCACGCCCCGGCTCCAGGAATCTCCGTCCGATCCTGCGCAGATAATTGACCGAGCGCTCGGTTAGTTCTACCTTTCGAGTCAATCCCGTTGCCCAGACGGGCAGTTGACCGGAGGACCCGATGAACGATCACGTCCCGAGCAGACCCGGCCTGGACAGACCCGGCCTGGGCAGACGACAGTTCCTCACCGCGGCCGGCCTCACCGCCGCCGGCCTGGCCCTGACGTCGGCGGCAGGCTCAGCCGCGGCGGCCGGCCTCCGCGGCAGCCGCACCGAGGGCACCGCGCTGGCGGGTGGGTTCGCCGTCCCGATCGACGGCACGCGGCACACCCGGACCTGGATGGCCTGGCCCGACAGCACCGCGATCTGGCGCAGCCAGCTCAGCGGCGTCCAGTCGAACATCGCGCTGATCGCCAGGACCATCGCCAAGTACGAGCCGGTCATCATGTGCGCCAACCCCGCGAGCGCCGCCAAGGCCCGCTCCCTGTGCGGCTCGTCGGTCACCGTGATCACCACGATCCCCGTCGACGACTGCTGGATGCGCGACACCGGCCCGGTCTTCCGCACCAACGGGCCGGGAGCACTCGACGCCGTCGGCCTCAACTTCAACGGCTGGGGGAACCGGCAGACCCACGCCAACGACGCGCTGGTCGCCCGGCGCATCGCCGCCTACGTCGGGGTGCCGTTCACCGCCGCCGGCCTGATCGCCGAAGGCGGCGCCATCGAACAGGACGGCGCCGGCACCCTGATGGCCACCCGCAGCAGCATCGTCAACGACAACCGCAACCCCGGGATGAGCCAGGCGCAGATCGAGACCGCGATGTGCCAGGCCTACGGCGCGTCCAAGGTCATCTGGTTCACCGGCATCAGGAACCAGGACATCACCGACGACCACGTCGACGCCACCTCGCGCTTCCTCGCCCCCGGCGCCGGGCTGGTCCAGATGCCGCTGGCGACCGACACCGACGCGTGGGCCAACGACGCGCGCGAGCAGTACCGGATCCTGTCCGCCGCCACGACGGCCGCAGGCGGTCCGACCGCGGTGACCAAGCTCCAGGGCCCGGACTACGACAAGATCCGCTCCACCAACCAGAACTTCGTCGCCTCCTACGCCAACTACTACGCGTGCAACGGCGCCGTGATCTCCGCCCAGTTCGGTGACAGCACGGCCGACGCCGCCGCCCGGGCGACCCTGGCCCGGCTCTTCCCCGGACGCACCGTCGAGCAGCTCAACATCGACTCCCTCGGCGCCGGCGGCGGCGGCATCCACTGCGTCACCCAGCAACAGCCCGCCGTCTGACACCCGGGCGGAGCGGCGCGCACACCGGCACGGCCCACCGGCCACGCGCGGGCGTGCGCGCCGAACCCCCCGCAATCGCCCGGCTACAACCCCTACCGCACGATGAGCGGCTGTCAGGACGACGGCGGCGAGCGGCCCGGCCCCGGCGAGGTCTCCCCGCCGCTCCGGGCCGCCTACGGGCCGGACGAGGCCGGTCGCCTGCCGGTTCGGGTCAGAGCAGCCGTGCTCCCGGTTTGACCTCCCGGTCCGGGGCGATCAGGACCACGTCGCCGCCGCCCTCGCCCGGCACCCCGAGGACGAGGACCTCGGACATGAAGTCCGCGACCTGCCGGGGCGGGAGGTTGACCACGGCCATCACCAGGCGGCCTTCGAGGTCGTCGAGCGCGTACAGGTCGGTGATCTGGGCGCTGGACTTCCGGACGCCCAGGTCGCCGAAGTCGATCCACAGCTTGTACGCGGGTCGGCGGGCGCGCGGGAACGCCTCGGCGCGGACGATCCGGCCCGCGCGGATGTCGACGTTCAGGAAGTCGGTGATCGTGATCTCGTCCGCCGCCATCAGACCGCCACCGAGGGAAGCAGTCCGACCGACATCGGCAGGGCGCGATGGCGGGCGAGGGAGTCGTGCGTGTGGGAGATGTGACCCTCCAGGGCGGGCTTCCGCGTGAAGAAGATGAGCATATCCCTGGTGGATGTCTGCTGCGGGTCGGCGGCGACCACCGGGGAGAGGCTGTGCTTCCGCTCGTGGTCGACGACCAGCATGGTGTCGAGGAAGTGGCGGTGCTGGTACTGGCCCACGACGAGCTCCGGTTCGACCTCGTCCCAGCGGACCGCGTTGATCTGCCGCATGTCGTGGAGGAAGGTGATCGCGCTGTCGGCGGTCATGTTCTCGCTGCCGAGCAGGGTGGTCATGGTGTGGTCCACGCCGTCGCTGTGCACCCCTTCGAGGGCGGGCTCGCCGACGAGTTCGGGCGTGGTGACGGTCCGCAGGTTGAACAGGGTGCACACCCAGCCGGGGTAGTCGTAGTCCAGCTTCGGACGGTGGGCGATCTCCACGTCCTGGACCATGAACGCCTTGAACAGGAGCAGCCCCTGGAAGGCCCGGTTCAGCTGGAGGTCGTCGCCGACCTCCGCGAACTCGCGCTTCTGTCCGGAGTCATGACGGACGAAGTCCTCGTCGGCCGACAGCGCGAACGGCTGGAACTCACCCCGGTCGATCGTCCCGTTCTTGACGTCGAAGTGGAAGCGGCCGTTCTTCGACTGGCGGAAGGGGAGGGTGGGATCGTCCGGCAGGTCGTCGCTCACCCGCTGGAGCTGGGCCAGGTCGGCATCGGTGGCGCCGAGCCCCTTCAGTAAGCCGGCCATGCGTTCTCCGGGGACGAACGCCGAACGCTGCTCGACGTACTCCTTCTTGATCTGGGTCAACTCGGATATAACCTGGTCGAGGTCGTTGGTGTTCATAAGATGGATACTCCGTTCCGGTTCTGGGGACGACTCCCCCGCGAGATCTCTCGTGTCATTGGCGACGTCCGCCCGGGGTGGAATCGATCGCCTCCGACGAGAAAAACGTATGACCCGCTGATCAATGATCAGTCAACGATAGATCTACGTGCGCGACATGGCTGGTTCAAGGCCTTGACGGTTCCACGAGCCCGCAGATCACAGTCAGGTGACGACCAGTCAGACACATGAGTTCCTGATGATCAAGGCCAACCGCAGGGATCCGGCCAAGACCGCTTTCACCACGACCGGGTTCGAGTAGTTCGGGGAAGCACGGACCACGTTGCCGCCGAATACGTGTCGTGAATTCGGTCGTCGGCCGCCTCAGAGGCGCACCAGCGCCTCGCGGGTCAGGTCGGCCAGGGTCGGGTAGCCGTCGACCGCCATGAGCAGGTCGGCCTCCGCCAGCAGCGAGCGCAGCACGTGCACCACGCCGTCCTCGCCGCCGAGCGCCAGCCCGTACGCGTACGGGCGGCCGACGCCGACCGCGGTGGCACCGAGGGCGAGCGCCTTGACGACGTCGGCGCCGCTGCGCACCCCGGAGTCGAAGAGCACCGGCAGACCGCCCGCCGCCTCGACCACGGCGGGCAGCGCGTCCAGGGCGGGCAGGCCGCCGTTGGCCTGGCGGCCGCCGTGGTTGGAGCAGTAGAGGCCGTCGACGCCGCCGTCCCGGGCCCGGCGGACGTCCTCGGGGTGACAGACGCCCTTGAGGATGATCGGCAGGTCGGTGAGCGAGCGCAGCCACGGCAGGTCGTCCCAGGTCAGCGGGTTGCCGAAGACACCGGCCCACTCCAGGATCGCCGCGCCCGGATCCTCCTCGGGGGCCTTGGCCAGGCGGGCCCGGAAGACCGGGTCGGTGAAGTAGTTCGCCAGGCAGTGGCCGCGCAGCTGGGGGAAATTGGAGGTGGCGAGGTCGCGCGGGCGCCAGCCGGTGATCCAGGTGTCCAGGGTGACCACGATGCCCCGGAAGCCGACCGCCTCCGCCCGGTGCACCAGGCTGGCGGCGAGGTCGCGGTCGGTCGGGGTGTAGAGCTGGAAGAAGCCGGGCGTGTCGCCGAACTCGGCCGCGACCTGCTCCAGCGGGTCGACGGTGAGGGTGGAGGCCACCATCGGCACACCGGTGCGGGCGGCGGCCCTGGCGGCGGCGAGGTCCCCGTGGCCGTCCTGGGCGCAGAGGCCGATCACACCGACCGGCGCCATGAACAGCGGCGAGGGCAGGGTGTGGCCGAACAGGTCGACGGTCAGGTCGCGGCGGGCGGCGCCGACCATCATCCGGGGGTAGAGGCCCCACCGCTCGAAGGCCCGGACGTTGGCGCGCTGGGTGTGCTCGTCCCCCGCGCCGCCGGCCACGTAGGACCAGATCGACGACGGGAGGGCGGCCTGCGCCCCGGCCTCCAGCCCGGCGTACGTCATCGGCAGGGCGGGCTGCACCCCGCGCAGGCCGTCGAGGTAGATCTCGTTCTGGTAGTCACCGAACTGCTGGGCCATGGTTCCAACCTCCTGGTGGTGCGGTGTGGTGTGCGTGTCCGTGTGCGTGTCTGTGTGCGTGTGCGTGTGTGTGTCCGTGTGCGGGAGTGACGGGAGTGACGGTTGTGTTGATCTGATGTCTACCGGCCCCTGCGAGCGTTCGGACGTCTTGCCGTAGGTACGTAGGGAGCGTCATCCGTGTTTCGAACGATTGTTGTCCGTACGGCTGTTGCCGGTGCGGCCGTGCTGGTGCCGGTGGTGGGCGCTGTTGCCGTGGGCGCTGTTGCCGTGGGCGCGGGGGCCCCCGCGCGGCAGGGCTCGCCGACCGAGCCGTCGGCACAGGCCTGCGGCGGGTCGGCCGGCGCGCACTGCCTCTCGGGGCACATCGCGTGGAACGGCACCGGTCTCGTCATTCGCTACCGGGGGTGAGGGATCCGGTCGGCGGTCGCCAGGGCGGCCAGCATCGACGTCACGGCGGCGGCCTCCGGGGCGCTGAGGCGGCTGAGCAGTAGACGCGCCTTCGCTTCCTGATGCCGGGCGGCGTGGTGGTCACTGCGGGCCGTCATCGCATGGGCCAACACCAGGTGGGCGAGAGCGCGTTCGCGCTGTCGCCCACCTTCTTCTGCGAGGTCCAGTGCCCGCTCCGCCTGCTGCACGGCCTCGTCGAGCCGTCCGAGCAGGCGCAGGACGTCGGCCAGGCGGCTTCGGGCGGCCGACTCGCGGTCGAGATCGCCGGTGACGCCCGCACAGCAGATGCAGGACCGCAGCTGCGCCGCGGCGTCGTCGAGTCGGCCCAGCTCCTGGTAGGCGAGGCCGAGGACGTAGTGCACGTACGCGGTCATCGCGACGTCGGCGGTCCCCCCGGGTGCCGCGAGGATCCGCTGACAGGTCTGCACCGCCGTGGCCGCGTGGCCGGTGCGGATGCGGGACAGGGCCGCGTTCGCGGTGCTCGCCACCTCGCCGGACCGGTGGCCGAGCCGCCGGGCGAGCGCCACCGCCTCGTCGAAGGCGGTGATCGCCTCCTCGTGCCGGCCCTCGGCCTGGGCGATGAGGCCCAGGTCGTTGAGGGCTTGCCGGAGAACGGCCGGGTCTTCCGCCTCCCGGCACGCTTCGGCCGCCTGCCCGGCCTGTGCGCCGGCCTCGCCGAGCCGGGCCCGGGCCAGCAGGACCGTGCCGAGGAGGAACCGCGACCGGCCCTCCGCGCAGCGGTCGCCGGCCGCGACGGCGGCGGCGATCAGTGTCCTGGTGGCGTCTTCCGCCCGGCCGCCCACGGCGCCGAGGCCGAGCGGGCTGAGGGCGATCAGCAGGTCGACGGCCGCCCGCAGGTCGGTCACCGCCGAGGGCCGGCCGTCGGCGAGGGCGCGCAGGGTGTCCGTCGCGACGGCGGCCGAGAGCGCCACGGCGCCGGGTGTCTCGGTCCGGGCCCAGCGGCGGGCGTCGGCCAGATCCGCGAAGACCGGGGCGGCCAGGGGGACCGGAGATCGGCCCGGACGGGCGGCCGGCTGCTGGAGCGGCTCGCCGAAGACGTCGGCGACCGGGTCGCCGGGTACGGCGAGGGTGAAGGCCGTGCGGGCGCAGCCGAGCAGGTGGGTCAGCAGCCGCTGCTGGGCGCCGGCCCGTTCGTGGTCGCCGGTCCGCAGCGACGCCCGGCGGGCGAAGGCGCGCACCAGGTCGTGGTAGCGGTAGCGCCCGGAGCCCGTCGACTCCAGCAGCGCCTGGTCCACCAGCGACTCCGCGAGCCGCTCCGCCTGGTACTCCGCCAGGCCCAGGACTGCGGCTGCCGACGCCAGGCCGAGGTCGGGCTCCGCCCAGGAGAGCATCCGGAACGCCGTGGCCAGGGGTGGTGGGAGCAGCCGGTAGCTGAGCTCGAAGACCTGCTCGATCGCCAGGTCGCCCGTGCGCAGGGCGTCGATGCCCTCGCGGTCGTCGGCCAGGCTCCGGACGAGCTCGGCGATCGGCTGGTCCGGGGTGGCGGCGAGCCGGGCCGCGGCGATCCGTACGGCCAGGGGGAGCCGGCCGCAGGCATCGACCAGCATCCTGGCCTGGGGGCCCTGTTCGGACCGGCGCGCCGCGCCGATGACCGAGTCGAGCAGGCCGATCGCCTCGGGCTCGCTGAACACGTCCAGCGCGACGTGCAGGACCGACGGCACACTGGTGAGCACCGTGCGGCTGGTGACGATGACCGCGCAGTCCGACGAGCCGGGCAGCAGCGGCTGGATCTGGGCCTCGTCGCGTGCGTTGTCCAGGAGGATGAGCAGCCGTCGTCCCGCGCTGGCGGTCCGGAACAGCGCCGACCTGCTTTCGAGGTCCTTGGGGACAACTGCCGCCCGGACACCCAGCGTTGTCAGGAAGTCCGCCAGGATGTCGGACGCGTTCGCGGGCACCAGGTCGGCGCCGCGCAGGTCCGCGTACAGCCGGCCGTCCGGGAAGTCCGGGCGCACGATGTGGGCGGCTCGCACCGCGAGGGTCGTCTTCCCCACCCCGGCCATCCCGGTCACGGTCACCAGTCGCAGTGCGGGGCTGGTCCGTCCGGTCAGTGCTTGTCCGATTCCGACAATGTGGTCTTGCCGCCCGATGAACTGCGACAGCACCGGGGGGAGTTGGTCCAGGGTCCCACCACCGGCCGCGCGGTCGGCGCCTCGGTCGGCCCTGCGGTCTGCCGGGGTGGGCGATAACGCTACGTCAGGGCGTAAGTCCGGACCGGGTGCGGCGGCCCTCGATCGTATGGTGGCATCCACACCGAGATCGTGACACAACTCCGTGAGTACGGGAGCCGGTTCGATCCCCAGCTGCTCCGCCAGCCGCAATCGAAGCGCGTCGTAGACCGCACGCGCCTCGGACGTGCGCCCTTGCCCACGCAGTGCGCGGATGAGCAGTTCCTGGAGGCGCTCGTGGAACGGGTGGTCACCGGCCAGCTGTTCCAGCTCCGGCAGGTAGCCGGAGGGAGCGTCGAGGGCCACGTCGAGTGCCGCGTCGAGGGCTACGTCGAGGGCTACGTCGAGGGCGAGGCGCTCCTCCAGGAGGGTGAGGCGCAGCCTCGAAAGCCGTTCCCGCTCGCGGCACATGAGCGGCCCCGGCAGGCCGGCGAGCGGCTCCCCGTGCCACTGGGCCAGGGCCTCTCCCAGCGCGTTCCGGGCCTCCTGCGGCCGCTCGGTGGCACACCTGCCGGCCAGCTCCTGCAAGCGCTTGACCCGCCACAGGTCCACGCGGTCCGGCTCGACGGCCAGGCGGTAGCCGCCCGTTCGGGAGATCAGCACCCTGGGCACCGTGCGCACGGGCTCCAGCAGATTCCGCAGCTGCCACATGTAGGTGCGCAAGGTGGTGTCGGGCGCACCGGGCGGGTGGTCGCCCCACAGGTCGGCGATCAGCTCGTCGACCGTCACGACCGCGTTCGGGCGCAGCAGCAGGGCGGCCAGTACCGACCGCTGCCGCGGGCCGCCGAGGCGCAGGTCCGTGCCGGCGCGCCGGACCCGCAGCGTGCCGAGTAGCGCGAAGCTCGGCGAATCCTGATCATGATCTGGACGCACGTGTTCCCCTCATCCGGTCGGCCGGGTACCGCTCCGGCCATCGGCCTCTGCCTGGTGTTCCGATTGTCGGTGAACGGCCCCGCGTTCTCCCCGCAGGCCCGGGCGTACTGTGTCAACTCTGCCCCGGTGGAAGCGGGTTGCCGCGAGGGCGCGCCGACTCCACCACACGAGGACGTACAGGGTCAGGCTGCCGATCAGGCCGGCGCCCGCGCCCTTCGCCGCGTCGGACAGCACCCCTTCGACCACGGCGCCCAGCGGCAGCCCGTCCGTCACCGCCTCCGGGCCGGCGTGCCACCGCCAGGCGTGGGCGACGGCTCCGACGAGCGCGACCAGGGCCATGGCGAGGAGGACAGGGCGCCGGATTGCGCTGCCGGACTTCACCCGGCCCTCACCGGCGAGGAATCGGGCCCGCCTCGGCCACACGTACACCGCGACGGCGGCCAGGCCGCCGACCGTGCTCGCGTGTTGCAAAGCCCGTGCCCAGGTGAGGCCGCCCACCAGCGTGGAGTCGAGCCAGGGCGTACGGGTGACCACGAAGCCGTCGACGTGGGTGAAGGCGTCCCAGACCAGGTGTGTGGCGACACCGATCAGGGCGGACAGCACGATCCACCCGGCTCGCCGCGCCAACTCGCCGACAGTGCGCAGCCGCCGCGACGAGGTGACGGGCACAGGCACCGACAGCAGCGACGCCAGGGGGCGATGACCGGCGCGGAGCAGTCCCCACAGGGCGAGGGCGTACGGCAGGGCGACGGTGACAGCGCCCTGAGCGCTGTGCGAGGTCGTCGCGTTGACGAAGGGTTCGTACCAGGACTGCGCACTGACGGGCAGTCCCGTGGTGCCGACGAAGTAGGGCAGGTCCGGTGCGACGGCTCCGGCGACCAACGCGGCCCGGCTGAAGGGCCTCCGCAGCAACGGCAGTACGGCCGCCGGGTGGGCCAGGGTGAACGGCATGGGCATCCTCTCGCGCAGACCCTCAATAGTCCGTCGAACGGAA
Organism: Kitasatospora sp. NPDC094016; assembly: GCF_040304045.1. Classification (NCBI taxonomy): domain Bacteria; kingdom Bacillati; phylum Actinomycetota; class Actinomycetes; order Kitasatosporales; family Streptomycetaceae; genus Kitasatospora; species Kitasatospora sp. NPDC094016. The sequence continues at coordinate 53,579 of NZ_JBEOUK010000010.1, forward strand.
TGCTACGTCAAACGGACTAATGGGCCGGACCACCTCGCGCCCGGGCCTGCATCACGGCCGGCGTCGACACATCGCCCCCGACCGCCTCCGCCACACCGCGTCCGCCGGAGCATGCCGCTCGGCCGGGTTCGGAAAGCAGGCGGCGAACCGCACATAGCTTCCGGGAGGCCCCTGGCGTACGTCGAGCGCGGGCAGACCGCGCACGACCACGCCTGCGCGGCGGCGCGCCTGCGCGGCGCTAGATGAGAGTGACGATCTTTCCCCGGGCGTGTCCGCGCTCGGAGTGGGCGTGGGCCTGTGCGATCTCCTCCAGGGCGTAGGTCCGTTCGACGCGTGGCGTGTAACGGCCCTGCGCGCCGAATCGGGCGGCTTCGGCGAGGAGCACGCCGAACGCGCCCGCATCAGCGAACGCATCAGCGACCTCACCGCGGCACGCGACCGCCTCGACACGGTGATCGCCAACACCCGCAATCCCCCGCCCGAGTGCGTCCACCATCCGGAACAGGTCACCCCCGATCGGCGGTCCGGCCCCGGGGGATCACGGTGAACCCGGCCCGGCGCAAGGCCCGTCGTGAGGTCGTGAGTACGAGAACCGGGTCAGCGCACTGGCGCCGACGGAGTCATGACCGTTCTCACCGATGACCCACGGTTCCGTTGATCCGACCGCCGCCGATTCAGTCGGGTCGTCAGGCCGTTCAGTCGGGTCGTCAGGCCGTTCAGCGCAGGACGCGACCGCTTCGCTTCAGGCGGCCGGCGAGCCAGGCGGCCACCGCGGTGGCCGGCAGCGCGGCCGCCAGGCACGCCACGACAGCCGCCTCCCCCCACGCCACCGTGTAGGCCTGGGCGAGCAACGGCGGGGAGGCCAGGGCCATCGCCGCCAGCTCGCGGCCGCCCCGCGATCCGCTGGACCAGGTCAGCGCGACACCGGTCGCGGCGAGGACGACCAGCGGCCAGCACCCGTAGTCGGTACTGACCCACGGCACCCCGTGCGAGGCGATGACCGCCCGCGGCACCACCACGAGCGCGACCACGGCACCGGCCGCGCCCGCCCGCCCCGCCGCGACGCCCTCCGCCCGCCGGTCCTGCGGGCAGGCGAGCAGCACGGCCGCCGCCAGGACCATCGCGGCCGGGGTGACCACCGGGTCGCCGAACGCCCGCCCGCTGACCACCGCGGCCGCCGCGAAGGAGAGCAGCCCGGCCACCGCGCAGGGCACCCCGAGGCGCCACCGGCCGGCCAGCGCCGCCACCGACCCCGCGACCACGACCAGCGACGAGACGAGCAGCGCGCCCCACGCCCCCGACAGGTCGGTTCCGAGTCGCACCCCCAACGGGGCGGGCGAGGAGACGACGTCGGCGTACCAGCTCAGCAGGTGCAGGCCGCAGGCGGCGGCCGCGGCGGCCAGCGCGAAGGGGTACGCCAGCGCGAGGACCTTCGCGACGGGAGCGGCCGTGCCCAGCCCCATCCGCATCCTCATCGCGTGCGCCGCCAGACCCGCGCCCTCCCGCAGCCGCGAGCCCAGCGGCTCACCCGCGGTCATCTCGCGGAAGGTCGCGACGATCTCCGCGCCGTGGGCCCGGCGGTAGGCGGCGGGATAGAGCCGCAGGACGCGCTCGATCATGCGGAGGCCGCCGGCGGCTTGGCGACGGACAGGCGGCGGGTGGCCTCCTTCGCCGCCGCGGCCAGGCGCTCGGCCTCCACCGCGAGCCGCTCCCGCCCCGCCGGGGACAGGGTGAAGATCCGCCGGGCCCGGCCGTCGACGATCTCCTCGCGGTCGATGTCGATCAGGCCGTCGGCCAGCAGCCGGTCCAGGGCCCCGTACAGCGCGCCCGTACGCAGCGCGACCCGGCCGCCGGTCATCGCCTTGACCTCCTGCGCGATGGCGTATCCGTGCCGGGGCGCGTCCGCGAGGGCGGTCAGCACCATCAGGGTGGGCTCTTGCATCACACGTTCACTCACCTCACGAAGATAGTCACTCCGCCGGACCATCTCAACGCGGCCGGCCGGGCCCGAGGCGAGGTGCGCACGACAGGACCGCCCGTCGTGGTCACGCGGGCGCCTCGGTGGGAAGGATGCAGTCGACGGGCGGCCACGTGGGTTGCGGTCGTGGCCGCCCGTCGACGTCCCTGTCGTGATCGAGCCGGGAGGAAGCGCTGATGGAGGAGAACGTGGTGCGGGGCACGGTGGCCGAAGGATTCGAGTCGGTCCGTGCGGAGTTCGCCGCGGTCGCGGCCGGGGAGGGCGGCGACCACGCCGCGCAGCTCGTCGCCTACCGGCACGGGGAACGGGTCGTCGACCTGTGGACGGGCCCGGAAACCACCGCGGACTCACTGTTCGGCGCGTACTCCGCGTCCAAGGGCGCCACGCACCTGGTCGTCGCGTCCCTCGTCCAGGAAGGCGTGCTGGACCTGGAGCAGAAAGTCGGCCACTACTGGCCGCAGTTCGCGCTGGAGGGCAAGGGGGACGTGACGCTGCGCGAGCTGCTGGCGCACCGGGCCGGCCTGGTCGGCGCGGACACGGGGTTCACGATCGAGGAACTCGCCGACGACCGGATCGTCGCCGAGCGCCTCGGTGCGCAGCGCCCCTACTGGCGGCCGGGCACCGCGTTCGGCTACCACGCGCTGGTCATGGGGGCGCTCAGCGGCGAGGTGGTGCGCCGTGCCACCGGGCGCAGCGTCCAGGAGCTGTTCGCCGAGCGGGTGCGCGACGCGTACGGGGTCGACTTCCACCTCGGGCTGCCGCAGGAGCACGAACCGCGGTTCCTCAGTGCCCGGCCGATGGTGGTCACTCCCGAGCGGCTGGCCGCGCTGACCGCGTCCGCGAGCGCCCCGAACAGCCTGTCCGGCATCGCCTTCAACCGCCATCACCCGCAGAACCCGGAGGTGTGGGAGCTGCCCAACTTCCCGGCCGTCCGCACCTCGGGGACGGCCTCGTTCGGCGGGACGGCCTCGGCGCGCGGCCTGGCCCGGATGTACGCCGTCGCGATCGGACCGGTCGACGGCACGGCCCCCCTGCTCAAGCCGGAGACGCTCGCGCTGGCCGGGCAGATCCAGTCCATCGGCCACGACGTGGTCCTCGGCGAGCAGAAGGCCTTCACCATCGGCTTCCACGCCACCTCCGAGTACTACCCGCAGCTCGGCCAGGGCTCGTTCGGCCACAGCGGCGCGGGCGGCCAGCAGGCCTTCGCCGACCCGCGCAACGGCATCGCCTACGGCTACACCCGCCGCCGCACCCCCTTCCCCGCCGCCGCCGGCCCGGAGAACGACCGCCTGATCCGCACCCTCTACGAGGCCGTCGCCACCCGGTGACATGCACTGCCGCGATACCGGGCCCTCCCGCCGGGCGCGGCCTGATTGTCGGCCACCCACGCAAGTGCCTCTGAATTCAGCCGCATTGACTCGTGAAACACCGGTTTGATGCCCAGTCGGATGTGGCTGGCCCGGGCCGAATCCCAGGCCGGCCACATTGTGCGAAGTGGCATGCCCCCGAATGTCAGCAGGACCAAGTCGAGCCGGTACCTCGGTACTTCTCGACCGGGATCGGGCGGACGTCGGGGTGCATGCGGTCGGTGTAGAGCAGGCTGTCGAGGTTTCGGAGGGCCCTCGGCGCGTCAGGATGACGGGGGTCGCTGGAGGCCCTGGAGGAGCAGGTCGACCAGGCGGCGGGGGTCGTAGCGGGGGTCGCCGTCGCGGCCGGCGCAGAGGTTGCCGATGCCGCGCATCAGTTCGTAGGCCTGGGTTCCGGGCCTGATCTCGCCGGCCTCGGCCGCGGCGGCGAGCAGTTGGGCGCAGACGGGCACCAGGCGGTCGAGGAAGTAGGCGTGCAGCGCGTCGAAGCCGCTGCCGTCCGATTGCAGCGCGTTGGCGAGTCCGTGTTTGGTGACCAGGAAGTCGACGAAGAGGTCGACCCATTGGCGAAGTGCCGCGAACGGGGAGTCGGCCTCGGCCAGCAGGGCCGGGCCGGCTTCGGCGCAGGCCTCGACCTGGTGGCGGTAGACGGCGACGACGAGATCCGCGCGGGTCGGGAAGTGGCGGTAGATCGTCCCCGTTCCGACGCCCGCCCTGGCCGCGATCTCGCGGATCGGCGCGTCGACGCCGGAGGAGACGAACACCTCGGCGGCGGCGGCCAGCAGCGTCTGCCGGTTGCGCTGCGCGTCGGCCCGCCTTCCCCTGGCCGGCTGCTCCCCGGGCGGGGTCTCTCCTGGCGGGGTCTCTCCTGGCGGGGTCTCTCCTGGCTGGGTCTCTCCGGACTGGCCCGCAGTGGACACGACGTTCTCCTTCCGACAGCCGTCGACCGTCGACCGTTGACTAAGCGGAACGCTGTTCCGTATAGTAAGTGGAACAAGGTTCCGGTTTCAGCTTAGCCGAAACCGGACGCTCCCGACCGCCTCGCCCGCCGCCGGCCGCTCAGGCCCGACGAGGAGAGGCCCCTGAAGGGACATGCGCACCATGAGCGAATCGACGCACCCGGCCGACACCTTCGGCCCGCCCGCCCCCGTCCCCGTCCTCTCCGTCAGCCCGGTCGTCCTGCCGGTGCCCGGCCGGGCCGTGGACCTGGAGGTGCGGGTCTCCGCGCCGGTGACCGGGAGCGACCTGCCGGTCGTCCTCCTCTCCCACGGCCAGGGCCACTCGAACAACCTCTCCTCGCTGAACGGCTACGCCCCCCTCGTCAACTTCTGGGCCGCGCACGGCTTCGCCGTGATCCAGCCCACCCATCTCAGCTCGACCACGCTGGACCTCGCCCCCGACACCCCCGGGGCACCCATGTACTGGCGGTCCCGGGCCGAGGACATGACGCGCGTCCTCGACCGGCTCGACGCGATCGAGGCCGCCGCCCCTCAACTCCTCGGACGCCTGGACCACGGCAGGGTCGCCGTCGCCGGGCACTCGATGGGCGGGCACACCGCGAGCCTGCTGCTCGGCGCCCGGCTCACCGACCCCGACGACGGGACGACGGTGGACCTGGCCGAGCCCCGGATCACGGCGGGCGTCCTCCTGGCCGCACCCGGCAGGGGAGGTGACGCCCTCACCCCGCTGGTGGCCGAGAACTACCCCTTCCTCTCGACCCCGGACTTCTCCCGGATGACGACGCCCGCGCTCGTGGTCGCCGGGGACAAGGACGCCTCCGCCCACCTGACGGTCCGGGGCCCGGACTGGCACACCGATCCGTACACCCTCTCCCCCGGCCCCAAGTCGCTGCTCACCCTGTTCGACGCGGAGCACGGGCTCGGCGGGATCTCCGGATACGACGTCGCCGAGACCACCGACGAGAACCCCGCACGGGTCGCGCTGCTCCAACGGCTCACCTGGGCCTACCTGCGCACCGCGCTCCACCCCGGCGACCCCGCCTGGCAGACGGCATGCGACACGCTGGCGGCCGACGCCGACCCGCTCGGCCGGGTCGACTCCAAGTAGGAGCAGCCGAGCGCGTGGTTCATCCGGCGCCGTCCCCTCGGTGAGCGCGAGGGCGCGGGTGGTCGACGGCCGCCGACCACCCGCGCTACTCCACCGGCGAGACGTGCAGCACGGGAAGCGTCGGCGCCGTGGACGGTCGCCCCGTCAACTCGCGGTATCGGCGCACCCGGGACACCCCGGACAGGCTCGCCGTCACCGTCACGGCGAGCGCCAGCCACAGGGCGGCGCCCGCCGTGGCGAGCACCCCGGAGACCCGGTCGACCGCCGTGAGGCCCACGCCGAAGACCGCCACCGACGGAAAGACGGACAGCGTGACGGGCAGGGCGATCCAGGTCGAACTGCGCGTGCTGTCCCCGCCATGGGCCCGGAACGCCCGCCGGGACGTCCGCATCGCCTCACGGACCCCGACGCCGTCGATCATCATCGCCGGCAGTACCAGGTAGGAGGCCATCGCCCACCAGATCCCGACCAGCAGCAGCGACCCCAAGAAGATCACCACCACACCGACCAGTGCCCACAGCACGATCGCCGGCAGCCGCCGCAGCGCCCGCCCGTAGCCGGCCGCGATCCCGACCGGCCGCCCCCGCAACGCGTCATCCGCCGCGAAAATCAACACCGCGTTGAAGAACGTGGCGCAGACCGCCACGGCGAGGATCGCGACCACCACCGATGCCACGTTCCCCAGGACGGCCCCCGACCACAGCCCCGCCACCCCCGAGGCGAGCGCCCCGACCAACCCGGCGAGCACCACACCGGCGATCCCGGGCAGGAGCAGCAGCGCCTTGTGCTCCCACATCACCCGTGCCGATTCCCTGACCGGCCTCTCCGTGGACAACGTCCCACCCCAAAGGTTCTCAACCGGGCGAGCCAGTCACTCCCGGGGCCTCTCCGGCAGGTCCCAGCACGCTTCCTGATCGGCCGATTCGTCGAACTCGTCGCGCAGCGGCCTCGGCGGGAACTCTGCCATCCCGTGGGGCAGCGGGGCGGGGCGGGGCGGCGGTCAGTCGTGGGCCAGGGTTCGGGGGCGGATGTCGGGCCAGGTCTGCTCGATGTGGTCGAGGCAGGCCTGGCGTCGCGCCGCGCCGAACACCGTGTTCCAGCCCTCGGGCACGGCGGCGAAGGCGGGCCACAGTGAGTGCTGGCCCTCTGCGTTGACCAGGACCAGGTAGTCGGCGTCGGGGTCGTCGAAGGGGTTCGTCACCACGTCGTCCTCTCGTGCTTGGTGAAAACCGGTGGGTTTGCCGGTGCGGTCAGCGGCCGCGCAGTTCCAGGGTGCAGCACTTGACGCTGCCGCCCGCCTTGAGGAGTTCGGTGAGGTCCACGCCGATCGGCTCGAAGCCGCGTCGGCGCAGTTCGCCGATCAGGTGGGTGGCCGACTCGGGGAGCAGGACGTGGCGGCCGTCGGAGAGCGCGTTGAGGCCGAAGACGGCGGCGTCCTCGGCGGTCGCCTGGACGGCGTCCGGGAACAGTTCACGCAGTACCGCCCGGCTGCCGGGGGTGAAGGCCTGCGGGTAGTACATGATCTCGTCGTCGGAGAGGACGGCGAGCGCCGTGTCCAGGTGGTAGAACTCCGGGTCGACCAGGGTCAGGCTGGTCACCGGGACACCGAAGAACTCCTGGGCCTCGGCGTGCGACCTCGGGTCGGTGCGGAAGCCGGTGCCGGCCAGCAGCCGACGGCCGGCCAGCAGGTAGTCGCCCTCACCCTCGTTGATGTGCTCGGGCCACAGCAGTTCGGACCAGCCCTGCTCGCGGAACCAGGACAGGTAGGCCGGGCCCTCGGCCGTGCGCTCGGCGTGGCGGAAGCGCGCGCCCAGGACCTTCCCGTCGACCACGGTCGCGCCGTTGGCCGCGAAGACCATGTCGGGCAGTCCGGGCAGCGGGTCGATCTCCTCGACGGTGTGGCCGAGTTCGCGGTAGAGGTCGCGCAGCCTGGTCCACTGGGCGAGCGCGAGTGCGCCGTCGACCGGCTTCTCCGGGTGCATCCAGGGGTTGATGGAGTAGCTGACGCCGAAGTGGCTGGGCCGGCACATCAGGAAACGGCGCTGGCTTGCGACGCGGGCTGTCATCGGGGTGGTTCTCCTCGGTCTGCGTGCTGCATGGTGTTCGTGTCCGGTCCGGGGCCGGTTCAGTCGATGAGCCGGCGGCGCATCCCGCGGACGGCCAGGAACCAGGCGAGGACGGCGAATGCGGCCAGGACGGCCCCGTGCAGGGCGTCGCCCGCCCCGAGCGTCCCGAAGGCGGCGTGGCGCACCAGCTGCGTGCAGTGGTAGATCGGGTTGACGGCCGCCACCCCCTGGACCCAGTCGGGCAGCCCGTCCAGCGGGAAGAACACGCCCGCGGCCATCACCAGCGGTGTGAGCACGCCGGACACCACGAGCCGCAGCCAGTCGATCGCCGGCACCAGGCAGGACACCCACATGCCGAGCAGGGCGAAGGCGAAGCCGGAGACCAGTGCCACCAGCGGCACCAGCAGCAGCTCCGGCCCCGGCGGCAGGCCGATGGCGAGGCAGACCAGCAGCGGCGCGGTGCCGTAGACGGAGGACTTGACGGCGATCCAGGACGCCTCGGCCGTGACCAGTTCCCAGACGTCGACGGGCTGGCACAGGACGGCGTCGTAGATCTTCTGGTACTTGCGGCGGTTGAAGCTCTCGAACATCCCGGCGAAGGCCGAGGCGAAGAGCACCGAGGTGACCACCATGCCGACGCCGACGAACTGCGGGTACGGGTGCCCCTGGACCGAGTCGATCAGCCGGCTGAAGCCGATGCCGAACCCGGTCATGTAGACCAGCGGCTCGATCAGCGAGCCGAAGGTGATGGCGGGCCAGTAGCGGCGGAAGAGCAGCAGTTCGCGCAGCCACACCGCCCGCATGGTCGGCCACAGGGCGGGCGGGAGGCCTGGGGCGGGACCGGTCTGGGCCTCGGTGCGGGGCATGGGCGTCGCCGTGGTCATCGGGTGTCCTCTCTGTGGGGGCGGGCAGGCGGGCGGTAGGCGAGGGGGACGAGGGGCGAGGGAGCGAGGGAGCGGCCGGCCCGGGCTCAGCCGAACAGCTCTCCGGTCAGCGCGACGAACACGTCCTCCAGGGAGGTCGGGCGCAGCACGTCCGGCGGGCCGAGGCGCTCGCGCAGTTGCGCGGAGATCGTCTCGGCGCGCAGCACGGAGACCGCCGGCCCGGTCCGCCGGCTGGGCAGTCCGGCCCGGGCGGCCTCGGCCTCGACGAGTTCGCGCCGGGCGGCGTCGCCCCGGTACTCGGCGGCCTGCGCGCCCGCGTGGGCGCGCAGCAGTTCGGCGGGGGTGCCCCGGGCGATCACCCGGCCGCCGGTCACCACGGCCACCTCGTCGGCGAGCCGTTCCGCCTCTTCGATGTAGTGGGTCGACATGACCACCGTGGTGCCGCTCTCGCGCATCCCGTCGATGACGTCCCACAGGTCCTGCCGGATCTGCGGGTCCAGGCCGACGGTGGGCTCGTCCATGAGCAGCAGCCGCGGGTTGTTGACGATGCCCCTGGCCAGCAGGACCCGCCGGCGCATGCCGCCGGAGAGCGCGTCGGCGCGGGTGTCCGCGCGGTCGGTCAGCCGGACGGCGGCCAGCGCCTGGTCGACCGCCTCACGGTAGCGCTCGCGCGGCAGGGCCGTGAACCGGACGAACACGTCGAGATTCTGGCGCACCGTCAGTTCGGGGTCGATGTTGTCGTGCTGCGGGACGACGCCGACCAGGGAGCGGGCGCGGCGGGAGTCCTCCGGCATCCGGTGCCCGAACACCTCCACGGTGCCCGCGTCCGCGCGGGTCTGCCCGGTGAGCATCCGCATGGTGGTGGACTTGCCCGCGCCGTTGGGCCCGAGCAGGCCCAGGAACATGCCGGGCGGCACTTCCAGGTCCAGGCCGCCCACCGCGGTGGTGGCACCGAACGTCTTGACCGCGCCGCTGATTCGGACGGCAGGAGTGTCCACGCGGGCGCTCCTTTCGGGGAGTCGGGGAAGGCAGGAGGGGAAGGCGGGAGAAGCGCCGGGGAAGAGCAGGGGATGTGCGGGGGAAGGCGGAGGAAGTCGGGCGCAGCCAGGGGAAGTTCGGCGTCGGGGAAGGTACAAGGGAAGTCGGGGAATGTCACCGCCCGGTGCGCCGAAATCCTCGCTCCCCGGGAGCCGGGCCCGCGCGATCATCTAACCGCAGAATCGACTTGTCAGGAACCTGCTTTCGGGGGTTCCCCTGTCCATGACCAGGTGTTAGGTTGCTCGAAGATCAATGCCGCCGGGACGCACTATGTCGGCCCATCCGGGGGGAAATTCGGCTCCGTCACCCGTAGTTCGCGACCGTAGCGTCCGCGCACGACGGGTGTAGATCACGTATTCCTCCTTCGGTCGTCACCCGCGGCACCACCGCCCCTTCACACACCTGACCGAGGAGATGTGGATGCAGTCCGACGGACCGCTCACCGCGAACGTCCGCCTGCGGGCCGCGGTAGCCGAGGACGCCGGTGTCGTCACCGAGGTCTTCCTGGCCTCCCGCACCGCGACCATGGCGTACCTGCCCCGTCTGCACAGTGACGAGGCCACCCTGAGCTGGATCACCCACGTCGTACTCCCCGACACCCGGGTGTGGCTCGCCGAGGACGCCGGGACCGGGGCCGTGCTGGGCTTCGCCTCGCTCGACGGCAACCTGCTCGACCACCTCTACCTGCGCCCCGAGGCGCGTCGCCGCGGCATCGGGACCGTACTGCTGGAGGCCGTCAAGTCGGCCAGCCCGCAGGAGCTCTCGCTGCACGTCTTCCAGAAGAACACCGAGGCGCGCGCCTTCTACGAGCGGCACGGCTTCGTCGTGGTGGACACCAACGACGGCAGCCGCAACGAGGAGAACGAGCCGGACATGACCTACCGCTGGACCGCGTGACTCCCGCCCGCACAACGCGGTAGCCGGTAGTCCCCCCGCTGAGGGACGTCGGCGGGCCGCCGGGGGCCCCGGAGCCCACAAGGACCCCCGGGGCCCCCGGCGGCCCGCACATCACCACGGCCCGCTCATCACCGCGGCCCGCACATCACCACGGCCCGCTCATCACAACGGCGGGGCGCACCGCGGCCTGAACTCACCACGGCCGCGGCCCCCGACGGCCCCGGGGCCCACGCCGCCCCGCGACTCACCGTGCCCGCAACTCACCACGGCCGGGGCCCACAACGGCCAAGAGCCACCGGAAACCACCGTCCGGCCCGCCCGACCCACCCGGCCGGCGGGGCGGTTCCACCTGGAGGGATGCCCCGTGCTGGGCGAACACAGCCTGCCCGCGGAGACACCGCTGTCGTACGCGCAGTTGGCGCTCTGGTTCAACGACCGCCTCCAAGGCGGCGACGCCTCGTACAACGTCCCGGTGGCACTGCGGCTGACCGGGCCGGTCGACCACGAGGCGCTGCGCTCCGCCCTCGCCGACGTGGTGGAGCGGCACGCGGCCCTGCGCACCGTCTTCCCCGAGCGCGACGGCGTGCCGCGCCAGCACGTGCTGGCGATGGCCGAGTTGCCGCCGGTCCTCACCGTGGTGCCCGTCACCGAGGAGGAGCTGCCCGCCCTGATCGAGGCCGGGGCCGGGCACGTCTTCGACCTGGAGGCCGAGGCCCCGCTGCGGGTGCACCTGTTCGTGCTCGGCCCGCGGCAGCACGTGGTGCTCATGGTGCTGCACCACATCGCCGGCGACGGCTGGTCGCTGGCCCCGCTGGCCCGCGACCTGAGCACCGCCTACCTGGCCCGCAGCCAGGGCCGGGCGCCCGTCTGGTCCCCGCTGCCCGGCACGTACGCCGAGTACGCCGTGCGCCAGCACGCGAACCTCGGTGACCTGGACGACCCGCAGGGCCAGGGCGGGCGCCAGCTCGCCTACTGGCGACAGGCGTTGGCGGGCCTGCCGGACTTCCTGGAGCTGCCCACCGACCACCCCCGCCCCGCCGCGATGTCGCACCGGGGCGAGTACTTCCCGTGGGACCTCCCGGCCGAGCTGCACCGCGAGCTGCTGGCGCTGTCCCGCTCCTGCCGGGTCAGCATGTTCATGGTGCTCCAGGCGGCGCTGGCGACGGTGCTGACCCGGTCGGGGGCCGGTACGGACATCCCGATCGCCAGCCCGATCGCGGGCCGCACCGACGAGCGCTACGACGACGTGGTCGGCTACTTCGTCAACCCGCTGGTCCTGCGCCTGGACACCTCCGGTGACCCGACCTTCCGCGAGCTGCTCAAGCGGGTGCGCCGCACCGACCTCCAGGGCTTCGCCCACCAGGAGTTCCCGTTCGAGCGGCTGATCACCGCGCTCAACCCGCACCGCTCGCTGGGCTGGCACCCGCTGTTCCAGGTGATGCTGGCCTTCCAGAACACCCCCGAGGCCTCCCTCGCGCTGCCCGGCATCGAGACCGAGATCACCGAGGCGGGCCCGGGCGGAGCCAAGTTCGACCTGTCCTTCAACATGCGCGAGGTGCACGACGCCGACGGCGCCCCGGCCGGGCTCAGCTGCTTCGTCGAGTACAGCACCGACCTGTTCACCCGCGCGGGCGCCGAGGCCCTGACCGCCCGGCTCGGCCGGCTGCTCGCCGCGGCCGCCGCCGACCCGGACCAGCGGATCGGCGGGTACGACCTGCTCGGCGCCGAGGAGCGGCTCGACCTGTTCGAGCGCGCCCACGGGCCCGCCCTGCCCTTCCCCGCGGTGCCGCACCACGACGCACCCGCGGTGCCGCACGACGGAGCCGCCACGACGACGCACGACGGCGCCCTCACCGCGACCCGCCACGGCGCCCCCGCGGTGACGTACCACGGCGCCTTCGAGGAGCGCGCCGCCCTGGAGGGCGAGGTCACGGCCCTCGTCGCCGAGGACGGCCGGTTCACCTTCGCCGAGGTCAACGAGCGCGCCAACCGGCTCGCCCGGGAGCTCGTGCGGCGCGGCGCCGGCCCCGAGCGCTACGTCGTCCTGGCGCTGCCGCGCACCACCGACCTGCTGATCGCGCTGCTCGCCGTCCTCAAGTCGGGCGCCGCCTACGTACCGGTCAGCCCCGCCATGCCGCGCGAGCGGCTGGCCGGCGTCCTCGCCGACGCCGCCCCGGTCTGCGTGCTCGCCACGGCCGCCGACGCCGGCCGGCTGCCGGACGGCGCGCCCGTCCTGGTGCTGGACGAGCCCGGGGCGCGGGCCGCCGTCGCCGCCCACCCCGGCGGGAACCTGACGGACGCCGACCGCACCGGCCCCACCGGCCCGGACGACCCGGCCTACGTCATCCACACCTCCGGCTCGACCGGGGTGCCCAAGGGCGTGGTGATCCCGCACGGCGGCCTCAGCAGCCTGATGCACCACCACCGCACCCGCATGGTCCGCCCGTCCGGCGGCCCGCAGGGCCGGCGCCTCCAGCTCGGCCTGGTCGCCTCGATCACCTTCGACACCGCCTGGGAGCCGCTGTTCTGGCTGCTGGAGGGCCACCCGCTGCACCTGCTGAGCGACGAGGTCCGGCTCGACCCGCAGGCCCTGGTCGGCTACGTCCGCCGGGAGCGCCTCGACTTCCTGGACCTCACCCCGACGTACGTCCCGGCGCTCACCGCCGCCGGCCTGTTCGCCGAGGGCCACCACCGCCCGGCCGTGCTGATGCTGGGCGGCGAGGCCGTCGGGCCGGCGCTGTGGACCGAACTCTCCGCCCTGCCGGACGTCGCGGTGTTCAACTACTACGGCCCGACCGAGTGCACCGTCGACGCGCTCGCCTGCTCCCTGGCGGACAGCCGCACCCCCGTCATCGGCCGCCCGCTCGACAACACCCGGGCGTACCTGCTGGACGACCTGCTGCGCCCCGTCCCGCTCGGCGTGCCCGGCGAGCTCTACCTGTCCGGGCCGCACCTGGCCCGCGGCTACCTGCGCCGCCCCGCGCTGACCGCCGAGCGCTTCGTCGCCGACCCGTACGGCCCGCCCGGCGCCCGGATGTACCGCACCGGGGACCTCGCCCGGATGCGCCGCGACGGCCAGGTGGAGTACCTCGGCCGGGCCGACGGGCAGATCAAGATCCGCGGCTTCCGGATCGAGCCCGGCGAGATCGAGGCGGTGCTGCTGCGCCACCCCGCGATCGTGCAGGCCGCCGTTCTGGCCCGGGGCGCCGGCGCCGAGGAGCGCCACCTCGCCGCCTACCTGGTGACCGAGGACGGGAACGCCCCCGACCTCGCCGAGGTGCGCGAGCTGCTGGCCGGGCAGCTGCCCGACTACATGATCCCGGCGGCCTACGCCGTCCTGGCCCGGCTTCCGCTCAACTCCAGCGGGAAGCTGGACGGTTCCGCTCTGCCCGAGCCCGAGCTGCGGGCCGCCACCGGCCGCTCCCGGGCCCCCCGGGACGCCCGCGAGGCCGCGCTGTGCGCGCTGCTCGCCGAGGTCCTCGGCGTGGCCGAGGTCGGCCCCGACGACGACTTCTTCGCGCTCGGCGGCCACTCCCTGCTCGCCACCCGGCTGGTCAGCCGGGTGCGCACCGCCCTGGGGGCCGAACTGCCCATCCGGGCGGTCTTCGAGAGCCCGACGGCCGCCGGGCTCGCCCGCGCGGTGGACGCCGGGCGATGTCGCCCGGCGCTGACCGCCGCCGCCCGCCCCGAGCGGATCCCGCTCTCGCACGCCCAGCGCCGGCTCTGGTTCCTCCAGCAGCTGGACCCGCACAGCGACGCGTACCACATCCCGCTGGCCCTGCGCCTGACCGGTGCCCTGGACCGGGACGCCCTCGCCGCCGCGCTGCACGACTGCGCCGTACGCCACGAGGCCCTGCGCACCGTCTTCCCGCTCCCCCGCGGCGAGCACGCGGCCCCCCGCCAGCGGATCCTCGCCCCGGAGCAACTCCCGCCGCTGCTGCGGCACTCCGGCACCGCCACGGTGACCGAGGAGGGCCTGGCCGAGGCCCTGCGCACCGCCGCCGCCCAGCCCTTCGACCTCGCGTCGGAGCCGCCGCTGCGCGCCCACCTCCTCACCCTCGCCCCCGAGCGGCACGTCCTGCTGCTGACGGTCCACCACATCGCCTGTGACGGCTGGTCGATGGGCCCGCTCGCCCGCGACCTGGGCGCCGCCTACCAGGCCCGCACGGCCGGCCGGGCCCCCGAGTGGAGCGCCCTGCCCGTCCAGTACGCCGACTACACCCAGTGGCAGCTCGCGCTGCTCGGGGACGACGAGGACCCGGGCAGCACCGCCGCCCGGCAGTGGCAGTACTGGAGCGGGGCGCTGGCCGGCCTGCCCGAGGAGATCGCGCTGCCGGTGGACCGGCGGCGCACCGCCGGGACCGGCCAGGAGGCCGGCCGGGTGCCGCTGCGGCTGAGCGGCGCGGACCACCGCGCCCTGGCGGAGCTCGCCCGGGCCGACGGCGCCAGCCTCTTCATGGCCGTCCAGGCTGGTCTGGCCGCGCTGCTCACCCGCCTCGGCGCGGGCACCGACCTGCCGATCGGCACCCCGATCGCCGGGCGCACCGACGAGGCCCTGGACGACCTGGTCGGCTTCTTCGTCAACACGCTGGTGCTGCGCACCGACACCGGCGGGGACCCGGGCTTCCGGGAGCTGCTGCGCCGCGTCAAGGACGCCGACCTCGCCGCCTACGCCCACCAGGACCTGCCGTTCGAGCGGATCGTCGAGCTGGTCAACCCGGAGCGCTCCCCCGGCCGCCACCCGCTCTTCCAGGTCGCCCTGGTGATGGAGCAGGCGGGCGCCGCCGTGGAGATCCCCGGCCTCGACAGCGAGCTGCTCACCGCCGGCCCGGCGCCGGCCAAGTTCGACCTCACCGTCACCCTGGGCACGCCCGCCGGCCCGGACGACGAGCTGACCGGCGCCGTCGAGTACCGCGCCGACCTGTTCGACCGGGCCACGGTCGAGGCGATCGCCGGCTGCCTGACGCGGCTGCTCGGCGCGGCCGCGGCCGATCCCGAGCGGCCGATCTCCCGGCTCGAACTGTCCGCCGAGGGCGAGCGGCCGCGGCTGCTGGAGCGCTCCGCCGGCGAGCGGCGGGAGCTGGCGCCGACCACGCTGGCCGCCCTGGTGTCGGCAGGGCTCGCCGCGCCGTCCGACACCCCCGCCCTGGTGTTCGAGGGCCGGGAACTCGGCCCGGCCGAGCTGGACCGCCGGATCGACGCGCTGGCCCGCCGGCTCGCCGCGGTCGGCGTCCGCCCGGGCAGCCGGGTCGCGGTGGCCGTGCCCCGCTCGGTGGAGCTCGTGGTGGCGCTGTGCGCCGTCCACCGCGCCGGCGGTGCCTACCTGCCGCTGGACCCGGACTACCCGGCCGACCGGCTCGCGTACATGCTGGCGGACGCCCGCCCGGCCGCGGTGATCGCCGCCCCGGAGCAGGCCGCCGCGCTGCGCCCCGCCGAGGGCGTGCCGTGCCTGTCGCCGGAGGACCTGCCGGCACCCGAGGGCGTCACGCCGACCGCCCCCGGCCCCGGCGACCCGGCCTACGTGATCTACACCTCGGGCTCGACCGGGCGGCCGAAGGGCGTGCTCGTCCCGCACCACGCCATCGCCAACCGGCTGCGCTGGGGCCAGGAGGAGTACCGGCTCGGCGCCCGGGACGGCGTGCTGCAGAAGACCTCGGCCAGCTTCGACATCTCGCTGTGGGAGTTCTTCTGGCCGCTGATCACCGGCGCCACCCTGGTGCTGGCGAAGCCCGACGGGCACCGCGACCCGGCCTACCTGGCGGAGCTGATCCAGCGCGAGGGCGTGAGCGTCGCCCAGTTCGTGCCGTCCATGCTGGACGTCTTCCTCCAGCACCCGCGGGCCGCCGAGTGCACCGGGCTGCGCCTGGTGGTGGCCAGCGGCGAGGCGCTGCCCGCGGCCACCGTGCGCCGGTTCCGGCAGGTGCTCCCGGGCACCCGGCTGGACAACCTCTACGGGCCCACCGAGGCCGCCGTGGAGGTGACGGCCTGGGAGTGCGGCCCGGCGGACGAGCAGGCGCACCCGGTGCCGATCGGGCGGCCGGTCTGGAACTCCGGCGGCTACGTCCTGGACACCGCCCTCAACCCCGTCCCGCCGGGCGTGCCGGGCGAGCTCTACCTGACCGGCGAGCAGCTCGCGTACGGCTACCTCGGCCGCTCGGCGCTCACCGCCGAGCGCTTCGTCGCGGACCCGCACGGCGCGCCGGGCACCCGGATGTACCGCACGGGCGACCTGGCCCGCCACCGCCCCGACGGCGTGGTGGAGTACCTGGGCCGGGTGGACAGCCAGGTGAAGCTGCGCGGCCACCGGATCGAGCTCGGCGAGATCGAGACCCGGCTCGGCGAGCACCCTGCGGTCACGGCCTGCGCCGTCACCGTGCGCGAGGACCGGTCCGGCACCGCCCGGCTGGTCGCCTACGTGGTGCCGGACGGCGCCGCGCAGCCTCCCACGGCCGCCGCGCTGCGCGCCCGGCTCCGCGGCCGCCTGCCCGAGTTCATGGTGCCCACCGCCTACGTGCTGCTCGGCGCGCTGCCGGTGACGGCCAACGGCAAGCTGGACCGCCGGGCGCTGCCCGAGCCGCAGACCCACGTCGAGAGCCGGGCCCGGGAGCCGCGCACGCCGGCCGAACGCACGCTGGTCGCGGTCTTCGCCGAGCTGCTGGGCGTGCCCGCGGTCGGCCCGGAGGACGACTTCTTCCTGCTCGGCGGCCACTCACTGCTGCTGATCCGGCTGGTCGAGCGCATCCACGCGGAGTTCGGCGTCGACCTGCCCGTGAAGGCGCTGTTCGAGGCGCCGACCCCGGCCGCGCTGGCGCAGCGGCTGACCGGGCAGCCGCCCGGGCGTGCCGACGCCCCCTTCGAACCGCTGCTGGCGCTGCGGGCCGCGGGCGGCCGGGCACCGCTGTTCTGCGTCCACCCGGTGACGGGCGACGGCCTCGGCTTCATCGGCCTGCTGCGCGGGCTCGACCCGGACCAGCCGGTCTACGCCTTCCAGGGCGTCGGCCCGGTCGGCGGCGGGGAGCGGCCGGCCGACCTGGACGGCCTGGCGCGGGAGTACCTGGCGCGGATGCGCGCCGTCCAGCCGCACGGCCCCTACCGGGTGCTCGGCTGGTCCTTCGGCGGGCTGGTCGCGCACCAGATCGGCGTGCTGCTGCGCGAGCGGGGCGAGCAGGTCGACCTGGTCGCGCTGCTGGACAGCCATCCGGCGCCGCCGGACGCCGGGGAGGTCACCGACACCGCCGTGCTGGCCGAGGTGCTGACGGCGACGGGCGCGCCCGCCGCCGAGGTGGCGGCCGTCCTGGCGCGGCAGTGGCGGCCCAAGCCCTCGGAGCTGCTCGACCGGCTGGCCGTGGCGCTGCACGAGGCCGCACCGCGCGACGAGGACGAGCTGGCGGTGTTCCTCGACTCCTGCCGCTACCACGCCGGGCTGATGGCGGCGTGGACGCCGGGGGTGCTGGACGCGCCGCTGACCACCTTCACCGCGACCGGCGACCACCGGCCGCAGCAGACGGTGGCCGTCTGGTCGGCCCACGCCACCGGGCCGGTGGCCGACCACCCGCTTGCCGCCCGGCACCTGGACCTCGCCGACGCCGGGCCGATCGACGAGATCGCCCGGGTCGTCGCCGCCGTCCTGCGACGGGCCGACGAGGGCCGGCGATGACGGTCCGTCCGGAGCGTTCCGGACGGACCGCCACCCGCCGCCCGGCCCCGTCGTACGGAACCGGGCGGCCGGGGTCAGGCGCCCGGCGCCCGGCCCTCCTGGGGGCCGTCCGCGGTGTCCAGGCACGCCCGGGCCTGCGCCGCGAGCTCCGCGAGCACCTCGGCCCGCTGCTGGTGCAGGAAGAAGTGGTCGCCCGGCAGGATGCGGTGGCGGAAGCCGGCCGCCGTGGTGGCCCGCCAGCCGGTGATCCACTCCGGTCCGGCCATCAGGTCGTCGGCGCCGCCGAGCGCCAGCACCGGGCAGGGCAGCACGGTCGGCCGGATCCGGTCGTTGTACTCGCCCAGCAGGGTGACGTCCGCCCGGAGCACCGGCAGGATCATCTGCATCAGGTCGGCGAACTCCAGCACCTCGGCCGGGGTCCCGCCGAGGCCGACGATGCGCTCCAGGAGCTCGTCGTCGGTGAGTCCGTGCAGCCGGGTGACGTCCGGCGTGCCGGGGGCCCGGCCGCCGGAGACCACGAGGGACAGCGGCAGCGGCCGCTCCTCGGCGGCGAGCCGGCGGGTCGTCTCGTAGGCGATCCGGGCGCCCATGCTGTGGCCGAAGAGGATGAACGGTTCGTCCGCCGGGCGGCTCGCCAGCAGGGCGAGCAGGCCGTCGACCACCTCGTCCATGACGGCCGACGGCTGCTCGGCGAGGCGGGTGCCCCGGCCCGCCAGTTCCACCGGAACGACCGTCAGGCCCGGCTGCTCGCCGGACCGGGCCCACGGCAGGTAGGCGCTCGCGGAGCCGCCGGCGTGCGGCAGGCAGTAGACGCGTACGGGCCCGGACCGCCCGTTCGGCGCGGCGTCCCGGTGCCACGGCGTCCATCGGGCCACCTCGTCGTGCTGTACGGCGGACGAACCGGTCATCGCTGCTCCTTTTTCTTCCCCAGTCAATTACGCGAAGCCTGAACAGGCCTCCCGCACGACTTTATGCGGTAATTCACGGGTTGGTCCAGCCCGCATTCCGGCATGCCCCGAGAAGAGCCAACCGGGCGATGCCGCAGCTCAGTTGTGCCCTGAAATAGTCGGTTGGCGCATAAGGATCTTGAGTCTTTCCCGGAACACCGAGCTCTGTTACGGTGCTCCTCGTCCGGGTTTCTTTCGGATATTTCCAGAGTATTTCGATCGGCGAGTTCCGACGACGAGTTCCGAACGCACGACGGGAGAGGGCGGACAGAATGTGCGGAATAACCGGCGTATTCGTCCTGGGCGGCGGTCGCCCGGCCGATGCCGCCGTGGTCCGGGAGATGACGGCGTGCCTGGTGCACCGCGGCCCCGACGACGACGGCCACTACGCCACGGACGGCCTGTGCCTGGGCTTTCGCCGACTGGCCCTGAACGACCTCGCCGGCGGCAACCAGCCGCACCGCACCGAGGACGGCACCCTGGTCTCGGTCTGCAACGGCGAGATCTACAACCACCGCGAGCTGCGCACCGCGCTGAGCCGCCGCGGCCACCGGTTCCGCACCGAGAACGACACCGAGGTGCTGGTCCACCTGTACCGCGAGTACGGCGAGGACCTGACGGCCCACCTGGACGGCCAGTTCGGCTTCGCGCTGCACGACGCCGGCGCGCAGCGGCTGCTGCTCGCCCGCGACCGGGCCGGCATCGTCCCGCTCTTCTACACCGTCGCCGACGGCCAGCTGATCTTCGCCTCCGAGATCAAGGCGATCCTGCGCCACCCCGCCGTCAGCGCCCGGGTCGACCTGCGCGGCCTCGACCAGGTGCTGACGCTGCCCGGACTGGTCAGCCCGCGCACCATGTTCGAGGGGATCAGCGCCCTGCGCCCCGGCGAGCGGCTGATCGCCGACCGCTCCGGCGTGCGCACCGAACGGTACTGGGACCTCGACTTCCCGCTCGCCGCCGACCTCGCCCCGGTGGCCCCCGAGGCCCTGGACCGGGAGCTGGAGCGGTACGCCCACCGCACCGCCGAACTGCTCGACGGGGCCGTGCGCAGCCGGCTGCTCGCGGACGTGCCGATCGGCATGTACCTCAGCGGCGGCCTCGACTCCAGCCTGATCGGCGCGCTGATGGCCCGGGCCCGCCCCGGCCACGCCTGGCCCAGTTTCTCCGTCACCTTCCCCGGCCGCGACTTCGACGAGGGCCCGCACCAGCGGCTGGTCGCCGCCAAGCTGGGCACCGAGCACCACGAAGTCCCGGTCGGCGAGCACGAGGTGGCCGAGCGGATCACCGCGATGGTGCGCCACGCCGAGGCACCCGTGCGCGAGTCGTACAACGTCTGCTCGCTGGCGCTGTCCGAGGCCGTCCGCGCCGCCGGGACGGTCGGCGCGCTCAGCGGCGAGGGCGCCGACGAGCTGTTCGGCGGCTACCCCGGCTACCGCTTCGACGCCACCGGGCTCGGCGGCAGCCGGCTCACCGGCCTGGACGCCCGGCTGGAGCGGGAGATCCGCGAACGGATGTGGGGCGTCGACCTCGGCTACGAGCAGGACCAGCTGCCCGCCCAGGAGTTCCGCCGCGAGCTGTACGCCGAGGACCTGGCCTACGGGCTGGACGAGTTCTCCGTCACCAACCAGCGCCTGGTCGACCCCGGGCGGCTGGCCGGGCGCCACCCGCTGCACCAGCGCTCCTACCTCGACTACCACCTGCGGCTCGCCGACCACCTGCTCGGCGACCACGGCGACCGGATGGCCCTGGCCAACGGCGTCGAGCTGCGCTTCCCCTTCCTGGCGAACGCGGTGGTCGACCACGCCACCACGCTGCCACCGGAGTTGATGCTCGCCCACGGCCGGGAGAAGGCCGTGCTGCGCCGGGCGGCCGAGGGCCTGGTGCCCGGCGAGGTGCTCAGCCGGCAGAAGTACGGCTTCCGCGGCCAGACCAGCAGCCACCTGCTGGGCACCGGCGCCGACTGGTTCGAGGAGCTGGTCTCCCCCGCGACCGTCCGCCGCCAGGGCTACTTCAACCCGGACACCGTGGCCGCCCTGACGCGGCGTCAGCGCGGCGACGGCCAGCAGGTGCACGCCCACCTGGACACCGACTACCTGATGCTCGTCGCGACCTTCGCCCTCTTCGTCGAGGAGTTCGATCTGCCGTGCCTGGGATGACCGCCACAGCCGCCGGGCCGATCGCCGGCCCCGGCACCCGCCCGCGCCACCCGCTGGTCGGGGTGGTCGGCGGCATGGGCCCGCTGGCCTCCGTCGAACTGCTGCGCACCGTCTACCGGGCCTGCCGGCTCCACCCCGAGCAGGACACCCCCCGGGTGCTGCTCTGGTCCGACCCCGCCGTGGTGGACCGCACCGAGGCCATCGGCAGCGGCGAACTCGACGAGCTGCGCCGCGCCGTGGAGTCCTCGCTGCGCGGCCTGCTGGCCGCCGGCGCGGAACGCGTGGTGATCGCCTGCATCACCGCCCACCACGTGCTCGGCGACCTGCCGGCCGACCTCGCGGCGCGCTGCGTCTCGCTGGTCGACGTCGTGCACGAGGAACTGGCCGCGGCCGACGAACCGCACCTGCTGCTCTGCTCCTCCGGCACCGCCCGGGCCGGCATCCTCACCTCGGGCGCCGCCGGGGCCCGGGCCGCCCGGCAGCTGGTGGCGCTGCGCCCGCCGGACCAGGAGGCGCTGCACCGGGAGATCCACCGCCTCAAGCGCGGCGAGGACCCGGCCCGCACCATCGACTTCCTGCGCGAGACCCTGCCCCGCTACGGCGTGCGGGCCTTCGTCGCCGCCTGCACCGAGCTGCACCTGGTCACCAGGGCGATCGAGGACGCCGGTCTGAGCGAGGCCCTGCCCTCCCTCGACCCGCTGACGGTCGTGGCCCACCGGATCATGAACGGAGAGTTGTGAGCCACACGAGCATCCTCGACCGCTGGGCCGACCAGGTCGAGCGCCGAGCCGCCGCCCCCGCCCTCGCCACCGCCGAGCGGGTCTGGAGCCACCAGGAGCTGGCCGGGCTGGCCGCCGGCCTGCGCGACCGCCTCGCCACCGGCACCGGCCCGGTCCTGGTCGCCTGCGCGGACCCCGTCCCGGTGGTCGCGGCGATCCTCGCCTGCGCCGCCACCGGCCGCCCGTTCGCCCCGGTGGACACCCGCCAGCCCGCCGCCCGCTGGACGGCCCTGCTGGAGGACCTCCGGCCGGGCACCGTGCTCGCCGACGCCGCCGGCCGCTCCGCGCTGGCCGCCGCCGGGCCGGGCCCGACCGTCGCCGGGCAGCACCTGACCGTCGCCGGACAGGGCGAACTGCCGCTGCTCGCCGCCGAGTCGATCACCCCGCTGCCCTGGGCGGCCGACGACTGGACCGGCATCAGCGGCCCCGACGCCGGCTACGTCTACTTCACCTCGGGCACCACCGGCCGACCCAAGGGCATCCGGGGCAGCTTCGAGGCGGTCGCGCACTTCCTGGACTGGGAGATCGCCGAGTTCGGCATCGCCCCGGGCACCCGGATCTCCATGCTCACCTCCCCCGGCTTCGACGCCTTCCTGCGCGACGCCCTCGTCCCGCTGTGCGCCGGCGGCACCGCCGTGCTCCCGGCGCCCGGCGCCATCCCCGTCGGCGCGGCCCTGGCCCGCTGGCTGACCGAGCAGCAGGTCGACCTGCTGCACTGCGTGCCCACCGTGTTCCGCACCCTGCGCGCCGCCGGGCTGGCCGCCGGCTCCCTGCCGCGGCTGCGCAGCGTCCTGATGGCCGGGGAGCCCGTCCGCCCCGCCGACATCGCCTGGTGGCGGGCCCTGTTCGGGGACGGCAAGGAGCTGGTCAACCTCTACGGGCCGTCCGAGACCACCATGACCAAGGTCTTCCGCCGGCTCACCGCCGAGGACGCCGAGGCCGAGACCGTCCCCGCCGGCCGGCCGATGCCCGGGGTCGAGATCGGGGTGCTGTTCGGCGGACGCCCGGTGGTGGACGCGATCGGCGAGATCGAGATCCGCACCCCGTTCCCGCTGCGCGGCTACCTGGGCGACGCGGCCGGCGGCTTCGTCGCACCGGACCGGTACCGCACCGGCGACCTCGGCCGCCTCGGCGCCGACGGCACCCTGGAGGTCCTGGGCCGCCGCGACCAGCAGGTCAAGGTGAACGGCGCCCGGGTCGAACTCGGCGAGATCGAGGACCTGCTGCGCCGCCACCCCGCGGTGGCGGACGTCTGCGCCGCCCTGGTCGAGGAGGCCGACGGCGAACCGGTGCTCTGCGCCTACCTGGTCGCCGACGGCGCCACCGACGAGGAACTGCGCGCGCACGCCGCCGAGGGCCTGCCCGCCGCCGCCCGCCCCGCCCTGTACCTGCGGCTCGCCGCGATCCCGCGCACCCTCAGCGGCAAGGCCGACCGGCGGGCGCTGCCCAGTCCGGCCGCCGCCCTGGCCGGGCACACCGGCGAACAGCCGCTGGACGGCCTGGAGGCCGGCATCGCCGAGCTGTGGCGCGAGCTGCTGCACGTGCCCGCCGTCGGCCGGCACGACGACTTCGCCCTGCTCGGCGGGGACTCGCTGGGCATCGCCCGCCTGCTGGACGGGCTGCGCACCCGCTTCGGCGTCGAGGTGCCGCTGCGGGTGTACGTCGGCGACCCGACCGTCGCCGGGCTGGCCGCGGCCGTCGCCGCCGGCCGCGCGGACGCCTCGCCGGAGGGCGGCCGCCGATGAGCCGCGACACCTCGCTGCCGCTGCGCGGCGACCGCGCCCGCGCGCCGCTGTCCTACGCCCAGCGCTCCATCTGGCGGGCCGAGCAGGTGCTGCCCGGCACCGCCCTGCACAACGAGAGCGCCGCCTTCCACGTCAGCGGCCCGCTGGACGTGGCCGCCCTGGAACGGGCGCTGGCCGCCGTCGCCCGGCGGCACGAGGTGGTGCGCTGCGCCGTCGCCGCCGACGGGGCGGGCGAGCCGTGGCAGCTGTTCGCCGACCGGGTCCGCCCCGCCGTCGAGACCGTCGACCTGACCGGCGTCCCCGAGGGCGAGCGCGCGGACCGGCTCGCCGAGCTCACCGCCCGCGCCGTGGCCGTGCCCTTCGACCTGGCCCGGCCCCCGCTGATGCGCACCCAGCTGTTCCTGCTGGGCGGGGGCCGCTCGCTGCTGCTGTTCACCGCCCACCACATCGTGGTCGACGCCTGGGGCTTCGGCGTCTTCCTGGAGTCGCTGGCCGCCTGCTACGCCGCCGAACTCGGCGGCGAGGCCCCGGACCCGACCCAGGCCCAGGCCCCGGCCGACGGACCCGACTTCGGCGACTTCGCCGCCTGGCAGCGCGGTGACGACAGCGACACCAGCCACGCCGGCGGAATCGACCACTGGCAGACCCGGCTGGGCGGCGAACTGCCCACCGCCGACCTGCCGTCCGACGTCGGCCCCGGCGGCGACCCGGCGGCCGGCGCGCTGCACCACTTCACCGTCCCCGCCGAACTGGCGGCCCGGCTCAGCGCCTTCGGCCGGGGCGAACTGGCCAGCCTGTCCACCGTGCTGCTCACCGCCTTCTGCGCCACCGCCGCCCGCTGGACGGGCCAGGACGACCTGGTGGTCGGCATGCCGGTGGCGACCCGCGGCCGCACCGCGCTGGCCGGCGTCGTCGGACCGCTGCTCAACCTCGTCGCCCACCGCAGCGACCTCGGCGGCGACCCGACCTTCCGGCAGGCCCTGGCCCGCACCCGCCGGCACCTGAAGGCCGACCTGCGCCACCGCGACACCCCCTTCGACCTGGTCCTGGAACGGCTCGGCCGGGCCGCGGGCGGGCGCACGCCGCTGTTCCAGCTGATGTACTCCTTCCACAGCGGCCCCACCACCACCCTGGAGCTGCCCGGCGTCACCACCTCCCCGGCGCCCTCGCACAGCGGCACGGCCAAGTACGACCTGACCTTCTTCCTGCGCCCGCGCCCCTCGGGCGCGCTGGACGCGACGCTGGAGTACCGCACGGCGCTGCTCGCCCCCGAGACGGCCGCCGACTTCGCGGACTCGCTGCTGTGCCTGCTGGAGGCCGCCGCGGCCGACCCGGACCGGCCGCTGGCCGAGCTTCCGGTGCTCTCCGAAGACCGGCGCCGGCGCGTCCTGGTCGACTTCAACCGGGCGCCCGACGCCGAGCGCGCCTGGGCCACCGTCCCCGAGGCGCTGCGCGAACTCGCCCGGCAGGACGGCGCCGCACCGGCCGTCGAGTCACCCGGCCACGCGTTCGACCGGGCCGCGGCCGACGCGGCCGCCGACCTGGTCGCCCGCCGGCTGGTGGCCCGGCACGGCGTGGCGCCCGGCGACCGGGTGGCCCTGCGCGTCGAGCGCGGCGCGCAACTGGTGCCGCTGATCGTCGGCATCTGGCGGGCCGGAGCCGTCCTCGTCCCGCTGGACGAGGCCATGCCCGCCGCGCGGGCCGAGCACGTGCTCGCCGACAGCGGCGCCCGCCTGCTGATCGGCGACCCCGCCGGGGGGCTGCCCGCCGCCGACCCGGCCGCGCTGCTCGACGAGGGCCCGGACGCCGGGACCGGGCAGCCGCTGCCCGGCGCCGGCCCCGAGGACCTCGCCTACCTGATGTACACCTCGGGCTCCACCGGGCTGCCCAAGGGCGTGGCGGTGCCGCACGGCTGCGTCGCCAACCTGCTGCACAGCGTGGTCCGCGCCGAACCGGGCCTGCGGGCCGACGACACCCTGCTCGCCGTCACCTCGATCACCTTCGACATCTCCGTCCTGGAGCTGTTCGCCCCGCTGCTGGCCGGCGGCCGGGTCGTGGTCGCCCCGCGCGAGAGCGTCCGCGACGCCGAGGCGCTGGGCGCGCTGCTGGAGCGCAGCGGCGCCACCGTCATGCAGGCCACCCCCTCGCTCTGGCGCGGGCTGCTGGACGGCGGCTGGGCGGGCCGGCCCGGGCTGCGGGCACTGTGCGGCGGCGAGGCCCTGGACGCCGACCTCGCGGATCGGCTGCTGGCGCGCTGCGCCGAGCTGTGGAACCTGTACGGGCCGACCGAGACGACCATCTGGTCCACCGTCGGACGGGTGCTGCCCGGCGAGGGCGTCACGGTGGGGCGCCCGGTGGCCGGCACCGTCTGCTACGTCCTGGACCGGCGGCTGCGGCCGGTGCCGCGCGGGGCCGTCGGCGAGCTGGTGATCGGCGGGGCCGGCGTCAGCGCCGGGTACCGCAACCGCCCGGAGCTGACCGCCGCCGCCTTCGTCGCCGACCCGGTCGACCCGGCCGGCGGCACCGTCTACCGCACCGGCGACCTGGCCCGCCACCTGCCGGACGGCCGGATCGTCGTGCTCGGCCGGGCCGACCAGCAGGTGAAGATCCTCGGCCACCGCATCGAGGTCGGCGAGGTGGAGTCCCTGCTCGCCGCCCACCCCGAGGTCCGCCAGGCGGCGGTGGTCGTGGACCGGGGGCAGCCCGCCGGGCCCCGGCTGGTCGCCTTCGTCACCGCCCGCACCGGGGACGACGAACTGCCCGACCGCCTGCGCCGCCACCTGCGCGAGCGGCTGCCCGCCGCCGCCGTCCCCGGGGTGATCGCCCCGCTGCCCGCGCTGCCGCTCAACACCAGCGGCAAGGTGGACCGGCCGGCGCTGCTGCTGCGCGCCGGGGAGCTCACCGCCGCCCGGCGCAGCGCACCGGCCACCGAGGCCGAGCGGGCCGCCGTCGCGCTCTGGGCGGAGGTCCTGGGCCTGCCGTCCGAGCGGGTCGGCACCACCGACGACTTCTTCGCCGCCGGGGGCAACTCCATCGCCGCGACCCGGCTGCTCGGCCGGGTCCGGGCCCGCTTCGGCGCCGCGCCCTCGCTCGCCGAGTTCTACACCGACCCCACCCCCGCCGCCCTGGCACGGGTGCGGCCCGCCGCCCCGGCGCCCGCCGCCCGTACGGCCGGGCCGCCCGCGGACGCCGTCCCGATGACCGACCAGCAGCGCCAGCTGTGGCTGCTGCACCGCCTGGCCCCCGACTCGCCCGCCTACCACCTGCCGGCCGCGCTGGACCTGACCGGCCCGGTGGACGAGGCGGCCCTGACCGGGGCGCTCGCCGACCTGACCGCCCGGCACCCGGTGCTCGCCGCCCGCTGCGAGCTGCGCGAGGACGGCCCGGTGCTGGTCCTCGCGCCGCCCGCCGCACCGGCCCTGGCCGTTCTGGACGCGGCGCCCGCAGAGATGCCCGAGCTGGCCCGGGCGGAGGCGGTGCGCCCCTTCGACCTGGCCGGTGAGCCGCCGCTGCGGCTCACCCTGGTGCGCACCGGCCCCGAGCGCTCGGTGCTGCTGTGCACCGCGCACCACCTCGCCGTCGACGGCTGGTCGATCGGCGTGGCCGTGCGCGAGCTGGCCGCGCTGTACGCCGCCCGCCTCGGACTGGCCGAGCCGCCGCCCGCGCTCGACCTGGACTTCGCCGGCTACGCGGCCGGCTGCGCCGACGAGGCGGGCCTGACGCTGCGTCAGGAGCACCTGGAGTACTGGGTGAAGCGGCTCGACGGGCACCCCGGGGTGCTCGACCTGCCCGCCGACGCACCGACCCGGACGCGGCCGACGGGAGCCGGCGCGACGCTGCCGGTGGCGCTCGCCCCGGAGCTGACGGCCGCGCTGCGCGAGGGCGCCGCCCGGCTGCGCACCACGCCGTTCACCCTGCTGCTCGCCGTGTACGCGGCGCTGCTGGGCCGCTACGCGGGCAGCGACGACGTGCTGGTGGGCGTGCCCGTCGCCAACCGCGACCGGCCCGAACTGGAGTCGCTGGTCGGCTCGTTGGCCAACACCCTGCCGGTGCGCGTGGACCTGGCCGGGGCGCCGTCCTTCGCCGAGCTCGCCGCCCGCACCGGGCGGGCGCTGGCGGGCGACCTCGGCCGTCCGCTGGTCGCCTTCGACCGGCTGGTGGCCGGCCTCGGCCTGCCCCGCGAGCCGGGCCGGCCGACCCTGGTCCAGGCCTCGCTGGTGTTCCAGGACGCGCCGCCGGCCGACGTCCGGCTGGGCGCGGCCGCCGGCGTGCTGCGCCAGGTCCCCACCGGGGCGGCCAAGTACGACCTGACCCTGGCCCTGGACGAGCGCGCCGACCGGATCGGCGGCGCCCTGGAGTACGCCGCGGACCGCTTCGGCCCGCAGTTCGCGGACCGCTTCGCCCGGCACTTCCACGTCCTGCTGCGCGCCGCCCTGGCCTCGCCGCAGGCCCCCCTCGACGCCGTCGAGCTCACCGACCCCGCGCTGCCCGCCCCGCGCCCGGCCCGCCCCGCGGGCGAGGCGCGCGCCGAGCACGCCGTCCCGGTGTCCGAGCTGTTCCGGGCCCGGGCCGCCGCCCGTCCGGACGCCCCCGCGATCCGGGCCGAGGACGTGACGGTCGGCTACCGGCAGCTCGACGTCTGGAGCGACCGGATCGCGTCCCGGCTGCTGGAGCGCGGCGCGGCCCCCGGCCGGTTCGTCTCGGTGCTGCTGCCCGCCGGCCCGGTGCAGAGCGCCGCGATCCTCGGCGTCGCCAAGACCGGGGCCGCCTTCGCGGTGCTCGACCCGGCCGACCCGGACGCCCGTCTGACCGCACTGCTGGCCGACGCCGGACCGGTGTGCCTGCTGGCCGCCGGGAGCACGCTCGCCCTGCACCCCGAACTATGTTCGGACGACGGGCACTTCGCCGGCATCCCGGTCGAGGCCGTCGACCCGCGGGTGCCGGCCGCCGACGAGCCCGCGGGCCCCGCCCCGGCCGCCTCCCCCGCCGGCCCCGGCGACCCGCTCTGCCTCGTCTACACCTCCGGCTCCACCGGCACGCCCAAGGGCATCGCCCTGCCGCACGCGGCGCTCGCCCAGTTCGCCCACTGGCAGCGCGAGCACTTCGGCATCCGCCCGGACAGCCGGATCGCCCAGTGGGCCCCGTTCACCTACGACGCCGCGTACACCGAGGTGTTCGCCGCGCTCTGCTCGGGCGCGGTGCTCTGCCTGCCGCCGCAGGGGCTGCGCCGCGACCCGCTCGCGGTGGCCGGGTGGCTGCGGGCCGAGCGGATCACCCAGATCCAGACCGTCCCGGCCTTCTTCCAGCTGGTCACCGAGGCGCTGGACGCCACCGGCTCGCACCTGCCGGACCTCGCCCACGTGCTGATGGCCGGCGAGGTGCTCCCGGTGGCGCTGGCCGCCGCCTGGGCGCACCGCCCCGACCGGCCGCGGCTGCACAACCTCTACGGGCCCACCGAGTGCGTGCTGGCGACGCACCGCGAGCTGGCGCCGGGCGAGGAGTTCCCGGCCGGGGTGCCGATCGGCACCCCGATCCCGGGCCGCGAGGCGGTGGTCCTGGACCGCCGGGGCCGGCCCTGCCCGGTCGGGGTGGTCGGCGAGATCCACCTCCGCAGCGACTTCCTGGCCGGCTCGTACCACCGCAGGCCCGAGGAGAGCGCCCGGGCGTACGTCGCCGACCCCTGGCAGGCCGGGGGCCGGCTGTACCGCACCGGGGACCTGGGCCGCCGCCTCCCGGACGGCGAGCTGGCGTTCGTCGGCCGGATCGGCAGCCAGCTGAAGATCCGCGGCAACCGGATCGAGCTGGAGGAGATCGAGGCGCTGCTGGAGCTGCACCCGGGGGTCCGCGAGGCGGCCGCCGCCGCGCACGGCCAGGGCGGGGCCCGCCGGCTGGTCGGCTACGCGGTCGCGGCGCCCGGGGTCACCGGCGCCGAACTGCGCGCGCACCTGGCCGAACGGCTCCCGGCGGCGGTCGTACCGGACACCGTGATGCTGCTGGACGCGCTGCCCCGAACGCGCACCAACAAGCGCGACCGGGCCCGGCTGCCGCTGCCCGGGGCCACCGCCCGGCCCGCCGACGCCGCCCCGCTGGCCGGGGTCGAGCAGCTCGTCGCCGACGCCTGGCGCCGGCTGCTGGGCGGCGGACCGGTCGGCCGGCACACCAACTTCTTCGAGGCCGGCGGCGACTCGCTGCTGGCCGCCCGGCTCCAGCTGGAGCTGGCCCGCCGCCTGGAGCGGCCGGTCCGGCTGGTGGACATCTTCGGGCGGCCCACCATCGCCGAGTTCGCGGCCGGCCTCACCGAGGGCGCCGCCCCGGACGGCCGGGCCGGCGCCGAGAGCGCCGAGCCGCGCGGCGAACGCCGCCAGAGCGCCGTCCGGGCCCGCGCCAGGGCCCGCCGCGAAGCCCGGGACCGGGCCGAGGGCCCGGCCGCCGACCAGCACACACCGGCCGGGCCGACGACCCGGACCGCACCGACAGGGAGGGACTGACATGGACGTTCAGGGCGTGATGACGGAGCTGCACGGCATCCTCGGCACCGAGGGGCTGGAGCGGGTCGAGGAGTGCCTGCGCATCCTCACCGGCGAGCAGGCCCCGGAGTACCTGCACGACGACCAGGAGCCGACCCGGCTGTTCTTCCCCGGGATCAGCGCCCTGCCCTGGCACGACACCGCCGAACTGCCCTGGGTGGCCCGGATGGAGGCGGCGTACGACCGGATCAAGGCCGAGTTCCTGGAGCTGCGCGCCGAGCAGGCCCGCTTCGCCCCGTACGAGGACCTGTACACCAAGGAGCTCGGCTGGCAGGGCTGGGACACCTACCAGCTGTACCGCAACGGCAGCTGGCGCGACGAGGTCCTGGAGCGCTGCCCCGAGACCCACGCCGCCGTCTCGGCGAGCCCGCACGGGCCGCGCGACGGCATGTTCACCATCCTCAACCCCGGCGTGCACATCACCCCGCACACCGGCGGCGTGAACCTGCTGCTGACCGCGCACCTGCCGCTGATCGTGCCGCCCGGCTGCGCCATCAAGGTCGGCGACGACGAGCGGGGCTGGGAGGAGGGCAAGGTGATCCTCTTCGACGACAGCTTCATCCACGAGGCCTGGAACAAGGGCACCCAGCAGCGCGCCGTCCTGCTCTGGGACGTCTGGCACCCGGAGCTGACGCCCGTCGAGGTCCGGGCCCTGGAGTTCCTGATGCCCCGTTTCCAGCGCTACCTCATGGCGGTCTGAGCCGCCCGCCGGCCCTGAACCCCATGGCGCTCTGAACCCCATGGCGGTCTGAGCCCCGGCCGCGTACCCGGTCCTGCCCGCCCCGCCGCGCGCGGAGCCCACCTCACCCACGGAGAACACCTTGAACGCACAGCCGGTCATTCCCGACGAGGCCGAGACCGACGGCCGGGTCGCCGTCGTCGGCCTCGCGGGCCGCTTCCCCGGAGCCGATTCCGTCGACGCTCTGTGGGAGCTGCTGGCCTCCGGCACCGAGGCGATCAGCCGGTTCGGCCCCGAGGAGCTGCGGGCCGCCGGGGTGCCGGACGGCGAGGCCGGCAAGCCCGGGTACGTGGCCGCCAAGGGCGTGCTGGCGGACGTCGCCGGCTTCGACTCCCAGCTGTTCGGCTACAACGCGCTGGAGGCCTCGGTCATCGACCCGCAGCAGCGGATCTTCCTCGAATGCGCCTGGGAGGCGCTGGAGGACGCCGGCTGCGACCCCGACCGGGCGCGCGGGCCGATCGCGGTCTACGCCGGGTCGCTGCTGAGCACCTACCTGATCCACAACCTGCTGCCGCGCACCGACCTGCGGGACTCCCTCGGCGTGCCGATGCTCTTCCAGGGCAACCAGCCCGACCAGCTGGCCCCCCGCGCCGCGTACAAGCTCAACCTGCGCGGCCCGGCGGTCAGCGTGCAGACTGCCTGCTCGACCTCGCTGGTCGCGGTGCACCTCGCGGTGCAGAGCCTGCTGTCCGAGGAGTGCGACCTCGCGCTCGCCGGCGGCGTCACCGTCACCGTGCCGCACCGCTCCGGCTACCTGCCGGTGCCCGGCGGCATCGAGTCGCCGGACGGGCACTGCCGGCCCTTCGGCGCCGAGGCGGCCGGCACGGTCTTCGGCAACGGCGCGGGCGTCGTGGTGCTCAAGCGCCTCGCCGACGCGCTCGCCGACGGCGACCGGGTGCACGCCGTCATCCTCGGCTCAGCCGTCAACAACGACGGTGCGAACAAGGCGGGTTACACCGCCCCCGGGGTCGCCGGCCAGACCGCCGTGATCCGCGAGGCGCTGTCCGTCGCGGGCGTCGCCCCGGACAGCATCGGCTACGTCGAGGCGCACGGCACCGGCACCCCGATCGGCGACCCGATCGAGGTCGAGGCGCTCACCGCCGCCTTCCGCGCCGAGCAGGACGCCGACGACAGGTCCGCCACCGGCTGGTGCGGCCTGGGCTCGGTCAAGTCCAACCTCGGCCACCTGGACACCGCCGCCGGCGTCACCGGCCTGATCAAGGCCATCCTGACGGTGCGCGGCGGCCGCATCCCGGCGAGCCTGCACGCCGAGGCCGTCAACCCCGGACTCGGCCTCGCCGACAGCCCGTTCTTCGTCCCGGCCGGCCTCACCGACTGGCCGGTCGCCGACGGCCCGCGCCGGGCCGCCGTCAGCGCCTTCGGCATCGGCGGCACCAACGCGCACGTGATCCTGGAGCAGGCCCCCGAGCCGGCCCCGCGCGAGGCCGCCGCGCCGGGCGCCGTCCCCGTCGCCCTGCCGCTGTCGGCCCGCACCGCCGCCGCGCTGGACGCCGCCGCCGAACGGCTCGCCGACGACCTCGCCGCCCACCCGGACCGCCCGCTGGCCGACGTCGCCCGCACCCTGCGCACCGGCCGCCGCCAGCTGGTCCAGCGCCGCGTCGTGGTCGCCGACGACACCGCCGCCGCCGTGGCCGCGCTGCGCGGCGGCGGCCGCCGGGAGTCGGTCCGGGCCCGCGCCGGGCAGGGCGCCGCCCCCGTCGCCTTCCTGCTGCCCGGCCAGGGCGCGCAGTACCCGGGCATGGCCCTGGGCCTGCACCGGGCGCACCCGGTGTTCCGGGCCGCCTTGGACGAGGCCGCCGACCTGCTGCGCCCGCACCTGGGCCTCGACCTGGTCGAGCTGCTGCGCGGCGGCGACGCCGACCTGCTGCGCCGCAGCTCCGTCACCCAGCCCGCCGTCCTGGCGGTCGGCCACGCCACGGCCGCGCTGTGGCGGCACTGGGGCGTGCGCCCGGCGGCGCTGCTGGGCCACAGCCTCGGCGAGTACACCGCGGCGCTGCTCTCCGGCGTCCTCGACCTGCCCGAGGCGCTCGCCCTGGTCGCCGCCCGCGGCCGGCTGATGGAGCAGACCGCGCCCGGCGCGATGCTGGCCGTCCCGCTGGACGAGGCGGCCGCGGCCGACCTCGCCGCCGCGCACGGCCTGGACCTCGCCGCCGTCAACGGACCGGGCGCCTCGGTGCTGTCCGGCACCGCCGAGGCCGTCGAGCGGGCCGCCGCCGAGCTGGGCGAGCGGGGCCTGCGCGCCCTGCGCCTGCCGGTGGAGCGGGCCTTCCACAGCGCCCTGTGCGCGCCCGCCGCCGAGCAGTTCGCGGCCGAGCTCGCCAAGGTCACGCTGCACGAGCCCACCGTGCCGTTCCTGTCCAACCTCACCGGCGACTGGATCACCCCCGAGCAGGCCACCGACCCCGGCTACTGGGTGCGCCAGATGCTCGCCCCGGTGCGCTTCCACGACGGGCTGACCCGCCTGGCGGCGCTCGACGAGCGGATGGTGCTGGTGGAGACCGGCCCCGGCAGCGTGCTGACCGACCTGGCCCGCGCGGCCGCCGAGGGCACCGCCGGGCCGCGGCTCGCCCTGCCGCCGCTGCCCACCCGCGGGCGCCGCGGCGCCGAGGACGAGCCCGGCAGCGCCGTCCTCGCGCTCGGCAGCCTGTGGGCGCACGGCGCCGCCGTCGACTGGGAGCCCGTCGACGCCGACGCCCGCCCCGCCGACCTGCCCGGCTACCCGTTCGAGCGGCTCCCGCACTGGATCGAGCCCGCCGTCCCCGGCCGGGCGCCCGCCACCGCGCTGCCCGCCGCGGACCTCGACGCCGTCCACGGGACCGTCACCTGGCGCCCGCTCGCCGAGAGCGCCGGGGACGACCCGCTGGCCGGCCGCCGCCAGACCTGGCTGGTCCTGCTGGACCGGGCCGGCGCCGCCCAGCCCCTGGTGGAGCTGCTGACGGCGCGCGGCCAGATCGTCACCACCGTCCAGCCCGGCCCGGCCTACCGCCGGGTGCGCCGCGGCGTCTACGAGCTCGACCCCGCCGACCCGGCCCAGTACGCGAAGCTGCTGGCCGACCTGCGCGGCCTGGTCCGCACGCCCACCGCCGTCCTGTACGCCTGGGGCCTGGACGAGACGCCGGACGAGACCGCCGGCTACTTCGGCCTGGTCCACCTCGCCCGGGCGATGTCCGCCGAGAGCGTGCTGAACGAGGTCCGGCTCGGCGTCGTGACCGCCGGGGCCTTCCCGGCCGCCCCCGGCGAGCAGCCCCGGCCCGCCGCCGCCCTGCTCAGCGGCCCGGTCCAGGTGCTCGGCGAGGAGTACCGCAACCTGCGCTGCACCCAGGTCGACCTCGCCGTCGGCACCGCGCTCGACGAGGCCGCCGCCGACGCGGTGGTGCGCGCCGTGCTCACCGGCCCGGCCCGGCTGCTCGCCCTGCGCGGGGGCGCCCTGCTCACCCGCACCGTCGAGCCCGCCGAGCGCCCCGTCCCGACCGCCCCGGCCCGGGTGCGGGCCGACAGCACCTGGCTGCTCACCGGCGGCCTCGGCGGGATCGGCCTGACCCTCGCCCCGGCCCTGGCCCGGGCCGGCGCCGCCCGGCTCGTCCTGCTCGGCCGCGGCGCCGCCGACGAGGCCGCGCTCGCCGCGGTGCGCGAGAGCGGCGCCGAGGTGCTGGCCGTCCAGGCCGACGTCACCGACGCCGCATCGCTGGACCGGGCGCTGGAACAGGCCCGTTCGGCCTTCGGCCGGATCGACGGCGTCGTCCACGCGGCCGGCGTGCCCGGCGGCGGCTCCGTCGAGCTGCGCTCCGACGACAGCATGCGCACCGTCCTCGCCCCCAAGACCGCCGGCCTGCGCCACCTGCTCGCCGCGCTGCGGCCCGGGGAGGCCGAGGTGCTGGTGCTCTGCTCCTCGCTCGCCACCCTGATCCCGACCTACGGCCAGGCCGACTACGCGGCCGCCAACGCCTACCTCGCCGCCGTCGCGGAGGCCGAGGCCGCGCGCGGCGAGCGCCACGCGGTGGCCGTCGACTGGGACATGTGGGCCGGCGTCGGCATGGCCAGCCGGGCCGAGGTCCCCGAGGCCCTACGGGCCTTCCAGGCCGACATGCTGGCCGGCGCGCTCACCCCCGAGCAGGGCGCCCGCGCCTTCGCCGCCCTGCTGGAGGGCCCGCCCGGCCGGGCCGTGGTGGCCCGGGCCGGCGCCGCGATCGCGGACGGCACGCTGCGCACCTCCGCCGCCCCGGCCGCCGAGGCGCCCCGGACGGCGGCCCTGCCCCGCCCCGAGCTCGCCACGCCGTACACCGCCCCGGCCACCCCGACCGAGGAGCGCCTGGCCGAGATCTACGCCGAACTGCTCGGCCTCGACCGGGTCGGGGTGGACGACGACTTCCTGGAGCTCGGCGGCCACTCGCTGCTGGCCGCCCAGATCGCGGCCCGGCTGCGGGCCGAGTTCGAGGTCGACGTCCCCGCCCGGGTCTTCTTCGAGGGCGGCCGCGTCGCCGACCTCGCCACCGAGATCGAAGACCGCATCCTCGCCGACCTGGAGAACCAGTGACCAACCCCGCAGGCCGCCGCGAGGACCGCCTCGCCCGGCTCACCCCCGAGCAGCGCGCCGCCTTCGAGGCGCGCGCCCGGGGCCGCGCAGGCACCACCCCGGCCACCCCGGCCGGCCCCGCCGCCCCGGCCCCGGCCGTGCCGCCGCGCGACCCGGCGCTGCCGGCGCCGCTGTCCTTCGGCCAGGAGCGGCTCTGGTTCCTGGAGCAGCTCACCCCCGGGCTCGGGGTGTTCAACGAGTACGTGGGCCTGCGCCTGAGCGGCCCGCTGGACGTCGCCGCGCTAGAGGCCGCGCTGGACGGCCTGGTGGAGCGGCACGAGGCGCTGCGCACCGTCATCGCCGCCGGCCAGGACGGCCCGGTGCAGCGGGTGCTGGAGCGCACCGCACCGGTGCTGCGGGTGGTCGAGCCGGCCGGCGGCGAGGCCGGCTGGAGCGAGGCCGAGGAGCGCGCGCTGGCCGAGCGGGAGGCGGCCCTGCCGTTCGACCTGGAGCACGGCCCGCTGCTGCGCGCCCTGCTGATCCGCTCCGCGCCCGAGCGCGCCCTGCTGGTCGTGGTCAACCACCACCTGGTCGGCGACGCCTGGTCCCGCGCGGTGCTGGTGGAGGAGCTCTGCGCCCGCTACCGGGCCTTCCGCGAGGGCGGCCCGGCCCCCGAGCCGCTCGCCGTGCAGTACGCCGACTGGGCGCAGTGGCAGCGCCGCGAGCTCACCGACACCGCGCTGGCCGAACCGCTCGGCTACTGGCGCGAGCGCCTGGAGGGCGCCCCGCACGTCCTGGAGCTGACCACCGACCGGCCCCGGCCGGCCGTGCCCAGCCACCGGGGCGGCCGGGTGCACTTCACCCTGGACGCCGCCACCACCGAGGCCGTGGAGGGCGCCGCCCGGGCGGCCCGGGCCACCCCGTTCATGGTCACGCTGGCTGCCTGGCAGGCCGTCCTGATGCGCCACTCCGGCCAGCAGGACGTCGTGGTCGGCGTGCCCACCGCGGGCCGCGACCGGCCCGAACTCGCCGGGCTCGTCGGCATGTTCGTCAACAGCCTGGTGCTGCGCTCGGACCTCTCCGGCGACCCGACCTTCGGCGAACTGCTCGGCCGGGTCCGGGAGACCTCGCTCGGCGCGCTGGCCCACACCCAGGTGCCCTTCGAGCGCCTGGTCCGCGAGCTGCGCCCGGACCG
Organism: Kitasatospora sp. NPDC094016; assembly: GCF_040304045.1. Taxonomy (NCBI): domain Bacteria; kingdom Bacillati; phylum Actinomycetota; class Actinomycetes; order Kitasatosporales; family Streptomycetaceae; genus Kitasatospora; species Kitasatospora sp. NPDC094016. Next base: position 90,155 of record NZ_JBEOUK010000010.1, read on the forward strand.
CGACCTCAGCCACGCCCCGCTCTACCAGGTGCAGTTCGGCTACCGCAACGTGCCCGCCCCCGACATCGCCCTGCCCGGCGTCACGGTCGAGCTGGTCGAGCTGGACAACGGCCTGTGTCGCACCGACCTGAGCCTGGAACTCGCCCGCGACGGCGAACTCACGGCAGGCGTCTGCGAGTTCAGCGGCGACCTGTTCGACGACGACACCGTGCGCACGCTGACCGAAGCCCTCCAGCGGGTGCTGGCCCGCGGCGCCGCCGACCCCGGCCTGCGGCTCTCCGACCTGCTCGCGCTCACCCCCGTCGAGCAGGCCCTGCTGGCCTCGGCCGGCGACGGCCCGGCGCTGCCCGAGGACGCACCGGACGTCGTGACGGCCTTCGCCGAGGCCGTGCGCACCCGCCCGGACGCCGAGGCCGTGCTGCCCGGCGGCCGCCCGGACCTGGCCCTCACCTTCGCCCGACTGGACGCCCGGGTCGACGAGTTGCTCGCCCGACTCCAGGCCGCCGGGGTGCGCCCCGGCGACCGGGTCGGTCTGTGCCTGCGCCGCGGCACCGACCTGCCCGCCGCCATGCTCGCCGTGCTCCGGGCCGGCGCCGCCTACCTGCCGCTCGACCCGGACTACCCGGCGGCCCGGCTGCGCCACGTGGTCGAGGACGCCGAGCCCGCCGTGGTCGTGGTGCACGCCGCGACCCGGGACGCCGCGCCCGCCGGCGCGCCGCTGCTCGACCTCGACGCCCCGGCCGAGTCCGCCGGATCCGCCGGACCCGCACCCGCACCCGTATCCGTATCCGTGGACCCGGACGCCCCCGCGTACGTCATCCACACCTCCGGCTCGACCGGCCGCCCCAAGGGCGTCGTCGTGCTGCGCCGCAACCTCACCGCCTTCCTGGCGGCGATGGACCGCGTGCTGGCGGACGACGGGGAGCCCGCCACCTGGCTGGCCGTCACCAGCGTCTCCTTCGACATCTCCGTCCTGGAACTGCTCTGGACGCTCAGCCGGGGCCACCGCGTCGTGGTCAACCCCGACCCCGGCACGGCGGCCCCCGCCCCGACCGCACCGACCGCACCGGCCTCGTCGGACGCCCCGGCCGCCCCGGCCGTCCCCGGGTTCAGCCTCTTCTACTTCGCCAGCGACACCGCCGGCGCCGAGCCCGGCCCCGACCAGTACCGGCTGCTGCTGGACGGCGCCCGCTTCGCCGACACCAACGGCTTCTCCGCCGTCTGGCTGCCCGAGCGGCACTTCCACGCCTTCGGCGGGCCGTTCCCGGCCCCCTCGGTGCTGGCCGCCGCGATCGCCCAGGCCACCGAGCGGATCGGGATCCGGGCCGGCAGCGTGGTGCTACCGCTGCACCACCCCGTCCGGGTCGCCGAGGAGTGGTCGGTCGTCGACAACCTGTCCGGCGGGCGGGTCGGGCTCTCCTTCGCCTCGGGCTGGCACGCCGACGACTTCGTCCTCGCCAAGGACGCCTACCAGGACCGCCAGGCGCTCACCGTCAGCGGGATCGAGCAGGTGCGCCGGCTGTGGCGCGGCGAGCGGCTCCCCTTCGAGGGGCCCGGCGGCCGCACCGTCGACGTCCAGGTGCTGCCCCGACCCGTCCAGGCCGAGCTGCCGTACTGGCTCACCTCCTCGGGCAACCCCGAGACCTGCCGCACGGCCGGCCGGGTCGGCGCCCGGCTGCTGACCCACCTGCTGGGCCAGAGCGTCGAGGAACTCGCCGAGAAGATCGCCCTCTACCGGGAGGCCTGGCACGAGGCCGGCCACCCGGGCGAGCCGCACGTGACCCTGATGCTGCACAGCTACGTCGGCGCCGACGCCGCCGACGTCCGGGCGCACGCCTGGCAGCCGTTCCGCGACTACCTGCGCAGTTCGGTCGGCCTGATCGAGAACCTGGCCCGTGGCCTCGGCATGGACGTGCGCAGCAGCGACTTCACCGCGGAGGACCAGGAGGCCCTGCTCGACCACGCCTGCGCCCGCTACCTGGGCCACGGCTCGCTGATCGGCACCGCCGAGGAGTGCCTGCCGCTGGTGCACCGGCTGGCCGCGGCCGGCGTGGACGAGATCGGCTGCCTGGTCGACTTCGGCGTCGACACCGACGTCGCGCTGGCCGCCCTGCCCCGGCTGGCCGAGCTGCGCCGCACCGCGGCCGCCGCACCGGCCCCCGCCCCGGCCGCCCTCGCGGTCGCGGCCGACACCGAGCTGACGGCGCTGGTGCGCGCCCACGGCGTCACCCACCTGCAGTGCACCCCCTCGCGGGCCCGCACCCTGCTCGACGAGGCCGACCCGCAGGCCCTGCGCGGCCTGCGGCAGCTGCTGCTCGGCGGCGAGGCCCTCGACGCCGAGCTGGTGCGCCGGCTGGCCGGACACCTCGGCGGCCCGATCCGCAACATGTACGGGCCGACCGAGACGACCGTCTGGTCCACCACCGCCGAGGTCGACCCGGCCGAGGGCCTGGTCACCATCGGCGGCCCGATCGCCGGCACCACCGTGCGCGTCCTCGACCCGTACGGGCGCCGGGTGCCCGTCGGCGTGCCGGGCGAACTCCTGATCGGCGGCGCCGGGGTGACGGCCGGCTACCTCGGGCTGCCCCGGCTCACCGACGAACGCTTCGTCGCCGACCCCGAGACGTCCGACCCCGAGATGTCCGACCCCGAGTCAGCGGGCCCCGAGTCGGCCGCCCCCGAGACGGCAGGCCGTGAGTCGACCGCCCGGCTGTACCGCACCGGCGACCTCGTCCGCACCCTGCCCGACGGCCGCCTCCAGTACCTCTCGCGCAACGACCACCAGGTCAAGATCCGCGGCTTCCGGATCGAGACCGGCGAGGTGGAGGCCGCGCTCACCGCGCTGCCCGGCATCCGCCAGTGCGTGGTCACCGCCTACGGCCTGGGCACCGCCCGGGCCGCGCTGGCCGCCTACCTGGTGCCCGAGGACCCGGCCGCCCCGCCCGCCCCGGCCGAGCTGCGGGCCGCCCTGGCCGGTCAGCTGCCGGGCTTCCTGATCCCGTCCCGGTTCATCCCGCTCGACGCGCTGCCGCTCACGAGCAACGGCAAGGTCGACCGCGCGGCGCTGCCCGCCCCCGAGACCGTCCCCGCCGCCGGCCGCGACCGCACCGCGCCCGCCACGCCGACCGAGGAGCGGATCGCCGCGATCTGGCGCGAGGCCCTGACGCTCGACGAGGTCGGCACCGAGGAGGACTTCTTCGAGCTCGGCGGCCACTCCCTGCTGGCCGCCCGGATGGTCGCCGGGATCCGCCGCGACCTGGACGTCCAGCTGCCGCTGCGCACCCTGTTCGACTCGCCGACCGTCGCCGCCCTCGCCCGGGCCGTGGACGCGCTGGGCGCCGGCGGGGCCACCGCGGCGCCCGCCGAACCGGTCGAGCTGCTGCCCGACCCGGCCCGCCGCCACGAGCCCTTCCCGCTGACGGACGTGCAGCGCGCGTACTGGATCGGCCGCAGCGGCGCCGTCGGCGGCGACGTCGCCTGCCACCTCTACCTTGAGGTGGACGTCGCCGACGTCGACCCGCTGCGCCTCCAGGACGCCTGGCAGGCCCTGGTGCGGCGGCACGACGCGCTGCGCCTGGTCTTCGCCGAGGACGGCACCCAGCGCATCCTGCCCGAGGTGCCCGCGTACCAGCTGGCCGTCGAGGACCTGCGCGGGCTGCCGGAGCCCGAGCGGGCCGACGCCCTCGCCGGGACCCGGGCCCGGATGTCGCACCAGGTGCTGCCCGCCGACACCTGGCCGCTGTTCGAGCTGCACGCCAGCCGGACCGAGGGCACCGACGCCCGGCTGCACCTGAGCATCGACACCCTGATCGCCGACGGCGGCAGCGTGCAGATCCTGCTGCGCGAGCTGCTGGCGATCTACCAGGGCTCGCTCGACCCGCGCCCGATGGAGCTCTCGTTCCGCGACTACGTGCTGGCCGAGCAGACCCGCCGCGAGGGCCCCGCCCTGCAGCGCGACCTCGACTACTGGCACGGCCGCCTGGAGACCCTGCCGCCCGCCCCCGCGCTGCCGCTGGCCCGGCGCCCCGAGGAGCTGACGCAGACCAGGTTCCACCGCCGCGAGGCGCACCTGCCCGCCGAGCTGTGGGAGCGGCTGAAGGCCCGGGCCGCCGCCGGCCGGGTCACGCCCTCGGCGCTCGCCCTGGCCGCCTACGCCACCGTGCTCGGCACCTGGGCGGCGGCCGACCGCTTCACCCTCAACCTCACCCTGTTCAACCGCGTCGGCGAGCACCCCGACCTGGCCGCCATGGTCGGCGACTTCACCGCGCTCAGCCTCTTCGAGGTGGACGGCGCAACCGCCGGCTCCTTCGCCGACCGGGCCCGCCGACTCCAGGACCGGCTCTGGGAGGACCTGGACCACCAGCTGGTCAGCGGCGTGCGGGTCGGCGGCGACCTGGCCCGCCGGCGCGGGGTGGCCGACGCCGCCATGCCGGTCGTCTTCACCAGCGAGCTCGGCGCCGGCGAGGTCGGCGGCGGCCGGGTCCTGCGGGAACTCGGCGCCAAGGTCGCCCACACCATCACCCAGACCCCCCAGGTCTGGCTGGACCACCAGATCTCCGAGGACGAGGGCCGGCTGCGGCTGACCTGGGACGCCGTCGAGGAGCTCTTCCCCGAGGGCCTGCTCGACGCGATGTTCGAGGCCTACACCGGCCTGCTCACCGCCCTCGCCGAGCGGCCCGACGCCTGGACGGACCCGCACCTGGCCGCCCTGCCCGCCGCCCACGCCGAGGCCTACCGCGCGCTCAACGCCACGGACGGCCCGCGGCCCGAAGGGCTGCTGCACGAGCCGTTCCTCGCCCAGGCGCGCACCGCCCCCGGGCGGACCGCCGTCGTCTCCGCCACCGGCACCGTGACCTACGGCGAGCTGGAGCGCGCCTCCGCCGCCGTGGCCCACGCGCTGCGCGGCGCCGGCGTCGGCCCCGGCGAGCTGGTCGGCGTGCGCGCCGACCGGGGCTGGGAGCAGGTCGCGGCCGCGATCGGCGTGATCCGGGCCGGCGGCGCCTACCTGCCGCTGGACGCCGGACTGCCGGCCGCCCGCGTCGCCCGCTCGCTCGAACACGCCGGCGCCACCGCGCTGCTCGCCCGGGAGTCCTGGGACGCGGCCGACGCGGTGCCGGCCGGCGTCACCCTGCTGGGCTTCGAGCAGGCGCTGGCCGCCCCGGCCGACACCGAGCCGGCCCCGGTGCCCACCACCCCGGCGGACCTCGCGTACGTCATCTACACCTCGGGCTCCACCGGTGACCCCAAGGGCGTGATGATCGACCACCGCGGCGCGCTCAACACCGTGGTGGACGTCAACGACCGGTTCCGGGTCGGCCCCGCCGACCGCGTCCTCGGCCTCTCCTCGCTCGGCTTCGACCTCTCGGTCTACGACCTGTTCGGCACCCTCGCCGCCGGCGCCGCGCTGGTGCTGGTCGGGCCCGGGGAGGAACGCGACCCCGCGCGCTGGTCCCGGCTGGTCGCCGAGCACGGCGTCACCGTCTGGAACTCCGTCCCCGCGCTGATGGAGATGCTGCTCGCGTACGCCGGCGGCAACCCGGCCGCCGACCTGGAGTCCCTGCGCCTGGTCATGCTCAGCGGCGACTGGATCCCCGTCGGCATGCCCGACCACGTCCGCGCGCTGTCGCCCAAGGCCGAGGTGATCAGCCTGGGCGGCGCCACCGAGGCGTCGATCTGGTCCGTGCTGCACCCGATCGGCGCGGTCGAGCCGGGCCGCCCGAGCATCCCGTACGGGCGGCCGATGCGGAACCAGGGCATGGTCGTCCTGGACGAGGCCTTCCGGCCGCGCCCGGTCGGCGTCGCCGGCGCCCTGTTCATCACCGGTGTGGGCCTGGCCGTCGGGTACCGCAACGCCCCCGAGCTCACCGCCCGGGCGTTCCCGACCCACCCGGTCACCGGGGAGCGCCTGTACCGCACCGGCGACCTCGCCCGGCTGCTGCCCGACGGCGAGCTGGAGTTCCTCGGCCGGGAGGACTGCCAGGTCAAGGTGCGCGGCATGCGCATCGAGCTGGGGGAGATCGAGTCAGCGCTGGTCCGGATGGACGGCGTCCGGGAGGCGGCGGCGCTGGTCGAGGGCAACGGGCTCGGCGCCCGGCTCGCGGCCTTCGTGGTCCGCGAGGCCGCCCGGCCGCAGCCCGCCGCCCCCGCTCCCGCTCCCGCGCCGGCTCCGGCCCTGGACGCCGAGCGGGTCCGCCGGCTGGAGGCGCGCCTGCGCCAGCCCGGCCGCCGCGCCGATCTGGCGGGCCGTGAGGTCCTGCCGTTCGCCCTGCCGACCGACACCCTGGACCTGCGCCGGGCCGCCTCCCTGCGCGGCGCCGCCACCGGTTTCGCCGACGCCCCCGTGCGGCTGGCCGACCTGCACGCGCTGCTGACCGTGCTCGCCCGCCAGGACGAGGACGGCGTGCCCCGGTACGCCTACGGCTCGGCCGGCGGCCTGTACCCGGTGCAGACCTACCTGGCCGTCGCCCCCGGCAAGGTGGCGGGCCTGCCGGCCGGCACCTACTACGTCGACCCGGCCGGGCCGGCGCTGGTCGCCCTCGACGGTGCACCGGGCTCGGCCCGGGCCCTGGACCGGGCGCTCTACAGCGAGGCCAACGGGCCGCTGCTCGACCAGGCCGGCTTCGCCGTCTTCCTGGTCTCCCGGACCGCCGCGATCGCCCCGGTGTACGGCGACCTCGCCGACCGCTTCTGCCTGCTGGAGGCCGGGGCGATGGCGCAGCTGCTGCGTCACCGCGCCGCCGACTGCGCGGTGGCGCTCTGCCCGATCGGCGACGTCTTCCCGGAGCCGCTGCACGAGGCGCTGCGGCTGGAGGACGGCCAGCGCGTGCTGCACACGCTCGTCGGCGGTCGGCCGCTGAACGCGGCCGCCGAGGAGCCCGGCTCCGGCGCGGACTGGACGGCCGCGCTGCGCGACGCGCTCGCCGAGCGGCTGCCCGGCTACATGGTTCCGCAGCAGGTGCGGGCGGTGGAGGCGCTGCCGCTGTCCGCCAACGGCAAGGTCGACCGGGCGGCGCTCGCCCGGCTCGGCGCCGCGGTGCCCGCCCCCGCCGTCGTCTCCGCCGGCCCCGTCGCCCCCGCCCTCACGGCGGCACCGGCGGCGCGAACGGCGGCGCACCGGCCGGGCGCGCCCGGCGCGATGGAGCGGCTCACCGAGCTGTGGCGGGAGGTGATGGACGGGGCGGAGGTCGGCGTCGACACCAACTTCTTCGAGGCCGGCGCCAACTCCATCCACCTGGTCCGGGTCCAGCGGCGGATCGCCGAGGACTTCGGGCAGGAGCTCTCGGTGGTCGAGATGTTCGACCGGCCGACCATCCGACACCTGGCCGAGCTGCTGGACCGCCCGGCCGCCGCCCCGGCGCCGCAGGCGGCACCGGCCGCACCGGCACCCGAGCCCGCCCCGGACACCGCCGCAGCAGACACCGCGCAGCCCGCCGGCGGCGACCGCCGGCAGCACCACGAACGGCGCCGCGCCGCCCGCCGAGGCGGCTCCGCCGCCGGCCCGACCGGCTGACCTGGACGGCCGGCGGCCGACACCCCGCACCCCGTGCCGGGCGTCGGCCGCCGGACCCCCGCGAGCCGCGTCGCATCACCACCCCATGAGGAGAAAGCCCGATGACCACCCACGCCCCCGGGGGCCCGGCCGCCGCACCGCCGGACCTGCCGGACGCGATCGCCGTGACCGGCCTCGCCTGCCGGTTCCCCGGAGCTCCCGACGCCGGGGCCTTCTGGGCCAACCTGGTCGCGGGCCGCGAGAGCGTCACCTTCCGCAGCCCCGAGGAGCTGGCGGCCCTGGGCGTCCCCGCCGAACGGCTGGCCGACCCCCGGTTCGTCGGGGCGGGCGGCGTGCTGGAGGGCCTCGCGGAGTTCGACGCCGAGTACTTCGGCATCCTGCCCCGCGACGCCGAGCTGATGGACCCCCAGCACCGGCTGTTCCTGCAGTGCGCGGTCACCGCGCTGGAGGACGCCGGGCAGCTGACCGACGGCGTCGAGGGCGGCGTGGGCGTCTACGCCTCGGCCGGCTTCAACTCCTACCTGACGCACCACCTGCTGCCCAACGCGGCCCACCTGGCCGACCGGGCCGACGTCCAGTGGCTGGCCGCCGGGGACAAGGACTACCTCGCCACCCAGACCTCCTACCGGCTGGGCCTGACCGGCCCGAGCCTGAGCGTGCAGAGCGCCTGCTCCTCCGCCCTGCTCGCGGTCCACCTGGCCGCCGAGGCGCTGCTCAGCGGCGAGTGCGACGTGGCGCTGGCCGGCGCCGTCTCCGCCGGGATCGGCCAGGGGCTCGGCTACCTGCACGCCGAGGGCGGCATCCTCTCCGCCGACGGGCACTGCCGCCCCTTCGACGCCGACGCGACCGGCACGGTCTTCGGCAGCGGCGTCGGCGTGGTGGTGCTGAAGCGGCTGGCCGACGCGGTCGCCGACGGCGACACCGTGCGGGCCGTGCTGCTCGGCTCGGCGGTCAACAACGACGGGAACCGCAAGGTCGGCTTTACGGCGCCGAGCCTGGACGGACAGGTCCGGGTCGTCTCGGCGGCCCAGTCCGTGGCCGGGGTCACGCCCGGCGAGGTCTCCTGCATCGAGGCGCACGGCACCGGCACCGCGCTCGGCGACCGGATCGAACTCGCCGCGCTGGGGCGGGTGTTCGCGGACGCCCCGGACTCCCGCCGGGTGCTCGGCGCGGTCAAGTCGAACGTCGGCCACCTGGACACCTGCGCCGGGATGGCCGGGCTGATCAAGACGGTGCTCGCGCTCCAGCACCGCACGCTGCTGCCGACCGTGCACTTCGAGAACCCCAGTCCCGAACTGTCCCCCGGCCTGTTCCGGGTGCTGACCGAGGCCGAACCGTGGACCGGCCGCGACGGCGCCCGGATCGCGGGCGTCAGCTCCTTCGGAATCGGCGGCACCAACGCCCACCTGATCCTCCAGGACGCGCCGACGCTGCCCGCCGAGCCCGCCGCGCCCGCCGCCGAGCCCGCGCGGTGGGAGCTGCTGCCGCTGTCCGCCAGGAGCGAGCGGGCGCTCGACCGGGCCGCCGAGCGGATCGGCGCGGCGCTGGCCGGCCCCGGTGCGCCCGACGCGGGCGACGCCGCGTTCACCCTCCAGACCAGGCGGCGCCACCACCCCTGGCGGCGCGCCGTCCTGACCGGGCGTTCGAGCGAGGCGTCCCCCGCCGCCCAGACCGTCCAGGCCGTCCAGGCCGTCGGGACCGGTCAGAAGGTCGCCTTCCTCTACCCCGGGCAGGGGGCCGGCCACCCCGGCATGGCGGCCGAGCCGTACCGCGCCGAGCCGCTCTTCCGCGCCGCGCTCGACCGCTGCCTGGACGCCCTGCGGCCGTGGACCGCGGCGCCGCTGCGCGAGCTGCTGCTCGACCCGGCCCACCCGGACCTGTTCGACCGGACCGAGATCGCCCAGCCGGCCCTGTTCGCGGTGGAGTACGCGCTCACCGCGTGGTGGACGGGGCTCGGCATCCGGCCGGTCGCACTCGCCGGGCACAGCGTCGGCGAGTTCGCGGCCGCCTGCGCCGCCGGGGTCTTCGACCTGCCCGGCGCCGCCCGGCTGGTGGCCGAACGCGGCCGGCTGATGGGCACCATGGCGCCCGGCGCGATGCTGAGCGTCCCGCTGCCCGAGCCGGAGCTGCGCGCCCTGCTGGACGACCCGGCCGGGCCGGAGCCGGCCGCCGTCAACGCGCCCGACCGCTGCGTGGTGGCCGGCGCCCCCGAGGCGGTCGCGCGGCTCGCCGAGCGGCTGGCCGCGCGCGGCGTGGCCGCCCGGCAGCTGGCCGTGCGGCACGCCTTCCACTCCCGGGACGCCGAACCGCTGCTGGAGGAGTTCGCCCGGCTGGTCGCCACCGTCCCGGTCCAGGCGCCCGCCGTGCCGCTCGTCTCCGGCCTGACCGGGCATGAGCTCACCGCCGAGGAGGCCGCGTCGCCGGAGTACTGGGCACGCCAGCTGCGGCACACCGTCCGCTTCGCCGACGCGCTCGCCGCGCTGCCGGGCGACGGCCCGCTGCTGGAGCTCGGCCCCGGCCGGGGGCTGAGCGGCTTCGCCGTGCGGACCCTGGGCACCGGGCGCCCCGCGCTGCCCACCCTCGGCGGCGCCGCGCCCGCCACGGACCAGCCGCCGGCCCGGCTCACCGCGCTGGCCCGGCTGTGGGAGCGGGGCGCCGAGGTCGACTGGTCCGCCCTCGGCGAGCGGGCCGGGCGCCGGCACGTCTCGCTGCCGGGCTACCCGTTCGAGCCCACCCGGCACTGGTTCGAGCCCACCGCCGCCGAGCCCACCGCCGCCGTCACCGCCCAGGGTCCCGCCGGGCCCGCGCGGGTCTCCGACGGTGCGAGCGGCGTGGACGACTGGCTGCACGTCGTTTCCTGGACGCAGGCGCTGCCGCCGTCCGGCACCGGACCGCTCCCGCCGTCGGTGCTCCTGCTCGCCGACGAGTCCGGCCTCGCCGAGGCCGTCGCCGGAGAGCTCACCGTCGCCGGCGCCCAGGTCAGCCTGGTCCGCGCCCGCGCCGGGGCGTCCACCGCGCAGGACACGCCGTTCACGCTCGACACCCCGTTCACGCTCGACACCCCCTTCACGCTCGACACCCCCTTCACGCTCGACGCCGACGACCCCGCCGCCTTCCCCGCGCTCGCCGCCGCCCTGGCCGCGCGCGGCACCGCGCCGGACGCCGTCCTCTCCTGCTGGGCCCTGGACACCCCGCCGCTGCACTCGGCCACCCCGGGCGAGGCGGCCGACGGCGCGCTGCGCGCCCTCACCGTCCCGGTCCAACTCGCCCGGGCCCTGGGCGAGGCGTTCCCCGGCCGGCCGCTGCGGATGCTGCTCGTCACCGACGCCGCCCACGGGCTGCCCGGGCAGCCCGCCCGCACCCCGCAGGCCGCCGCCGGGCTGGGCGCGGTGCGGGTGCTGCCGCAGGAGCTGCCCGGCGTCACCGTGCACGCCCTCGACCTGGACTGCCCGACCCGGGAGCCCGCGGAACTGGCCCTGGCGGCGCAGACCGTGGTGGCGCAGCTGCGCGCCGGGCACGCCGCGGCGCCGCTGACCGCCGTCCGCGGCCGGGCGCACCTGGTGCCGGCCCCGGAGCGGCCCGTCCTCACCGACCCGGCCGGGCCGCAGCCCGCCGCGCCGTCCGGCGTGTGGCTGGTCACCGGCGGCCTGGGCGGGATCGGTCTGGCCGTGGCCGGCCACCTCGCCGAGGACGCCGACCGGACGCTCGTCCTGCTCACCCGCCGCGCCGTCCCCGACGGCGCCGGCTGGCGGAGCCTGCGCCCCGAGGCCGCGGCGCCCGCCGCGAGCTGCCCCCCGGAGCTGGCCGAGGCCCTCGCCGGGCTGACGGCGCACGGCGCCCGGCTCTGCCTCGTCCAGGCGGACGTCACCGACGAGGCCGCGCTCGGCGTCGCGCTCGACCGGGTCCGGGCCGCGTACGGCCCGATCGCCGGGGTGGTGCACGCCGCCGGGGTGCCCGGCGGCGGTGTCACCGCCCTGCGCAGCGCCGGGGAGATGGCGCGGGTGCTCGCCCCCAAGGTGCTCGGCACCGTCCTGCTGGAGCGGCTGACGGCCGTGGACCAGCCGGTGCTGGTGCTCTGCTCCTCGGTGCTGGCGGTCACCGGCGCGGTCGGCCAGGCCGACTACACCGGCGCCAACGCCTTCCTGGACAGCTTCGCCGCCGGCTCCCGGGCCGCCGTGTCGATCGGCTGGGACCGCTGGTCGCAGACCGGCATGGCGCTGCGGTCCGGCCGGCGCGACTGGCTCGACGGCGGCGAGGTGCTCGACCACGCCCTGTTCGACGCCCGCCGGGCGGAGCCGGACGGGACGGTGGAGCTGCGGCTGCGCCGCACCGGGCAGAGTACCTGGCCGGCCGAGGAGCACCGGATCGGCGACGTCCCGGTCCTGCCCGGCACCGCGCTGCTCGAACTCGCCGTCGCCGGGCACCACTTGGCGGTCGGGGACGGGCCGGTCGAGCTGGACGCCGTCTTCACCCACCCGCTGCGGATGCCCGCCGACGCCCCGCCCGAGGTCACCCTGCGGCTGCGTCCGGCGCCCGACGGCGGGCACCTGTGGGAGGTGCGCTCCACCGCCGTGCCGTCCAGGCCGCACGCCCAGGGCCGGATCGCGCCGTACGGGGGCGATGCCCCCGAGCGCCTGGACCTCGACGGCCTCGCGGCCCGCTGCGCCCCGGTGCCGCAGGTCGCGGTGCCCTCCGCCGCCGGGGAGCGGCCCGGCGGCGCCAGCGGCCTGCGCACCGGGCCGCGCTGGGAGAGCGTCACCGAGGTCCGCGAGGACGGGAGCGGCGGGGCGATGCTGCGGCTGCGCCTGCCCGAGGCGTTCCACGGCGACCTGGCCGCGCACCCGCTGCACCCCGCGCTGCTGGACACCGCCACCGGCGCCGTCACCGCCCGCACCGGCAGCCACCTGCCGGTCGCCTACCGCCGTCTGGTGGTGCTCGGCCCGCTCGGCCCCGAGGCCGTGGTGCGGGTGGACCGCCGCTCCGGTGACGCCGGGGCGGGCGACACGCTGGTCGTCGACGTGGTCGTCGCCGGGCCGGACGGCACTGCGGCCGTGCTCGTCGAGGGCTTCGTGCTGCGCCCGGCCCCGGCCACCCCCGGCCCGGACGCCCCCGGCCCGGACGCTCCCGGCCCGGACGCGGAGAGCGGCATCCCGACCCGGCAGGGCCTGCTGGCCTTCGACCGGATCCTGGCCAACCGTCACCTCCCGCACGTGCTGGTCAGCCCCCGCGCGACCGGGCCGGCCGCGCCCGTCCCGGCCGCGTCGCAGGCCGCACCGTCCGCACCGCAGGCCGCGTCGGCGACCGGCCCCGAGGGGCTGGAGGAGCAGATCGCCGCGGTCTGGTCCCGGCTGCTGGGCGTCCCCCGGATCGGCCCCGAGGACAGCATCTTCGAACTCGGCGGCGACTCCCTGCTGATCGTCCAGATCACCGCCGAACTCCAGCGGCAGGGCCTGGCCGTCTCCCCCGGCGACCTCTTCGCCCACCCCACCGTCGGACAGCTCGCCGCCCGGCTGCGCGCGGACCGCGCGCCCGCCGCCGCCCCGGCGTCCGACACCCCCGCCCCGCCCACCGCTCCCGCCGAGCCCGATCCGGCCCCCGCGAAGGGGTCGGGCGAGGCGTTCTCGGACGCGGACCTCAGCGAAGACGACCTGGCCCGGGTATTCGCCCTGTTCCGGTCAGGAGAGGACACCAAGTGAACGACATCGAGGACATCTACCCGCTCTCGCCGACCCAGGAGGGGATGCTCTTCCACAGCACCACCTCCCCCGAGCACGGCCTGTACGTCGAGCTGACCACCTTCCGGGTGCGCGGCGAACTGGACCTGACGGAGCTGGGAGCCGCCTGGCAGCGGGCCATCGCCCGGCACCCGGTGCTGCGCACGGCCTTCGTCCGCGAGCGGATCCGCACCCCGCACCAGGTGGTGCTGCCCAAGGCGGACCTGCCGATCGAGTTCCGCGACCTGTCCGGGCTGGACGAGCCGGCCCGGGAGCGCGCCGTCGCCGAGGAGCTGGAGCAGCGCGCCCGCGAGCGCTTCGACCTGGCCCGGCCGCCGCTGATGCGGCTGCTGGTGCTGCGCCTGCCCGACGAGCACCTGGTGGTGTGGACGTACCACCACCTGCTGCTGGACGGCTGGTCCGCCGCTCTGCTGCTGGCCGAGGTCACCGCCGGACTGTCCGGTGACGCCGCCGAGGCGCCCGCGCCGCCCGCCTTCCGCGAGTACATCGCCTGGCTGGGCCGTCAGGAGACCGAACGCGACCGCGCGTTCTGGACCGGCCACCTGGCGGGCTACCGCGAGCCGGCGACGCTGAGCCTGCCGGGCGTGCGCCCGGGCGCCAAGCCGTCCGGCGACTTCCGCACGGTGCGGGCCGAGCTGCCCGCCGGGACCGTCACCGCGCTGCGGCGGCTGGCCGCCGGCAGGGCAACCACGCTCAGCAGCCTGGTCGAGGCCGCCTGGGCGGGGACGGTCGCGCGCCACAGCGGCCGCGACGACGTGGTGGTCGGCGTGACCGTCTCGGGCCGCCCCGTCGACCTGGACCGGGCGGACCAGATGCTCGGGATGTTCATCAACACCGTCCCGGTCCGGGTGCGGATCGACCGGGAGCTGCCCGGCGACGAGTGGCTGGCCCGCCACGCCGCGACCCGCCACCCGCTGCTGGACCACCAGCACACCCCGCTGACCGACATCCAGCGCTGGGCCGAGACCGCGCCCGGCGTGCCGCTGTTCGACACCGTCGTGGTCGTCGAGAACTACCCGGACCGCACCGAGGCGGTGCTCTCCCACGGCGCGGTCACGGTCGGCGACGTCCGCTACGAGACCCGGACCAACTACCCGGTCACCCTGGTCGTGCGGGCCGCCGCCGAGATGCAGCTCCAGATGGTGGTGGACGCCGGGCGGATCACCCCGGAGGAGACCGGCGCGCTGCTCGACCACGTCGTCGCGGTGCTGACCCGCATCGCCGCGCGGCCCGGCCGCCCGGTCCGCGAGCTGCTCGCCGTCCCCGAGGCGGCCCGCGCCCGCCAGCTCGACACCTGGAACGGCAGCGAGATCGACCGCGGCGAGCCGTCGGCCCTGCTGTCCGGGCTGATCGACGACGCGGTCCGCAGCCGCCCGGACCACCCGGCGGTGGTCGACCAGCAGACCCGGTACAGCTACCGCGAACTCGACCGGCGGGCCGACGCCCTGGCCCGCCAGCTGGCCGCGCGCGGCGTACGCCCCGGCGACCGGGTCGGCGTCTGCCTGGGCCGCAGCGCCGACCTGGTGACCGCGATGCTGGCCGTCGCCCGGGCCGGGGCCGCGTTCGTCCCGCTCGACCCGGCCCACCCGGTGGAGCGGATCGGCCTCGTCCTGGCGGACGCGGCCCCGGCCGTGGTGCTCACCGACGCGGCCGGCGCGCCCGCGCTGGCCGGCTGGGACGGCACCGCCGTCGACCTGGCCTCCCTGGACCTCACGCTCCCGGAGGCCTCCGCCGAGCTGCCGGGCGCCGCCCCGGACGGCCTCGCCTACCTGATGTTCACCTCCGGCTCCACCGGCCGCCCCAAGGGCGTCGCCGTCGGCCACCGCGCGCTGGCGAACCTGGTGGACAGCCTGGCCCGCCGTCACCCCGGCCTCGACGGCGACACCCGCTTCCTCGCCCTCACCACGCTCAGCTTCGACACCTCGCTGGCCGAGCTGCTGGTGCCGCTCGCCGTCGGCGCGACGGTGCACGTGGGCGGCCAGGCGCTCGGGCTGAGCGGCCGTGAACTCGACCGCTACAGCGTCGAGCACGGCATCACCGCGCTCCAGGCCACCCCGTCCCGCTACCGGGCGCTGCTCGACTCCGACTGGCAGGGCGCCGGCCGGCCCCGGCTCTACAGCTGCGGCGAGGCCTTCCCCGCGGACCTGGCGGCGCCGCTGGCCGAGCGCGGCGAGTCGGTGTGGAACATGTACGGACCGACCGAGACCACCGTGTACTCCAGCGTCGAGCGGATCACCGCCGACACCACCCGGGTCACCGTCGGCCGCCCGATCGCCAACACGGTGCTGCACGTGCTGGACACCGTGGACGGCGAACTGCTGCCGGTCGGCTGCGTCGGCGAGCTGTGCATCGGCGGCGACGGCGTGGCCCAGGGCTACTGGCAGCGGCCCGAGCTGACGGCCGAGCGGTTCGTCACCGACCCGTTCACGGGCGGCCGGATGTACCGCACCGGCGACCACGCCCGCCGCCTGCCCGACGGGCGGATCGAACTGCTCGGCCGGATGGACCGCCAGCTCAAGCTGCGCGGCTACCGGATCGAGCCCGGCGAGATCGAGCAGGTCCTGCTGGCCCTGCCCGAGGTCGCGGCCGCCGCGGTCGCCGTCCGGGAGGGCCGCCTGGTCGCCTGGGTGGTGCCCACCGACCGGGGCGCCCCGCTCGACGCCCCCGGCGTCCAGGCCGGGCTGCGGCGCTCGCTGCCCTCGTACATGGTCCCCGAGGCGGTCACCGTCCTCGCCGAACTGCCGCTCACCCCGGCCGGCAAGACCGACCTGCTCGCCCTGCCCACCCCGGCCGGGTTCGCCGACGAGGCCGCGCCGGCCGGCGGGCCGAGCGGCACCGCGGACCACGAGGCGCTGGTGGCCCGGCTGTTCCGCGAGGTCCTGGCACTGCCGGAGGTCGGCTCGGACGACGACTTCTTCGAGCTGGGCGGCGACTCGCTGCGCGCCCTGCGACTGGTCTCCCGGCTGGAGGCGGAACTCGGCTGCTCGCTCGACATCGAGCTGCTCTTCGACTCCTCCACGGTCCGCGACCTCACCGCGGCCATCGGCCCCGCCCTGGCCGACGCCGACGCCGACGCCCCGGGCTCCGACGCCGACCAGTGAACCAACCGGCGTCCCGGCCGGCCCCGGCCGCCGGGACGCCCCTGCACCGACCACACCGATTGGACACAACCTCCATGGCTAGCCCTACGGCCACGATTCTCGACGACGGCGAACGACGGCTCGACACCCTGCTCCTCTCCCGCTGGGAGGCCGACCCGGCGCACCCCGCCGTGGTCGACGGCGACCGGGTCCTGCTCGCGGGCGAGCTCAGGGACCGCACCGTGCGGGTCGCCTCGCTGCTGCGCGAGCGGGGGGCGCGCCCGGGCGAGCGGGTCGCGGTCTACCTGGAGCGCTCGGCCGACTTCGTGGTCGCCGTGGCCGGGGTGGTCCTGGCCGGCGCCGCCCAGGTCGCCTTCGACGTCAACGACCCGGTCGCCCGCACCCTCGACATGCTGGCCGACTGCACGCCCCGACTGCTGATCACCACCCCCGAACTGCGCTCCCGCTTCCCCGAGTCGCCGGGCACCGAGGTCGTCACCGTCGACGAGTGCGCGGCGGCCCGCCCGGCCGACCCGTTCGAGCCGGCGGCCGACCTCGCCGAGCAGCCCGCGGTCGTCATCTACACCTCCGGCTCCACCGGCAGGCCCAAGGCCTCGCTGATCCCGCACCGCGCGGTGACCACCCGCCTGCGGGCGCTCCAGCGCGGCCACGGACTCGGCCCGGACGACCGGATGCTGCACCACACCGCGTGCAGCTTCGACATGTTCCTGATCGAGGTGTACTGGCCGCTGATCACCGGCACCACCATCGTCATCGCCGCCCCCGGCCGCCAGCGCGACGCCGACTACCTCGCCGAGACCATCCGCGCGGCCGACATCACCGTCTTCTACTGCGTGGTCTCGCTGCTGGAGCTGTTCCTGCTGGCCCGCGGGCCCGAGGAGCGCTTCGACGGCCTGCGGCGCGTCCTCACCGGCGGCGAGCCGCTCGCGCCCGAGCTGGTCCGCCGCTTCCACGCCCAGTCCACCGCGCCGCTGACCAACCTCTACGGGCCGAGCGAGTGCACCATCTACTGCACCGCCTGGGTGCCCCCGCGCGACCCCGGCCTGGACACCGTCTACATCGGCCCGGCCATCGAGGACACCACCCTGTGGATCCTCGACGAGGACGGCAAGCCCGTACCGGACGGCGAGCCCGGCGAGCTCTACATCGGCGGCGAGGGCCTCGCCCTCGGCTACCTCAACCGGCCCGAGCTCACCGCGGAGCGCTTCGTCCCGGACCACCTCGGCGACGGCCCCGGCCCGCTCTACCGCTCGGGCGACCTCGTCCGCACCCACCCGGTGGGCGGCCTGGAGTTCCTGGGCCGGGTCGACCTCCAGGTGAAGATCCGCGGCTACCGGATCGAACTGGGCGAGATCGAGTCCGCCGCCCTGCGGGTGCCCGAGGTCCGGCAGGCGGCCGTGGTCGCCCACGGCCGCGGCAGCGACGCCCGGCTGGTCGGCTTCCTGGTGCTCGCACCCGGCGCCGAGCCCGCGAGCGTCACCGCCGCCGTGCGCGAGACGCTGCGCGGCGCCCTGCCCTCGTACATGGTCCCGGCGTCGCTGGCCACCGTCGACTCGATGCCGCTGACCGCCAACGGCAAGCTGGACCGCGCCCTGCTGACCGAACGGGCCGGAGCCGTCCTGCCCACCGTCACCGACGAACCGCAAGCACCGCCCGGCGACGGCGTGGCCGCCACCGTCACCACGGTCTGGTGCGAGGTCCTCGGACTGCCCGCCATCGGCCCGGACGACGATTTCTTCGAGATCGGCGGGGACTCCTTCAAGGTGGTCCGCGCCACCCGCAAGCTGGAGGCGCTGCTCGGCGTCGAGGTCCCGATGCACCTGATGTACGACGAGCCCACGGTGACGGCCTTCACCGCCGCCCTGGCCGAGCAGGGAACGGAGGGATCGCGGTGACTCCCCAGGTCGTCCGTTCCTTCGGCGAGCTCGACGCGATCGCCCGCGATCCGTCGGCCCCCGTCGTCACCCTGTTCAGCGGCGGACTGGACAGCAGCTACCTGCTGCACCGCCTGGCCCGGGCCGGCGCCCGCAACGTCCACGCGGTCAGCGTCGACCTCGGCGAGGACGAGAGCAGCGAGCACAAGCAGCGGATCGCCGACCGGCTCGGCATCCGGCTGCACCTGGTCGACGGCCGGCAGGAATTCGCCGAGGACTACGTCCGCCCGGCCATCGCCGCGCACGCCGTCTACCTCGACACCCACCCGGTCAGCTCCTCCCTCAGCCGCCCGCTGATCGCCAAGGTCGCCGTCGACACCGCCCGCGAACTCGGCGCCACCACCGTGCTGCACACCGCCAACCGCTCCCAGAACACCCTGCGCCGGCTCAACGGCGCCCTCGAACTGCTCGGCTTCGCCGGGCGCTACGGCAGCCCGTACGACCTGGACCCGGTGGACCGGGACCAGAAGATGCGCGAGCTCAAGGAAGCGGGCCTGGAGCAGCTGAGCGAGCGGCTGGTCAGCGGCGACTCCAACCTGTGGTGCCGGGAGTTCGAGTCCGGGATCCTCGACGACCCCGAGGACCACGCCGTGCCCGAGCGGCTCTACCAGTGGAGCGCGCTGCGCCCCGCCGAGGCCCCGGAGGCCGTCGAGGTCGCGTTCGAGGCCGGCCGCCCGGTCGCGGTGGACGGCCGCCGGCTGCCGCTGACCGAGCTGATCGACACCCTCAACCACCTGGTCGGCGCGCACGGCCTCGGCCGGTACAGCGGGCTCGAACACCTGGGCCACGGGCCGAAGGTGCTGGAGATCCGCGAGATGCCCGCCGCCTGGCTGCTGCTGCGCTCGCGCCGCCACCTGGAGACGGCCACCCTCTCCGCCGAGCTGCTGCGGGAGAAGCTGAACCAGGAGCAGCTGTGGGTCCGCGAGGCGCTGGAGGGCCGCTGGTTCGGCGAACTGCGCCGGGCCAGCCAGGCGTTCATCGAGGTCTGCTCGGCGCACGTCACCGGCTCGGTGCGGTGGCGGCTCTCGGCGGGCTCGGCCGAGACCCGGGCCGTCGTCGCCGACCGGCCGCTCTACCTGCGCGACCGGGAGGCCTGGGAGCACCGGTCCGTCGCCGCCGAGCGCGCGGCGTTCGGCCCGAGCCAACCGCAGGAGCGCTGACATGGGCGGCTCGAACCCGACGCCCCCGGTCCTTACGGCGCCCCCGGCGCCCCCGGTGCTGCTGGTCGTCTACGGCCGCGGCTCGGCCACCGCGCGCGGGATCCTGACCGCCGGGCGGCGGCTGTGCACGGCGGTCTTCTTCGGCGACCTCGGCGACCCGAAGGTGGCCGCCGACCTGGCCCAGCTGCCGAGGTCGGCCACCGTGGTGGACACGGCCGGCCTGACCGAGGAGCAACTGTGCGACCGGGCCGCCGAGTTCGGCGCCGCCGGAGTGATCACCTTCAGCGACCACCTGCTCCGGACGGCGGCCGCCGTGGCCGCGCGGTGCGGCGTGCCGTTCCACGACCGGGCCACCGTGGAGGTCCTGGTCGACAAGTTCCGCCAGCGCGAGGCCCTGGCGGCGGCGGGCGTACAGGCCACCGCCTGCCGGACGGTCCACTCCGCCGCCGACCTCGGCCCGGCCCTCGCCGCCACCGGCCTGCCCGCCGTCCTCAAGCCCCGCTCGGGCGCCGGCAGCGTGGACACCTGCCTGGTCCGCAGCGCCGCCGAACTGGCCGACCGGTACGCCGAGTTCACCGAAGGCGCGGCAAGTCCGGCGGTGTTCGTGCTGGAGGAGTACCTGGTGAGCGACCCCACCGTGGTGGGGGAGTTCTGGGGCGACTACGTCTCGGTCGAGTCCGCGATCCGCGACGGCGAGATCCGCACCGTCGCCGTCACCGGCAAGCTGCCACTGGCTCCCCCGTTCCGGGAGACCGGCTACTTCACCCCGGCCCTGCTCCCCGCCGGCCTGGCCGACGAGGTCGTGGCCCTGGAGCAGCGCGCGCTGCGGGCGCTCGGCATCCGCGAGGGCGTCACCCACACCGAGATCAAGTTCACCCCCGACGGGCCGCGGCTGATCGAGGTCAACGGCCGCCTGGGCGGGCACGTCTCGGACGTCCTCAAGCGCTCCGCCGGGACGGACCTGCTCGCCCTCGCCCTCCGGCTGGCACTCGGCGCGTTCGACCCGCCGGAGCCGGTGCTCGCCCTGGGCGCGGACTGCCCGAAGGTGGCGTTCCAGTACTTCCTCTCCCCGCCCGCCGACGGCCTCGCCCCCGGCCCCGCCGAGGTGCTCGACGGCCTCCAGCACCTCCCCGGGGTGGACCTGGTGGACGCCCGGATCGACCCGTCCTGGCGGGCCGACTGGCGGGCCGGCACCGAGTGGCTGATCGGCACGGTCTACGGCTCGGCCCCCGGACACCCCGAGCTCCGGGCCACCGTCGAGGGCATCCACCGCACGATGGCCGACTTCTGGTCCTGACGGCTCCCTGAGCCTCCCTGCCTCACCCCCGGTCCCCTTCGCCCCGCCCAACCTCGCACCCCTGGAGTCAACTTGCCGCGGCGCATACGCACAGCCACCCACGCGGCGGTGGCAGCCGTAGTCTCCGGCCTCGTCCTCGCGCTGCTCGCGCTGGGCATCGGGCCCGTCCCCGCCCTCGGAACCGCCCTCGTCCCCGGGGCCGGTGCGTGGGACTCCGCCGCCGGCGCCGAACTCCCGCACACCGAGACCCTCACCCTGGCGGGCCTGAACGCGCCGGTGACGGTCGCCTTCGACGACAACGGCGTCCCCACCGTCAAGGCCGCCTCCGACACCGACCTGTTCCAGGCCCAGGGCTACCTGCACGCCCGCTTCCGGCTCGCCCAGCTCGACCTGGAGCGGCGCGCCGGGCGCGGACGCCTGGCCGAACTCAACGGGCCCGGCAGCGTCGAGTCCGACCGCTTCGAACTCCAGATGGGACTCCTGCGCACCGCCGAGGCCACCTGGGCCGCCACCGCGCCCGACAGCCCGGCGGGCCGCGCCCTCACCAGCTACAGCCGGGGGGTCAACGCCTGGATCTCCGAGCTGCGCCACAACGGGCAGTGGCCGGCCGTCTTCTCCCTCACCGGGGTCTACCCGGCCGACTGGACGCCGGTCGACAGCCTGGTCATCCAGGAACTCCTCACCCAGAGCATGGACTTCACCAGCACCCCACTGGACTACGCGATCTTCCGGGAGTCCCTCGGCGAGGAGCGCACCATGGACTGGTTCCCGGTCCACGCGCCCAACGACCAGCGGCCGTACGACGTCGGGCCCTACCGCGACCTCGGCATCGCGCCGCTGCCCGCGAACGTCAACACCGCCGGGCCCGACACCCCCGCCGCCGCCAACCGGTCGCAGCCGCGCCCCGCGCCCGTCGCCCCCACCGGGAAGCCCGACACCGCCGGGGAGGCGACCGCGGCCCACGCCCTGCTGGACACCATCCGCGCACTCCCGGCCACCCAGGTCCACACCTTCCCCGACAGCAACGCCTGGGCGGCGAACGGCCCGGCCGTGGCGGGCGGCAACGCGATGCTCGCCGGCGACCCGCACCTGCCGATGACCCTGCCCTCGTACTGGTACCAGATCGCGCTGTCCTCGCCGGAGACCGACGTCACCGGCGCCAGCATGGCCGGCATGCCCGGCGTGCTGATCGGCCGCAACGCCGACATCTCCTGGTCCCTGACGGACGGGCAGAACCAGTCGACGGTCTTCTACAGCGAGCAGACCAGCCCCGACCACCCCGGCCAGTACTTCTGGAACAACGCGTGGCACCCGATGCAGCGGGTGGAGTACACCATCCCGGTCCGGGGCGGCGACACCGAACACCTCGCCGTGGACCTCACCGTGCACGGACCGGTCCTGACCCGGGCCGGGCAGACCACCTCGGTCAGCTGGATGGGCAACATCCCCTCCCCCGACCTGGCCGTCCTGCTCTCCGTCAACAAGGCCCGCGACTACCAGGAGTTCCGCACCGCGCTCGCCGACTGGCACGCCCCCACGCTCAACTTCGCCTACGCCGACGGCGGCGGCAACATCGGCGTGGTCGCCGCCGGGTACTTCCCCCTCACCAAGGGCGGCAACCCCTGGTTCCCGCTGCCCGGCACCGGCGAGTACGACGTGGTCGGCGCCATCCCCTTCGACGCCACCCCGCAGGTCTACAACCCGCCGAACCACGTGGTCGCGACGGCAAACCAGCGCCCCGTCTCCGCCGACTACCCGTACTACATCGGCACCACCCTCAACGCCTTCGACAACGGCTACCGGGCCAACCGGATCTACCAGTACCTGGAGAGCCACCAGGCGATGACCAGCGCGGACTTCACCACCCTGCAGAACGACGTCACGGACTACCTCGCCACCGTCATCCTGCCCCACCTGAAGACCGCCCTGGCCGACCAGAAGCTCGACCCCCGCCAACAGGCCGCCCTCGACGTCCTGAACCGCTGGGACCACACCATGAAACCCGGCGTCGCCGGCGGACCGATCTGGTGGACCTTCTGGAACGACTACCTGGAGACCACCTTCCAGCCCTGGTGGGACCACGCCAAGGTGCCGGTCGAACGCGACCGCCTGTACCTCAAGGTCTCCAGCGCACTCCCCAGCCTCGACGAGAACCTCGAAGCCTGGACCCTGCACGACCCGGCCAACCCGGCCTTCACCTCCCCCGGCGGCCCGACCCGCACCGCGACGGACGCCATGCGCACCGCCTTCGCCCAGGCCGTCTCCGAACTGTCCCAGGACCTCGGCAACGACCCCGCCACCTGGACCTGGGACCGCGTCCACACCCGGCAGATCCCCTCCCTCACCGGCGCCGAAGCCCTCGGCTACGGCCCCAAACCCGCCGAGGGCGACCGCTGGACCGTCAACG
Source organism: Kitasatospora sp. NPDC094016 (assembly GCF_040304045.1). Classification (NCBI taxonomy): domain Bacteria; kingdom Bacillati; phylum Actinomycetota; class Actinomycetes; order Kitasatosporales; family Streptomycetaceae; genus Kitasatospora; species Kitasatospora sp. NPDC094016. The sequence continues at coordinate 113,299 of NZ_JBEOUK010000010.1, forward strand.
CGGCCGACGGCGGCATGAACTCCACCTTCGGCCCGAGCTGGCGCATGGTCGTCGACTGGAAGGGCCCGAACACCGCCACCGCCCAGGCCGTCTACCCCGGCGGCCAGAGCGAGAACCCGGCCTCACCCTGGTACCGGAACTTCATCCCGTACTGGTGGGAGGGCCGAAACCCGCCGCTGCTGATGGCCGCCGACCAACCCGCCTCCACCAAGGTGTGGACCCTGCGACCGGGAGCCTGACCACCATGACGCAACCCCGACACCCCTCCCCCGCCCCGCCCACACTCCTCCCTCTCCTCCTCACCCTCCTCGCCACCGTGGTCATAGCCCTCGGCTCCCTCTGGTCCCTCTGGTACCTCCCCTTCCTCTGCGGCCTCGCCCTCGGCGCAGTCACCGCCCTGCGCGGCCAACGAGCCCGCACCGCCGTCCTCACCGCCACCACAGCCGCCCTCGCCGGCTGGGCCGCCCCCCTCCTCTGGCGCACCGCCACCGGCGAAGCCGTGGCCGGCACCGCCCGCACCCTCGCCGCCCTCGCCGGCCTCCCGCCCCTCGCCTCCCTGATGATCACCGCAACCCTCCTGATCAGCCTCCTCCAAGCCCTCCTGGGCGTCTGGCTGGCCCGCACCACCACCGCCACCCTCCACCCCACCCCCTGACCCCCCCAACCAACCAACACAAACGATGGCCCGGCCCCCTCAGCGGCCCGGGCCATCGCCGTTCCGCGATCTCAGTTCTGATCTCGTCCTCGCCATCCTCGGCGAAGCCTCCATCGGCTCCAACCTGCGCCGCATCGAAGCCCTCCCCGGCCGCGACCCGAGTCCTCGGCCAGTAGGACCAAGCCACCCGGCGCAGGCTGTCGGCCCCCTCCACCAGGGGGCCGACAGCCCACACCTTCGTCCTTGGTCACACCCCGCCCCCGAGTCCCGACTCACACATACCCCCGCCTGGGCCGCTCTCCCGGAGGGGATCGGGCCGGCGCGCTGAAGCTGCGCGGAGAACCGCAGCCCGCGCACGGGGCTTTCGCAGCACAGGAAGTCGGACCGGCCGACTTCCCGTGCTGAGGGCGGGATCCGCAGGCGCTCCCCTAAGATCCCACGGTGAGGATCTGGACGGAGCTCCCTGCCGAAGCGGACGTCGAAGCGGTCGTCCGTCGCTACTTCAGTCTGCTTCGAGCCGGCCGGATCCCCGAGGCCGAGGAACTCGTCGATCACACCTCGGTCCGGCACGTGCTCAAGTCGCTATGGGCCGGCTCGGTCGAGGCGAACGCCGACGAGGACAAGGGCGAGGACGAGAGCGAGGCGAGCGCCAGTCCTGCTGCCGACGCGTGGGAACAGGACTTGTCCTGGCTCCGCGAACTCGATCTCGCCGACTTCCACTGGGGCCACGAGGGCACCGGTTTCTACGTCGAGATCACCTACCGCGCGCAGATCATCGAGGTGTCGTTGAGCTTCTGGGTCAAGCCCACCGACGCCGGCTGGGTCCTCGCGGGGCCGGCCACCCTCTGGTAGGGGACGAACAGAAGAGCAGCTCAGACGCTCGTCGACTGGAGCTGGTGCGGCATGTTCCAGCCCTCGGCGAGCCTCGACGGGTGAACGTTTCCTCCCCCGCCGAAGAACTCGCAGAACTTCATGATCAGCGGGTCCCAGCCGAGCGGGTCCACGTAGTGCGTCCCGGGGATGACGAGGCTCTCCTCGACATGGGCGCGAAGGACCTCGACCTCGAAGGCGGTGGCGTGCGGCTCGGGACCGCCGAAGGGGTGGGCCGAGACGACCTTGCACTCCAGCTGGACCGGGCATTCCGCGACCCTGGGGGGCCGGACCAGGTCCGACGCCTGCTCGGTCAGCTGCGCGACCGAGAACTTGTCCGGCTCGTACCGGTAGCCCTGCTTCACCTTGTAGTCCGCCACGACCGGCTTCCCGGTGGTGAGCGCGATCCGGTCGACGGCATCGACCATCGCCGACGAGGGCAGGTTGAGCACGCACTCGCCTTCCCGCAGCAGGTTCGCGGTGGTCTGGCCGTTGTTGCCGAGACCGAGCATGCAGGACTGGCCCAGCCACCACACCGAGGACATCGGCGCGAGGTTCGCCGTGCCGTCCTCGTTGAGTGAGCTGATCAGCACCACCGGAGTTCCGAAGTACAGGACCTTGAGCCCGGGGACGACGTGCATGCGCTGTGCCTTTCGCGAAGTGCCGAACGAACAGGTCCGCGATCAGGAACACGAACCGTCGCCGACTCTCTCGTGGGCGAGACACCTGCGCTGGCGGAAATGCGACACCGCGTTTCGGCCGCGCCCGGTCGACGGCGGCAGCGACGGCGCTACGGTCCGGGTTCGGTGCGGTCGAGGACGGCGTCCGCTTCGCTGAGCATGCGCCGCCGTTCGGCCAGAACGCCGTCGAACGCGGTGGCGTTCTGCTGGATCAGGGTGCGCTGGACGGCGGTCTCGGCCTCGTTCCAGATCCGGACGAGCCCGGTCTCCTGTTTGCAGGCGACGTCCGCGAGGGCGGTCGTCCGTTCCTCGCCGGTGGCTCGTTCGGACGGCCAGGTGCCGGTCCGCAACGGCGTCGCGTAGTCGTATCCCGCCCGCTTCATGCACCGGGACCACGCGGTGACGACGGCCGCGACCTCCGGCGTCTTCGCCGACTGCTCGAAGGACTCCTGGTTGGCCGACCGGACCACGTAGGCGTCTCCCGGGTAGCCGGTGGTGCCGGTGATCCGCCGCGCGGCGGACTCCTGGCAGCCCTGCTGGCCGGTGAGCGCCTTCGTCTGTGCCGGGGAGAGCGGTGCCTGCGTCGGGGCCGGGTGGTCGGGCAGGTGGTAGCCGACGGTGCGGGCGCCGGTGGCGCTGGTCAGACCGTAGCGCCGTTCGTACCGGCCCAGTAGGGGGGCCTGGACGCCGGCCGGGGCGGGCGGTTGGAGGCCGGCGCTTCGCAGGCAGTCGGCGACCAGTCGGTCCAGGGCGGTGTGCAGCCGGGCCTCGTCGGCGGGCGGGAGGAAGTACGGGTCCAGCGGCAGGGAGATGACGGCGGGGCCGTCGGTGGCGGGGCCGGGTGTGACCTCAGGTGTGACCCCGGGTACGGCCTCAGGTGTGACCCCGGGTACGGCCTCCGACGTGACGGCGCCGTGGGGCGGCGTACCGGTGGCGCCCCCTCCGCTCGTGGAAGTGGAGCAGGAGGCGAGCGACAGGCAGCAGGTGACGACAGCTGCGAGCGGGGCGGCGAGCCGTGGTGCGTTCATGGTGACGTGGCCTCGAATCTCTGCGCCGCCGGGCCGTCCGACCAGTCGGACGGCCCGGCGGGGTGCTGCTGCGGTCAGCCGTTGACGAGGAACGAGGCGTCCTCGTTCTTCGTCCTCACCAGGTTTCCGTTGCCGCAGGCCACAATGAGGTCCGAGGGCCCGGACCAGTTCTCGTTGTAGAACACCTGGACGCTGCCGACGCAGTGGCCCGGGTACTGGTAGGTGGCGGAGGCCGCGTTGTTCTTCACCGCGGTGCCCTGTCCGGGGCCGGGCGTCAGGAACGCGCCGGCGTTCGCGAGGTTGTCGAAGCCCTTGAACCCGGTGCTCAGGTCCCAACCGGCCACCGAGCCGCTCTGGTTGCCGTTGTACCAGAGGCAGAAGGCCCTGGCGCCGAGGCAGTTCGGGTTGTTCGGCGCGGCCTGCGCGGCGGGCGACACGGCCAGCGTCGCGGTGGCCGCCATCCCCGCGAGCAGCAGGGTGGTGAGGATGCGTCGAGTCTTCATGGTCTTCCTCCTGGAGTCCGAACGCCCCGAGGCGGGGCGGATCCCGGCTCGGGTGCGTTTCGGTGCGATGGGTACGAGGGGCCGGTCCATCGGTGCCGCCACGTCCCCCGTTCGTGGCGGTGGTGCCGCCGGCCCCCGGCTCCGTCTTCGGGTTCCCGGTCCGGCACGCCGCCGTGGGGGCCGCGTCACGGGACCTTGAAGAGTCCGAAGATCCGATGGAGACTCCACCGTGCGGGCTTATTTGATTGTCCATCAACAAAAAACCGACACGGCCCAGGTGAGCCGCGGACAATCCCGCTTCGGCCGCCGGACAGGACCGGACAAAGGGTCGGACAGGACAGGAGGCACGGTGGGTAGTGCTGGACGACCGCAAGGACAGCTCAAGGGAGAGACGGAACAGGCGAACGCCCTGGCCCGGTTCGTACGGGAGGTGACGGGCGGGGCCACGGTCCGCGAGCTCGCTCAGCGGTACCCGGCGGGCAAGACCAGTTGGAGCGAGTACCGCTCCGCGGAGAAGGACATTCCGTGGCACCTGCTCGAACGGCTGGTCCACGACTGCGCGGTGGACCCGCAGGCCCGAACGGTGCTGCTCGTCCGCGCCCGCGCCCTGCACGAGCAGGCCGGCCGGGCGGCGTCCGGGACGGCCCCTTCGCACGCGGAAGCGCGGTCGGCCGCGCGGCAGGCCCTGGAACGGGCCCGGCAGGCGCAGCGCCAGGCCGAGGCGGGCGTGGCCCAGGCCGAGGAACTGATCCGCGTGCTGGTGGCGATCGTGGCCGAACTGCGGGGTGAGCTGAGCGCCGGCACCGAGGACGGGACGGCTCCCGGCGGACGGGTTTCGGACGGCGGGTACGCGGCGCAGTCGCGGCGCTCCCGGCTGCGGGAGGCGACGCGCTGCCTGGCCGAGGTGCGGCGCATCAGGGAGAACGCGCGCCAGGCGCAGCGGACGGCGGGCTGGGAGGAGGACACCGTCGGACTCCTGGTCGACCAGGAGCGGGCGCGGGCCCAGGAGGACGGTGGTCAGCAGCCGGGTGCGGAGCTGGTGGTGGACGGCGGGGTCCAGGCGCACCTGCCGGTGCTGCGGCGCTTGGAGGCCGACCTCGTGGAGGTGCGGGAAGCACTGGCCGACCGGTGCCGGGAGGTGAGCCGGATGGTCCGGCCCACCGCGGCCGGGTCCGGAATTGTCCGCGGCGAACTGGTCCGGGCCCCGGACAACCCGCCGACCAGCCCGCTCGCGCTCGGCCCCCCGCCCACCGGCCCCGCGGTCATCAGCCCCACGGTCATCGGGCCTCCGCTCGTGGGGCCGCTGCGAGGAGGGCCCGCCGATGCGCGGCGGCGTCGTACGGCCCGGACCGGTGCGGCCATGGGGGCGACGGCGGTGCTCCTGGCCGGGGCACTGGTGTTGGCCGGGGTGCTGGTGGGCCTACGGCTGGGCGCGGCGCCCGCCCCCGTCGACGCGCTCGCCCGGGCGGCCGGCGCGGGCGCAGGCCCCTCGGCGCCGGCCGGGGACAGCCCCTCGCCGTCGGCACCCGGTACGCCGCCGACCGCCTCACCACCCATCGCACCGCCCATCTCACCGACCGCCTCACCGGCCGCCTCACCGGCCGTCCCACCGGCCGTCCCACCGGCCGTCCCGCCGGCCGTCCCGCCGCCCGCCTCACCGGCCGATCCTCGGACCGCCGGACCGGGGAGCGCGCCGCTGGTACCCGCACCGGCCGGTACGCCGACCCCCACCGCGGGGTCCGGCACCCCGCCGGAAACCGTCGCCCCCTCCCCTTCGGACGGGAACCGCACGCCCATGAAGTCCTCGCCGCCGCCCGGCTCCGTATCGCCGCCGACGACGGAACCCTGGACGCCCGACCGGCTCGGCGGCACCCCGATGGTCCCGCCGACGGGGCCCGTCTCCATCAAGAACGGCAACAGCCTGCAGTGCGTGGCCACATCCGGCGGCACCCGGGAGGAAGGCCAGGAAGCCCAGCAGTTCCCCTGCGGGGACTACCCCGACCACTTCTGGGAGAGCCAGAAGACCTTCACGGACGCCGAAGGCAACACCTACTACCGGCTCGTCAGCTACAACAGCGCCCTGTGCCTCGCGGTCCAGGACTCCAGCACCGAGGCCGACGCCCGGGTGATCCAGTCCACGTGCAAGAACGACCCCGGGCAGTCCTGGAGAATCGAGAAGTGGCCGAAAGGCATCCGCTTCGTCAACGGCAACAGCCACCAGTGCCTCGCCGTCACCTACGGCAGCACCGCCCCGCGCGCCCCACTGATGCAGTACCCGTGCGGAAACTACCCGGACCACTACTGGAGTTACGGCCCACGCCGGTAGCGGAGCAGTCCCCACCGGCCCGCACGGCAGGCAGAAGGGCCGCCCCGACGAGGGCAGCCCTTCTGCGGGTTCTCGGGGCCCGGCCGAGCTCCGGGTGCGCGCACCCGGCGGCAGGGGCCTCTCGTCAGCTCCGGGTCTGCTGCCGGGAGGAGGTGATGAACTGCAGCAGGTGTTCGTTGACCAGGTCGGGGCGTTCCAGGTTGAGGCCGTGGCCGGCTCGTTGCACGATCTCGGCCCGGACTCCCGGGATCAGTGCGGTGACCCGCTGGAGGACGTGGCGCGGGCGGAGCAGAGCGCTGCGCTTGCCCAGCAGGACGAGGGTGGGCAGGCGGATGGAGCGAAGTTCCTCGTCGGTGAACGGCCTGGCGGCGGGCCGGGTGTTGGGCTTGTAGCTGCGCATGCCGAGCATCAGGGGGGCGATCATCTCGGGCGGCGAGCTGAGTGCGGGGTTGGCGAGCAGGCGCCCGAGCGCGGGGCGCAGCGGCCGTGGGGCGAGCATGCCGAACAGGCCGCCGATCATGTGGGCGTAGAACCGGGCGGGGACCTTCTCGATGCCGCCGGGGTCCATCGGTGCGATCGAGGCGAGGCGTTCGGGTGCGTGGATGGCCTGGTTGAGGGTCAGCCACCCGCCGTAGGAGAGGCCGACCAGGTGGATGCGGTCGAGTCCGAGGCCGGCGAAGACCTCGCCGAGCCAGGCCGCGTTCTCCTCGGAGCCGGCCGCGACGGCGCGTTGGACGCTGCGGCCGGGGTCGTCGAGCGTGTCGATCGCGTAGACCGGGTGGTGTTCGCCCAGGGCGGCGATCTGCGGGTACCAGTTGGACGGGTGTCCGGCGTGGCCGTGCAGCAGCACGATCGGTTCGCCGGTTTCGGGTCCGTAGTGGTGGACGTGGACGGTGCCGTAGCTGGTTTCGACGTCGAGTTCCCGGCGGGGGGCCGGCCACAGCTCCATCGCGCGGTCGTAGGCCTCAAGGAACTTCGTTCGGGCTTTCTCGCTGACGAAGTGTCCGACGCTGGTCCTGGTCATGGTCCCTCCCGGTGCTCGGAATGCACGAAACAGCAGCACTTGATGGTATGTTTGTACCATAAAAACGTCTGGAAGGAACCCGATGCCGAAGCTGGTGGATCACGAGGAGCGGCGGGCCCACATCATCGACGCCCTGCTGCGCACGGCGGCGGACACCGGGCTGCACGCCGTCACCATGCGGTCCGTCGCGATCGAGGCGGGTGTCTCGGTGCGGCTCGTGCAGTACTACTTCGACACCAAGGAGCAGTTGCTGCTCGCGGCGCTCACCCGCCTGGCCGCGCGGATGGGCGAACGGATCCAGGCACGGGTCCAAGGACGGATCCAGGAACGGGTCCAGGTACGGGCCCGGGACCGCGCCGGGGCGTCCGGGCCCTCGGCGTCACCGCGCGACATCGTCGAGGCGGTCCTGCTGGAGTCCGTGCCGACGGACGAGGAGAGCCGGACCTTCCACCTCGTCTACACCGAGTACGCGGTGCTCTCCATCACCGACCCCGCACTCGCCGGGCAGTCGTTCCTCGCGGCGCCCGACGAGATGGAGGACTTCCTGGTCGGCCAGTTGACCGCCGCCCGGCAGGCCGGGGACACCGATCCGCGCATGGACGCCCGCCAGGAGGCCGTCGTCCTCCTGGCGGCCTCCGCCGGCCTGGGCCTGAGCGTCCTCCTCGGCCAGCGGACGGCGGACGACGCGGTGGCGGTCCTGCACTACCACCTCGGCCGGCTCTTCACCGGCTCGTAAGCCCTCGACGACGGCGGCGGAAGCAGCCGCCAGCCGTGGGCGCGGCCGGGCCGGGGGCGTCAGAGCCGTTCGGGAACAGGATTGCCGACGGCCTCGATGGCGCGGCGGACGGGGACCTTCAGCAGGAGGACGAAGCCGATGAGGAAGAAGACCAGCAGGGAGATGATCGCCGAGCGGTAGCTGCCGGTGATCTGGTAGGCGAGGCCGAAGACCAGCGGGCCCATCCAACTGGTGCCGCGGTCACTGACCTTGTAGACGCTGAAGTACTCGGCTTCCCGGCCCGCCGGGATGAGGTGGGAGAACAGCGAGCGCGAGAGCGCCTGGCTGCCGCCGAGCACCAGGCCGATCATGCAGGCCAGGGCGAAGAACCAGACGGGCTGGTGGGCGGGCATCAGGTACCCGAGGGCGAGGGTGGCCACCCAGCCGACCAGGGATCCGAGGACGGTCCGCTTGGCGCCGTAGCGGCGGGCGATCCGGCCGAGGAGCAGCGCGCCGCCGATCGCCACGATCTGGACGAGGAGCACGGCGGCGACCAACGAGGTCTGGTCCATGCCGAGTTCCTCGCTGCCGTAGAGCGAGGCCTGGGAGACGACGGTCTGGATGCCGTCGTTGTAGCAGAGGAAGGCGCCCAGGTAGAGCAGCGTGAGCGGGTACTGGCGCATCCCGCGCAGGGTGCGGGCGAGTTCGCGCAGGCTGCCGGCGGCGGGCCGGTCCGGCGTGGCGGCGGGCTGGTCCTGCGCACCCGGGGTACGACCGGACACGACCGGGGTGCGGTCGGGGGCCGCGCCCGCCCGGGAGGGCAGCCGCAGCATCGGGACGATCGTGAACAGCGCCCACCACAGGCCGGCCGAGGCCAGGCAGATCCGCACGGCGGTGCCGGAGGACAGGCCGAGCGCGTCGTGGCCCTGGAACAGCGCCAGGTTGGCGATCAGCAGCAGTCCGCCGCCCGCGTAGCCGTAGGCCCAGCCCTTGGAGGAGACCGCGTCGCGCTCGTCGGGGGTGGCCAGGCCGGGGAGGTAGGCGTAGGAGAGGGCGACCGACACCGCGTACGCGATGTTGGCGACCACCAGCAGTGCGCCGCCGAGGAGGTAGCGGTCGCCGTCGAGGAGGAACATCCCCATCGTGGCGACCGCGCCGACGTAGGCGAAGCCGCACATCAGCTCCTTGTGCCGCCCGGTGCGGTCCGCGACCGTGCCGGTCAGCAGCATCGCCGCGACCGAGAGCAGCACGGAGAAGGAGACCGTGTACGGGAAGAACGATCCGGCGCGCACCGACAGTCCGAACGGGTGCACGTCGCCGGCCGCGTCGGCGGCGTTCTTGGCGACGGTCGTCAGGTACGGCCCGAGGAACACCGTCAGGACGGTGGCCGAGAAGGCGGCGTTGGCCCAGTCGTTGATGTACCAGCCGAACCGTATCCGGCGCAGGGCGCTGTCGTCGGCGGCCGCCTCGCGCTCCGGCGGGCCGTCCGGCAGATCGTCCGGGAGGCGGTCCGGCAGATTGTCCGTGGTGCTCGTCATGGGGATCCCGTCACCGTGCTGGAGCCGGTGCTGCCGTCACTCCAGCAGCCGCGCTCGCCGAGGACGTCCCGCAGGACGTCTATGCGATCGGCCATGATGCCATCCACACCGAGGCCGAGGAGAGCCCTGATCCGTGTGGGATCGTCCACAGTCCAGACGTGAACCTGGAGGCCGAGGCGGTGGGCGGCGCGTACGAAGGCCCGGTCGACCACCCGGACGCCCCGGTGCCGCTCGGGCACCTGCGCGCACACCCCGGCGAACGGCGCCCCGGACCCCGCCCCTGCGGACAGCGACCCGGACCGCGCCCCACGCCCCCGCAGCAGCGGCCCGACCAGCGAACGCAGCCGCAGCCGGGCCACCTCGCGCGGGCCGAGCGAGGTGGCCAGCCGGGGGCCCGCGGCGGCGCGGACGGCGGCGAGGCGGCTGTCGGAGAAACCGCCGACGCAGACCCGGTCCCAGGCGCCGGTCCGGCGGATCGTCTCGACCAGCGGCCCGACGGCGGCCGCCGCCTTGACGTCGACGTTGAAGCGGGCCCGGGGGAACGCGTCGAGCAGGTCCTCCAGCAGCGGCACTGGCTCGGTGCCGCCGATCCGGGCCTGCCTGACGGTGTCCCAGGGGAGATCGGCCACCGCCCCGGTGCGGTCGGTGACCCGGTCGAGGCGGGTGTCGTGAAAGGCCACCAGCACGCCGTCGCGGGTGGCGTGAACGTCCGTTTCGAGGTAGCGGTACCCGAGGGCGACGGCGGCCGCGAAGGCGGCGAGCGAGTTCTCGGGGTGGCCGAGGTCACCGCCCCGGTGCGCGAAGGCGAGCGGCCCGGGGTGGTCGAGGAAGGGGTGCATGTGGTGCTCCGAGCTGCTGGGATGCGCGTTACAGTATTACGCACCCTGTCAAGCAGTAACGCCGGTACCGCCGGTAACGCCAGTAGTCCCATCAGTGCCATCAGCACCAGCAGTACCGCTACCGCCCGGATCGTCGACGTGGCGCAGATCGTAGAGGTACGACTTGCCGGCCTTCCAACTGCGCCAGGGGCCGAGCGGAGGGAGCGGCTCATGGTCGTCCGTCCGCCCCGCCAGCGGCCCGGAGTTGGCGGCCCCGTCGGCGCCGACGGTGCACCAGCCCCGCTCCGGCAGCCACCGGCACCACACCTCCAGGTCCACCCGCCTGTACGACGGCCTGCCGTTGAACACGCCGTCCGCGTGGAAGTGGTACACCAGACCGTCCAGGCGGCGAACGAACTCGATCGACACGACGGCTCCCCCCGTCAGACACCAAGAACGGCCAGGCTACGCCGCGAGCCCGGCGGAGGCGGCGAAAGTGCGTTGCACCGCCGCCGACCTGCCACCTAGGCTCACGCCCATCGACGTGTAGCTCAGCAGGAGAGCACCGGGCTCTGGACCCGGAGGGCGCAGTGGCGGCGGCGCTGGCCGTAGGCCTCCTGACCGCGCTGGTGGTGGCCGCCGTGACCGGCGCCGGCGCCCCGCCGCGGCACCGGATCGCGCTGCAGGACCGGATCGGGGACCAGGTCCATCTCCCGGACGACGGTTCGGTCCAGACGGCACGCGCCGGCCACCAGCAGCGGATCAGGGCGCTGAGCCCGTACCGGGAGCTGGCGGTGGGCGGTTACGGCACGACCGGATCGTCCAAGACCACGCTGCTGGTCGGCCTGACCGGGGCCTTCGCGGAGCCCCAGCGGGAACTGGACAAGTACTTCGGACGGCTGGCGGCCTCGGACGTGTTCAACGACACGGTGACGGAACGCCAGGACTATCCGACAGGGCCCCTCGGCGGCGCGTTCGAGTGTGCGGTGCTCACCTATCCGTCCACGTCCGAGACCACCTGCGTGTGGGCGGACGGCAGCACGGTCGGCATCGTCGTCGACAGCACCGGCGAGAGCTCCCCACCGGAACTGGCCGAGCGCGCCCGGGACATCCGCGCGGCCGTCGAGGTCCGGGCCGAGGACTGACCCGCGCCCACAAATCACCCGATCGAGTGAAGGTCGAACGCTCTCCGCCCATTCGGCACCCCGTCACCGATGATGCGCTTGGCGCGACACGGGGGCGCCCGCCATCCTGCGGGCGCCCCCGCGATCCGCGCCGTCCATCCGCCGACGAACCCCGGAGCACCCATGCGTCGCCCCACCACCGCCGCCGCAACCGCCTTGACCGCCGCCATAACCGCGGCCCTGCTGACCGGACCGGGGGCCGCCGTCCCGGCCCACGCGGACACCGCTCACCTCCCCGTCATCCTCATCCACGGCCGCAACGCGGACCCCGGAGTATGGGGCACCCTGATGACCGGCCTCCGCTCGAAGGACGTCCCGGCCTTCGCCTGGAGCTACGACACCTCCCGGTCGACCAACGAGGTCCTGGCCGACGAACTGACCCGGTACGTCGACAACGTGCTGAGCCGGACGGGCGCGGCCGAGGTGAACATCGTCGCCCACAGCCTGGGCAGCCTGCCGAGCCGCTGGTACATCAAGTTCGACGGCGGCAACCAGAAGGTCGCGAACTGGATCTCCCTGGCCGGCCCCAACCACGGCACGTCCCTCGGCTACCTCTGTGCCCTCTGGGACCAGGGCTGCAAGGACATGACGCCCAACTCGTGGGTCATCAGCCACCTCAACCAGGACACCGAGACCCCGGGCCCCACCCGGTACACGACCTTCTGGTCCCCCGAGGACGAGCAGATCTCCCCCACCACCAGCACCAAGCTGAACGGCGCCACCAACATCGAGACGGACGGCCTGAAGCACAACGACTTCCTGACGAACCCCGGCGTCCTCGACAAGGTCACCGCGATCCTGGCCGGCTGACACACGGCCACGCCATCACCCCGGCACCACCGGCCACCCGCCGTGTACGGATCCCCGGCGCGGTGGCCGGTCCTGCCGCAACAACGGCGCGGCAACGGCGCGACAACAGTGCGACAACAGTGCGACGAGCACAGCATGAATCAGCGCGCGAACCCGGACAATCCCTGGGCCAACAATTCGGGCGAAATCACCGAAATGAAAAAGGTGGAGATAGGAATCGAACCCATCTAAACGGCCCTGCAAGCCGTCGCCTCGCCACTCAGCCACTCCACCGCGGCAACGAGGGAAACATTACACGAGCATGAACGGGGATTCCTCGGCGACGCCGAGCTTTCACTCCATAAGACCCTTAATGCGTCTAGTGTTATTTCTCTCGACATGGTGTCGACAGGGTCCGTCGGGCCAGCACGGAAAAGTCGCGGTGCGCTAGCCTGTGCCGATATCTCCGACCCGATGGGATTTCACTGATGGCCGTCGAGGAATCACGGTTCACCCGCACCACGGAGCTGCGCTGCGGAACCGCTGCGAACCGGTGCCAGTACAAGAGCCTCCCCCTGCGCGACCTTCCCCCTCTCGGTGTCGTGCGCCGCGCCCGGATCGTCCGCGAAGGCCTGCGTGAGCGCCGCGCCGCCGTCCCGACGCCCGGCCGGCCCTCCCGCTTCACCGAAGGGGACTGGGTCCGGGTGAAGGACGAGGCCACGGTGCGCGCCACCCTCGACGCCAAGGACCGCCACCGCGGCCTGTGGTTCACCCGCAGCCAGTGGTCGTTCTGCGGCGGCGTGTACCAGGTCGAACGCATCGTGCGCCGCATGATCGACGACCACTACCGGGTGCGGCGCCTGTCCGGCACCGTCGCCCTGGCCGGCGCCACCTGCCACGGCGCCGACGGGGCCCAGGGCTGCGGACTGGACTGCGCCCTGCTGTTCCGCGACGAATGGCTGGAGCCCGCCCCCGCGCCGGTCCCCGCCGCCCGGCCCGCCGCCCTCTGGGCGACCGTGCGCAGCCTCCCGGAGATCCACGCCACCCTCGACCCCGACGGGCGGCTGGACGGCGTCCCCTTCCAGCCGGGCATGGAGCTCCACGCCGACACCCGCCACAGCGCCACCGAACTGCGCCACCGCTCGCTCGCCTGGTGGCAGCACCCCACCAAGGGCCGCTGGTTCATCCTCAACGGCCTGCGCTGCGGCGGCGAACCGCTCGCCACCGGCTGCGACCGCCGCTGCGCCCTGCTGTGGCACGAGTCCTGGCTGCATCTGGAACCCGCCACCACCGCCCACTGACCTTCCGCCACCGCCCTCCGACCGCCGACCTGCCGGGCACCGCACTCCGCGGTGCCCGGCAGGTTTTCGTCACCGGCAGGTCCTCACCGGCAGGTCCTCACCGGCCGTCAGCGCCGCCAGCGGTCACGCACCAGCTTCGCGGCCAGGTGCAGCGGCCCGTCCCGGTCACCGACGTAGCAGCGGGGAAGCGCGTACACCCCGCTGTGGACCCCGGGGCTGACCGCGCACCCGTACCCGTAGCCGGCCTGCGCCACCGCCTCCACCGCGGCGGCGTCGAGCGAACCGTACGGGTAGCAGAACCCTTCGACCGCCTGCCCCGTGAGGTCCTCCAGCACGCGGCGGCTGTCGGCGACCTGGGCCGCCAGCTCCCGCGCACCCAGCCCCGCCAGCCGCCGGTGCGTCAGCCCGTGCGAGCCGATCTCCAGCCCGGCGGCGGCGGCCTCGTGGACCTGGCACGCCGTCATCAGCGGCTTGCGCGGGCCCTGCCGGTCCCAGTCGTTGTACCCGCCCAGCCGGTCGGCCACCACGTAGACCGTCGCCGTGAAGCCGTACTCCGCCAGGGCGGGCATCGCCTCCTCCACGAAGTCGCGGTACCCGTCGTCGAAACTCAGCCCCACCATGCCCGCCGCGGTGCCGCCCCGGTGCGAGCGCATCAGGGCGCCGACCGACACCCCGCGCAGCCCGCGGGCGGACAGCCAGCGCAGCTGGCGGCGAAAGCGCGCGGGGTCGACGGTAATCAGATAGGGATCCTCACTCGTTGACGCCACCGAGTGGTACATCAGCGTCCACGGAAAGCGCCCCGCACCTCCACGGGTCGCTTCTTCCGGACTGTTGCGTGGTCGAATGATTCGCATGTTCTGCTCCAGCTGTCCGGCGGCACCGCCTGTGCAGGTGGCCTTCAGGGAAATTGCATTCTGGCAGCGTCGTACCCGGCTTCCATTCGCGCCAGGCGACTCCGCCCCATTTCACCCGGATGCCAGCCCAGAAGTCGCCGAAGAGTGCCCGGCCCGCACGGCCCGAATACCGGTTCCACCCCGTCCTGAACCGGCCGGCGTTTCAGCCGGCCGCGACGGCGGCCGGTGCCCATGCGGCGGCTCTGGCGGCAGCGAGCGCGGCCCGGACCCGCGCGGCGCCTGCGGAGGCGATTCCCGTCGTGCGGCTGTCGCCCGCAGGGCGGCTGACGGGGCCCGCACACGCGCGGCAGATGCCGGCGTGACCAGCGATTATCCGGATCCGCCCGCTGCTGTGACCGACAGTGCCGCAGGACGTCGGCGGCCGCGCTTCCCACTCATGACTGTTGAACACTTGACAGTCAGATGACTGATGCTGCGTATGCGCCGAGTGGATCACTGTGGTTTCGACGGCCGGAACGCCCATCGCCCCGGCCTCCCGTCCCCACTCCCCCGTCCCCACGGGTTGATCTTCCGAGGAATCCCCATGAACTCCGTACGCACCAGGTGGCGCCTGGCCGCCGTCACCGTGACGACCGCGCTCGCCGTCCTGATGTTCTCGAACTCCTCGGCGTACGCCGTGGCGCCCGGTGAGAGCACCAGGTGGGCCAACGAGATCGAGGACAACGTCCCCGTCGCGGCGAGCGGCATCATGGGCGAGGCACGCGCCGACAACAGTGACCTCATCCAGGTGTGGCGCGGGGCCGACAACGCCAACATGTACCTGTCGCTCGACCACGGGCGGCCGATGACGCTCGCCGGCCAGACCAACGCCAGCCCGCAGGTCGTCTACGTGGGCGGGACGCAGTTCATGCTGTTCCACACCGGCACGAACGGGTTCATCTTCTTCAGCGTCCTCAGGGTGAACGTGGCGAACAACGGCCAGCGGTACCTGCAGATCGGCGACTGGCGCCAGGTCGGGAACGACGCCCGGACGAACGACGGCCGCCCCGTGGCCGCCGTCGCCCTGCCCCACAACAACGTCTACATGGCCTACCACGGTGCCAACAGCAACGAGATCTGGGGCATGACCTTCAACATCCCGGGCAACTACTGGGACGCCCCGCTCCGCACCTTCGGCGCCACCAGCGACTCCTCGCCGTCGCTGGCCTTCAGCCCCAACAACAACCACATCCTGCTGGCCTACCGGGGTACGGACAACCGGGTGAACGTCATTCGCGCGAACTACCAGTCCCAGCAGTGGTACGGGCGTTCGATCCTCGACGGCGTCCTCACCGACTCGCAGCCGGCCATCGGCATCACGCCCAACGGCTGGGGCCAGGTCGCCGTCCGGGAGCAGGGGACGGGCCTGCTGCACATGGAGGACATCTCGGACACCGGCGCGCGCGGCAGCTGGGTGCGCGAGTCCAACAGTTTCACCTCGCCGTACGGGCCGCGGCTCATCATGGACGCCTACCGCGCCTACCTGGTCGCGACGGCCTGGGGCGGGTACGTCTTCTGGAAGCAGTCCCGCCAGTACTGAGGCCCTACCGGGACCTGAGGTCCTACCGGAGCCCGCGGAGTGGGTGGTCGGCCCGGCCGACCACCCACTCCGCTTCCCACTCCCCGGACTCCTCACCAACCACCGGACCGCGCGAACGCCGAACGGGCGAACAGGCGAACGGACGAACGGCGATCGGACGCATGACGGACCATCCCGGCCCGCCGCCACCCGATCGGGCCACCTCCGGCCGCGACACGGCGAAGCGCCGAGACAACGGCGGTTCGGATGCGGAAGGCTGACGCCACCCTGCCCGGGGCCTTGCGGCGCGGCGGGAACGAGCGACCGGAGCGACCGGAGCGACCCGAGACCGGAATGGTGGCATGACCGTCCAGGACACCCCGCCCACCGGGACCACCCGGCGCGGCGACTTCGCCGAGCTGCACCGACGCGTCTCCGACGCCGGTCTGCTGCGCAGGCGTCCCCTGTACTACGCGGGCCGGAGCGCCGCGCTGTTCACCGCCCTCGCGCTGCTCCTGGCCGGGTTCGTCGTGCTCGGCGCGAGCTGGTGGCAGCTGTGCCTCGCGCCCCTGTTCGCCTTCGTCCTCGGCCAGTTGGCGCTGCTGGGGCACGACGTCGCCCACCACGCGGTGTTCGCCGGCCGCCGGGCGACGGACCTGGCGGGCATCGTGCTGGGCAACCTGGTGGTCGGCATGAGCTACGGGTGGTGGGTGGACGACCACAACCGGCACCACGCGCACCCGAACCGCGAGGGCCACGACCCGGCCGCAGACTCCCTCCTCTTCGCCCGGACCACCGAACAGGCATGCCGGACAAGGGGGTTGAGGCGGCTCGCGGCCAGGTACCAGGCGGAGCTGTTCTTCCCGCTGCTGTCCCTCCAGGCGCTCGGGCTGCTCGTCGCCACCTGCGTGACCCTGACCCGCGGCACCGTCCGGTACCCGGCCCTGGAGCGCACGCTCGCCGCGCTGCACTACGCCCTGGCGGTGGCCCTCCTGGCCGTCGTCCTCGCACCGTTCCAGGCGCTGGCCTTCGCCGTGCTGTTCGGGGCGGTCCTCGGCGTGTACCTGGGGTGCATCTTCGCGCCCAACCACAAGGGCATGCCGATGGCCGGCCCGGACGCGGAGCGTGCCGACTTCCTCCGCCGGCAGGTGCTGCCGTCGCGCAACCTGCGGGCCGGCCGGTTCGTCCACTTCCTCTTCGGCGGCCTCGGCTACCAGATCGAGCACCACCTCTTCCCGGCCATGCCGGTGGCGGCGCTGCGCCCCGCCTCGCGCCTCGTGCGCGACTACTGCGAGCAGATCGGCGTGCCGTACAGCGAGGCGAGCCCGGTCGCCTGCTTGCGGGAGATCCTGCGGGACCTGCGGGCCGTCGGCCGCTCGCTCCCCGGCGACCCGGGGCAGTCGACCCCGCCGACCCGGCCGACCGCCCCGGAACCGCAGGCCGCCCCGGCGCCGCAGGCCGCGCCCGAGGCGGGGGCGGCGCTACGGTGAGCGGAGTCCTGTCCGGGCCGGCGGCGCGCACCGCGGACGGCCCGGCCCCCGGCGGCGAACGGCTCCGCGTCCTGATCGTCACCGAGTCCTTCGCCCCGCAGCTCAACGGTGTCGCCCACAGCGTCCTCCGGACCGCCGAACACCTCGTCGCCCGGGGCCACACCCCGGTGGTGGTGGCACCCGCCGTGCGGGCACCGGCCGCGCGAGCCGCGCGACGGTACGCGGGCGACCCGCGCCGCGATCGGGCGTACGGCTACGAGGTGGTCCGCGTCCCGTCGGTGCCACTGCCCGGCTACCCGGAGGTGCGGGTCGCGCTCCCGGGGCGCGGGGTGGCCGACGCCATCGAGCGGCACCGCCCGCACGTGGTCCACCTGGCCAGCCCGTTCGCGCTCGGGGCGGTCGGCGCCGCGGCGGCCGACCGGGCGGGGGTCCCGTCCGTGGCGGTCTACCAGACCGATCTGGCCGCCTACGCCAGGACCTACCTGCCGGCGCTGGGCGCGGCCGGGCCCCGGCTGGCCTGGTGGCGGCTGCGCCGGGTGCACTCCCTGGCCGCGCGGACGCTGGCACCGTCGCGGGCTTCGCTGCGCGCCCTGCTCGCGCACGGCATCCCCCGGGTCCACCTGTGGCCGCGCGGCGTCGACTGCGCACGGTTCCACCCCCGCCACCGTGACGAGACCCTGCGCCGGCGCCTCGGCCGCCCCGGAGACGTCCTGGTCGGGTACGTCGGACGTCTGGCGCCGGAGAAGCACGTCGACCGGCTGGCGGAGGTGTCCCGGATCCCGGGGGTTCGGCTGGTGGTCGTCGGCGACGGCCCGTGCCGAGCCCGGCTGGAGGCCGCACTCCCGGACGCGGTCTTCCTGGGACTCCGGTCCGGGCACGAACTCGCCCGGCTCTACGCCTCGTTCGACGCCTTCGTCCACGCGGGGCCGTTCGAGACCTTCGGCCAGACCCTCCAGGAGGCCATGGCGAGCGGGCTGCCCGTCGTCGCCCCGGCGGCCGGCGGACCGCTCGACCTCGTCCGCCCGGGGCACACCGGGTTCCTCGTCCCACCCGGCGCGGCGGACGGATTCCGGGAGGCCGTCGAACGTCTCGCCCGCAACGACGAACTGCGGGCGGCGTTCGGGCGGGCGGGCCGTGCCGCGGCGACGCGGCGCAGCTGGGAGACGGTCGGCGACCACCTCGTCGAGCACTACCGGCTCGCCCGCACCGGGACGGCCGAGCCCCTGCACCGCTGAGCGGGCCGGCAGGCGATCAACGGCGGCATCACACCCAAGGAACGGACCACCATGCACCACCCCCTCGCCGCCGAGTACGTCCGCAGCCCCGCTCCGGCCGCCGGCACCGCCGTCTTCCTGCACGGACTGGGCGGCTGGACCCACAACTGGGCCCACCTGATCGACCTGCTGCGGACCTCGGCGCACTGCCTGGCCCTCGACCTCCCGGGCTTCGGAAGGTCGGCACCCCCGCCCGACGGCGACGTCACCGTCGAACGCCAGGCCGCGGCCGTCGCCCGCCACCTCGACCGGACCGGACACCACCGCGTGCACCTGGTCGGCAACTCGCTCGGCGGCCTGGTCGCACTGCGCCTCGCCGCCCAACGACCCGACCTGGTCGGCACCTTGACCCTCATCTCACCCGTACTGCCGGCGTTCCCGCCCGCCCCGGCCCTGCGGGTGGCCCTGCTCGGTCTGCCGGGCGCGCCACGGCTGTACTCCCGCCTCCTGGCCGCCCAGAGCCCCGACCGCCAACTGGACGACCTCTACCGCCTGATCTACGCGAACCCCGCCCTCGTCGGCGCCGAACAGCGGTCGGTGGAGGCGCGCGAGCGCCGACGCCGCGCCGAACTGCCGTACACGCAGGACATGCTGGCCGAAGGTGTGCGCTCGGTGGTCCACGCGTTCCTGCGACGGGGCGAGGCCTCCGCCTGGCACCTGGCGCGCCGCGTCACCGCCCCCACCCTGCTCGTCTACGGCCGGGACGACGTCCTCGTCCCCTTCCGTACGGCGCCCCGGGCCTACGCGGCCTTCCGCGACGCCCGCCTCCTCACCCTCCCGGGCGTCGGCCACGTCGCCATGCAGGAACGGCCGGCCCCCGTGGCCACGGCGATCCGCGCCCTGATCACCGAGGCGAGCCCGCGCGGCACCGTCACTGTGCCGGAATCGCGCGCACCGGGTGCTTGCTCAGGATCGACACGCGGTTGAAGGCGTTGATGGCGATCGCCACCCAGATGACCGCCGAGATCTGGTCATCGGTCAGAGCCGCGCGGGCGACGCCGTAGGCGGCCTCCTGCGCGACGGCGTCCGACGGGTCGGTGGTCGCCTCGGCCAGGGCGAGTGCGGCACGCTCCTGCGGCGTGAACAGTTCGGTGTCGCGCCACGCGGGCAGCGTGCCCAGGCGCTGCGCGGTGTCACCGGCCTGAAGAGCGGCCCTGGTGTGCACGTTGAGGCAGTACGCACACCCGTTGATCTGGGACACCCGAAGATTGACCAGCTCCACCAGCCTGCGGTCCAGCCCGGCCTCCGCCGCCCCCACCCCGGCCGCCTCGGCGGTCGCCCGCAACGCCCGGTAGGCCTGGGGGCTCTGCTTGTCGATGAACACCCGCCGGCGCACCGGGGCAGCGGTCACATCGGTGGTCACATCACTCACGGGAACTCCTCTGGCAGATCAGCAGGTCAACGGATCACCGGATCACCGGATCACCGGATCAACGAATCGCTCGTGGCCGGCACGCATGCCACCACACCATTATAGTTGAAATTAAAACCACCTTGGCCGCCGTCCCGCGCGGCACCCGGCCACGAGTGGCGCCACAAGGACGGTTGCGGCACCACAAGGAAGTCATCAAGCCCGAGGCCTCGATGCCGACCATCTGGTATTTGCACCTACGACAACCTGAAGATATATCTGAGCCGTTCAGCCGTTCAGCCAGCCGGACGCGTCGAACCGGGCCAAGCCCCCGTGGTCGGCCAGGACGTCGAAGTGGCGGTGCCGGCCCCACAGTCCCCGGTCGCCGATGACAAGCAGTCGTCTCCGGGCCCTGCTCACTGCGACGTTGAGGAGGTTGGGGCTGGCAGCCGCCCAGTCGCGGGCTCCGTTCTGGGACGCCACGGTACCCAGCAGCAGGATGACCACGTCCGCCTCCTTGCCCTGGGTGGTGTGCACCGTGCCGACCCGCTTGGCGGGAAGCCGGGTTCCGGCCGTCCGGCGCGCCTCGGCGACCACCTCCCGGAACGGGCTCACCACGAACACGGACTTGCCGAGTCGCTCACGCACCTCGGCGGCCATCGTGGTGCCGAGGTCCACCGGCGGCCGGCCCTCTCGTAGTGCGGACTCCCACTCCTCCTGCTCGATCTGCGCGCGCAACCGCTCCCCGAGCAGATCCAGCACCCTGCCCAGCACGAGCCCCTGCTGAGCCACCCACTTGCCGTCGGACTCGCCCCCGACGACGTCCAGCCAGACGCTGCGGTCGGCGATCGGATAGGGCCCTCGCTCACCCGTGCCGAACACCATCAACCCGTCGTAGGCGATGCGGTTGCTGATCTCGAACATCGGATTGTCACAGCGACGGTGCACCCGGAGCGGTGACCCCACCCACACCTCCGTCTCGCCGTCGGGGAGTTGGGCCGGGAGCCAGGTGCCGCACCGGGCGAGGCGGTCGGCGACCCGCTGGACCGAGGTGCGGCCGGGCGCCCACTCCTGCGCCACTCCGTAGTGGGTGCGAAGCTGCTGCTGTGCCGTCCACGGCACCGTCACGACAGGTTCGAGTTGCAACGGGTCGCCGACGACGACCGCCCGACGGGCCCGCCACAGTGCGCCGACCGCCTGCTGTGGGGTGGCCTGCCCCGCCTCGTCGATGAACAGCCAGCCCAGGGCCTCGGAGCCCAGGCCCGCGAAGAGGCGGTCCAGCGAGGCGAAGGTCGTCGACACCACCGGCACGACCAGGAACAACAGTTGCCAGGCGGCCCGGACGGTTTCCGGCGGCAGATCCTTCGGGGCGTCGCCGCCCACCACCTCCATCACCGCCTGCAAGCTGGTGAGCAGGCGCTTCGCCTCCGCCGCGAGGAAGGCCCTGTGCAGATCCAGCGCGGCGAGGAACACGCGGGTGCGGGCGGCGCTGAACTCCTCGTCCATCCAGGGGGCGGACAGCTCCCGCCGGCCATCGGCCTGCGGGTCTCCGGGGAGTGCGGCCCAGTCCTCGGCCGGCACGTGTGCGCGCCACCGTCGCGTCGCATCGGAGACCTTGCGGGCGGCGATGTCGGCGGCGGTCCGAGCCATGGCGGCTGCCTGCTCGGCAGCGGTGACGGCCTGTTCCGCGCGGCGCAGGCCGTCCAGTCGGCTCGCGCGCGAGCGCTGTGCCGCGGCCTCGGCGGCAGCGGCCTCCTCGCCGGCCGCTCGTGCGTCGGCAAGGAGCTCACTGAGTCGGCCGAGTGCGCTCTGAGATTCCTCCCATGCTGTTTCGGCCTGAGCCAGAGCACTCACCAGCGGTTCCCGCCCACGCAACCACCTCTCCTCCGCATCTGAGGAGAGCCAGGCGCGTAGCCGGCGAGGACGCTGCCGCGCATCGTACGAGCGCAGGTCATCGAGCCGCGACTGGCACACTCCCCGGCGCAGCTCCACGGTGGCCCGGGCCTCGGCCAACGTCGTGGACACCTGGTGCTCGGTCTGCTGCGTGGCCGCCAGCCGTTCGGTCGCGCTCTGCGCCGCGGCCTGCGCGTCGGCCAGTACGCGCTCGGCCGGGGCCGTGTTCGCCCGGGCCGCTGCCACAGCGGCTTCGGCACCCCGCAGCTGTCGCGCCAGGAGCTCCCGGCTGTCGCGTGCGGCGGCCGCGGCCTCCCTGGCCGCGGCCAGCTCCTGGACGGCCTGGCGCGCCTGGGTGAAGCGGCGCACCGCCAGCGGCCAGGGATCGCCCAGCTCAGCGGTGGCCGGCGCGTCCGGGGCGTCCGGGGCACCTGGCACGCGGCTGCCACCGAGCGGGTTCCGATCCGGACCAGGTCGGGCGTCGCCGTTCAACTCCTTCTGCCGGAGCAGAAGATCACGCAGACCCCGGCCGGTGGACACGGCTTGTCGGCGGCTCTGTCCGGGGCGTCGCGGGTCGGCCGTCTCCTGCATCTCCTTGCCCCACCAGAAGCGGCTGACGAACTGGGAGCGGTTCGCGCGATTGCCGAGAGGTGCCGCGACCGCTCCCCACGCGTCCGCGCCGCCCAGCAGCAGCCTGCCCTGCGCTGAGAGGTAGTCGGCCTCCTCGCACCACTCCTCGGCTACCGCGGATGCGGACGGGATCTCGGTCGTCACGTTCTCGACCGCGCCGTTGTTGGCGGACGCGATGACGATCTCGTAGCCCGTCAGCTCCTCGCGCAGCCCGTGAAGCCTCCGGTTCCACTGGCCGGAACTCCAGGTGTGGACCTTGCCGAACGCTTCCGCCGGAGAGCCCAACGCCGCCAGCCGCTCCGCACGTTGCACCACCAGGGCGGCGATCAGGTCGCGGAGCATGGTGGTCTTGCCCGTGCCGGGCGGCCCGTTGACCGCGTAGAGGCCGCCGCCCCCGGCACCACCCGGCTCCGCCAACGCACTGTTCACCGCGAACTGCTGGCTGAGGACCAGGGGTTGGTCACTCCTGCCGGGCCACCGGCCGAGTGGGGCGGCTGTCGGACGGACACCGTCCAGCAGGACCTGCGGCTGCTGCCGCACGTCGGTCCGGCGGCCGGAGTCCAGAGTTGCGGTGGACCGGAGATAGTCCTCCAGCGCCCGTCCCGACCTGCCCTCCGCGAGCGCCGCAGCCACCTGTTCCAGGTCCGCGGCGATGAAACTGTTGAGGAAGTCGGACTGGTCGCTCTCCGAGCTCTGCGACTCCCGGACGGTGTAGCTCTTCACCCGCACGGCGTCCGGCCGCAGCGCCTCCGCGATCCCGAGCTGCTCGGCGACCCAGCGGGTGACGGCCGCGAGGTCCCTGACGTCAAGCGGTTTCAGGCCCAACGGAACGGGGAGATCGCCCGTCGGGTCCGGCTCCTCGGGCTCATCCGCCGCGTCCGCGTCGTCCCCGGAACGCAGGGCATCGGCGTCGGCACCGCCCGCGGGGTGCAGGCCGCCGTCGAGGACCCCCTCCACCCGCTGGGTCACGTGATCGCTCACCCTGCTGCCGACCCGGTCCGCGAGCGAGTCCGCCGCCGATCCGGTCAGCGTCTCGGCGACCGCCTGGGTGATCGAGCCCAGCGCGGCACCCGCCACGGTGCCCACCGTCGAGGCGATCCCGCCGACGGCAGCGCCGAGCACGACATCGACCGCCACACCCGCGATCGCACCGAGCGCCGATCCGGGTCCGGAGGGCGCGCCGCCCGCTCCTCGCCGCTGCTCCACCACCGGGAGCCGGCCGTCGCCCAGCTCCAGGAGGGTCGAGACGCACAGTTCGGAGTCCTTCTCGAAGCCGTCGAGCCAGGCCGGGTCCGCCGGCCCCGGGCGCAGGGCCCGGCCCACCGCCCACGCGCACGACGAGATCGTCACGCTGTCCTTGAGCAGCAGCCCCTGGTCGTTGACCGAGAAGCAGAGCACCGCGCTCTGGCCGCCCGAACGGCCGTCGAAGTCCTCGGTGGGCCCGTCGGTGCCGAACACGCCGAGCAGCGTGTCGCGCAGCGCGGTGAGCTCGAACACGCCCGCGTACACCGTGTGCTGCCAGGATCGCCCGCGGCCCGGCGAGCGCCGGCGGAGCCGGTGGTCCGGCTCCCAGGGCAGCGGTCGGCCGTCCCAGACCGGATAGACGTCCTTCGACGGATCCACCCCGTCGACCTTCTGCGGGCTGAACAACTCCACAGCCCGCCAGTACCGGACGATCGCAGCCCTGCGCCCACGCTCTCCACCGGCCATCCCCACGCCCCCTCATGCCAGCCCCACCTGGTGAGCAAGCAGCGTACGGGACCACGAACCACCCGACGTGGGTCTGGGCGACTTCGACGAATCAGGTGATAGCGGCTCGCCGGGTTCCCAGATGGGGAAGGGACCGGAGCCCCTGCTGCGCCGTCCGTCGGGTGAGTGGAGTCCGAGCGCCCGGGCGACGGAGTGCGGGCGGGCAGGGGGCCGGGGGCGGCGGGGTGTCGCTGGTCAGGGGGCCTGGGTGTCGGCGGCGGGTGGGGTGGGTGCGTCGTCGGCGTCGTCGGCGTCGTCGGGCTCGTCGGCCTTGGCGCGGACGTCCTTCGGGGTGGGCGCCACGATGTTCCGTTCTTCTGCGGACCGCTCCCGTACGGTGTCGTCGCCGTCCCGCGGGGCGTCCTGCTCCGCGGGGGTGGTGCCCGTGTCGTGCGTGCTCATGGCGTAGCCCTTCTCATCAGGTCGGTCGGCGGATTCGGTGCGCTCCGGAGGCCTGGAGGCGTGGAGGCCTGAAGGCCTGGAGGCGTGGAGGCGGCCTCGCGGGCCCGGTGGGTGCTTCCTGCTCGAACCGGCGGGCGCGGTCTCTCCGCCTCGGGTTGCCGCGGCGCCTACCCCGAACGCCGGTTGCGACGCGCCCGTACGCCTCGGAGATCCGACCGGCGCTCGGACGCTGTTCCGGTCGGCCTCCGTCACCGTGAGGGGCGGTCGTCCGCGCCGGGGTCGCCGTGGGCGGAGGGGGCCGCCTGGCGGGCGGCCGTACGCCGCAGCACGATCTGGGGCAGAACGAACCAGGTGGTGGTGAACCAGAGCAGGACGGCTGCGCTGAGGGCCCACGCGGCGACCGGGTTGCCGGTGGCGGTGCGCAGCAGGAGCAGCAAGGCAGCGGCGATGGTCAGGGCCAGGGTGGCGAGGCCGGTGGCGATGAGGTGGCCCGCGACGTGGATGAGTTCGGGTTTCATGCCGCGGCCGGCGAGGAGGCGGTGGAAGGCCACGGGGGCGACGAGCGTGCCGGTGGCGAGGGCGCCGAGGATGACGGTGGCGACGTAGAGGTCCTTGTCGAAGTCGGGCAGGCCGGCGAAGCGCGGGGTGAAGGCCACGCTGATGAGGAAGCCGAAGAGGATCTGCGCGCCGGTCTGGCACACCCGGACCTCCTGGAGCATCTCGCTCCAGAGCCGGTCGGCCCGTTCCTGGGCTGTCTCGTCCCTGCCCCCGCCGGGCGACTCGTCGTCCTTCAGCACGGTGTCGTCTCCCTGTGCGCGGATGCGCGATGCGGGCAGGTCGGCGGGCCCGCGGGTCTGTGCCGGCCCTTCGGGCCGTCGGGTCAGGGGCGGTCTTCGTGGTGGCCGCAGAGCCAGGCCAGCGCTTGGTAGGCGCCCAGGGCGTACGCGGCGTTCGCGCCTTCGTCCGCGCCGTCGCCCTCGCCCGAGGTCGAGGCCAGGGCCAGGGCCGAGACGTCGCGCAGACGGACGGCGGCGGCCTGGCACTCGGCCAGGAGCTGCGCCCGGCAGGGCCCGGTGGCGCCGAGCGCGGCGGCAGCGGTGAGGGGCGCCGCGACCTGGGCGCCGGCGGCCCATCGGTAGGCCCCCAGGATCCCGTGGTCGAAACCGGTCCACGGCTGCGGGCGGCCGTTGGCCGCCTCGATCGCGTCGAACACCTCGTCCAGCAGGCGCACCCCTACCGCCGGGATCGTCGTCTCGTCACTGGTCATGCCCGCAACCTACGTCGCCCGGACGCGGCCCGCCCCCGGGCGCCCGGTCCGTCCCGGGGCCGGCCGGACGGACGCTGGGCAATCGGGTGAACCCCCACGACGGCCGCCGAGGTGGCGCCGGCGGGTCCGGGTCCGGATCCGGGACCAGGACCGGGTGGCGGCGGACCACTCAGTCACCCGCCGCGGGCAAGGCGATGCGGCACACCTGACCGGCCTCCAGCTCGACGACGACGGCCAGCACCGGGCGCAGCCAGCGCACCATCGACCGCGCGCCCGGATGCGGCTTGCGCAGCCGCCCGGCGACGGGCGACCCGAGCTCCGCCCGCTCCTGCCCGGACAGCTCGCGCGTCACCAACCGCCGACCGTCGACGAGCACCACCAGCAACCGCCCCGGCTCGCCTGGTTTGCACGGTTTGCCCGGTTCGCCGACGGCCCCGACCACCCAGCCCCTCACCGCGGCCCGCCCGGACACCGTTCCAGCGCGGGCGGCGCGATCATCGACGGACTCCTTCCGTGCACGAGGTGTGATCACCCGAGCATGGCAGCAGCCCCCGACGGGCGCGATCCATGCGGTCGTCGATCCCGGCGCTCTTCCGGACGGAGCCGGGCCGAAACGGGGCAGGGGTGCTCGCCTCGAAAGGCCTACCCCGGATGTGGGTCCACCGGCGATGGCCGAGGCTCGGTGCATGGCATCGATCATCGTGCTCTTCGAGCTGGAGCCCGACGTGGCCATCGGCGCGGATGGTGTCGAACCCGCCGTGATCGCGGTGCACGCCGCCGGGGCCGATCCCGACGTGCCCGAGGACCCGCAGCCGTACACGCTCTGCGGGCTGGAGACCGGCCCGATGGAACACACCCACTACCGGCCGGTCCGACCCGGCGAGCCCTGGTACCCGCCCACGCTCGCCGACCAGCGGTGCCAGGAGTGCGAGCGCGCCCTGCGCGCGCAGTGAACGCCGCGCCGGGGAGAGGCGGACGTCGACCCTGCCCGGAGCCTGCGCCTGCGCCTGCACGTCAGCGCGCCACGTCAGCGCGCCACGTCAGCGCGCCACGTCGCCGCCGATCACGGGCGTCGCGCTGGGGCGGGGCACGCCTTCAGGTTCTCCGCCGTCGCGCACGCGGCCGATCGGAGCCCGTCCGCCAGGGGTGGCCGGGCTGGTCCGGATGCCACCGCGCGGGTGCGGCGGACCGGCCCAGCAGCCACGTTGAGAAGATGGACATCGTCGTCGTACTTGAGCTAGACATGCCGACCAACGTGCGGCTCCTCGGCCCCGACCACACCCCGGCGGACCCGGAGAGCCCGGTGCGCCGCGTACACGCCGCCCCCGCGGAAGCCTCGGGCACCTGCGGCCACCTCACCCTGTGCGGCCTGGACACCGACGGGATGACCCTCGCCCCGCACCGCTACGCCCACCAACCTCCAGCGCACTGGCTCACCTGCAGCACGTGCCAGGCAGCCAGACAGGGCTCCGCACCCGACGCCGCCGAAGCGGCCGAAGCGGCCGCCCAGGACCACCACCAGGACCACCACCAGGACGACACCCACCCGGCGGAAACCGCCGCGCACTGAGCGCCGCACCCACTGCGTCGAGCACGTCGAGCGCGTCGAGCGCGCGGGCGACGGCCGCCTGGCGGAGTCGGAGGGTCTCCTCGTCGACGGTGCCGCCGTGCCGGGTCGACGGGTTCCGATCCGGGCGAGCTGGTGGTCCTCCTTGTCCGCCGCTCCCCGGTTATCCGCCGCGCCCCCGGCCATCGGCGCAGGCGCAGAGCACGGCGAAGGCGATCGCGAGGGTCAGCGCCCAGCAGCCCGTGAGGGCCCACAGGACGGGCGCATCCGCCGTCCGGAGTCCGGCCGCCAGCAGGCCGAGCGACAGCAGGGCGAGCCCGAGGACTGTGAGCGGCCGTACCCCGCGCATCATGTCCCAGGCCCTGCTGCGCAGTCCGAGGCCGAACCTGTGCAGCCGTGCTTCCAGGACGCGGCCGCGGCGCAGCTCCCGCTCGGTCCCGAGCAGCCCCTCCTGCTCGCGTCCGTCCATGGTGCGTCCTCCTCGCAGGGTGATCCGTCGCGGTCCGGCGGAGCGGTTACCCGGGAAGCGCGAAGGCTAACGCCGCCGGCCGCGCGGCCCGCCGCAGGTGGCCTGAGCGCCGGGGGGCACTGCGTGCGGGACC
Source organism: Kitasatospora sp. NPDC094016 (assembly GCF_040304045.1). Lineage (NCBI taxonomy): Bacteria > Bacillati > Actinomycetota > Actinomycetes > Kitasatosporales > Streptomycetaceae > Kitasatospora > Kitasatospora sp. NPDC094016. The sequence continues at coordinate 141,367 of NZ_JBEOUK010000010.1, forward strand.
GCCCGCCGCTACATTGAGGCGCAGGGGGCGGCGGAACGGGCGGCAGAAGGGGCGGGAGATCCCGAACGGGGTGGCTGATGCACTCGATCACCGACTGGCTGGACGGCCTGTCCGGCCCGGTCGTGTACGCGGTCGTCGCCGCCCTCGTCTTCGCCGAGGACGCCCTCTTCTTCAGCTTCCTCATCCCCGGCGAGAGCGCCGCCGTCCTCGGCGGTTTCCTCGCCCACCAGGGCCGGGTGTCCATCGGCTGGCTGGTCCTCGCCGTGGTCTGCGCGGCCGTCCTGGGGGACTCCGTCGCCTACGAGATCGGCCGCCACATCGGCCCGGCGGTCCTCGACACGCGCATGCTGCGACGGCATGAGGAGCAGGTCGACAAGGCCCGTGACCTGATCCGCCGACGGGGGCCGGCGGCCGTGTTCTTCGGCCGCTTCGTCGCCTTCTTCCGCCCCGTGGTGCCGACGCTGGCCGGCGTCTCCCGCATGCCGTACCGCCGTTTCCTCCTCTTCAACGCCCTCGGCGGCCTCGCCTGGGGCGTCGGGTTCACCCTCCTCGGCTACTTCGCCGGGGCCGCCTACACCAAGGTCGAGGGCACCGTCGGCGGTGTCGTCGCCGCCCTGCTCGCCGCAGCGGTCGTCATCGCCCTCATCGTCTGGCGCGTGCGCCGCCGCAGGTCCGCTGCCCGTACGCGGTCCCGCCGCACGCAGTCCCGCGTGGACCGGGACGAGAAGCACTGACGGCCGGGCCGCCCGGCCGACCGCACCGCGCGCGCAGGGGGCCGGGACCCGCCCCGATCCCGGCCCCGGCCCGTCGCGGTCGGCGGGGTGGCGTCAGTGCTGGTTCTCGGCCTGGAACATCCAGCTGTGCTTCTCCAACTCGGCGGTGAGTCCGATCAGGAGGTCCTGACTGACGGGATCCGCCGGGCCGGTCTCGTCGATGCGCACCCGCATCCGTTCGATCACGGCGGCGAAGGCCTTCACCAGGTTCTGGACGGCCTTCACGTCGGCCGTCCAGCCCTCGGGGAAGTCGGGCAGGTTGCTGGTGGCGGCGATCGTGGCGGCCCGCCCGTCCGGGCTGACCCCGATCGCGGCGGCGCGCTCGGCCACCTGGTCGGCGTAGTCGCGCGCGGTGACGACCACGTCGTCGAGCTGGAGGTGGACGGAGCGGAACCGGGGCCCGTAGAGGTTCCAGTGCGTCTGCTTCGCCACCAGGGACAGGTCCAGCAGGTCGACCAGGGTCCCTTGCAGGGCCTCCCCGGTCGTCTTGCGTTCGCTGTCCGGCAGCGGGCTGCTGATGACGATACCCATCGCTGAGTTCCTTCCGGGTCGGGGGAGCCGTCGGCCGGCCCCCGCGGTGCTGGCGGGCCCTCCACCCCCTGAAGACCGGGCTCCGGCGCGTCCGGGACGCCGGGGCTTCCCGGACGCGGACGAACGACCGGCCGCCAGACCGGGCAGCGGGACCACGCGGCGGCTGCCCCTTCTCGCCGGACGGAAACCACCCACCTCGCGCCGGGAACCGCGCCGGGAACCGCACCGAAACGTTCCGTGCGCGAGCGAACACACCGCGCACGCGAGGTTTCCGCACCAGCGCCATGAATCGGCCCGGGGCGGGTAGCCGAACGCTGCCGCCGCCGGCGCTCGGTGCCGCTGCGGACAACCCGGCGCCACTGCCAGAAACGGAGTCCGTCGTATGACCGTCGTCACCTCCTGGTCCACCGCCGTCACGCTGCCCGAAGGCCCGTTCCCCGATGTGACCGTCGAGGCGCAACTGCGCTTCGACACCTCGCTGCCGTACGCGGTGTGCCTGGTCTTCCCGCCCCTCGGGGGCGGCGGGGAGGCGCGGTGGGTCTTCGCGCGCGACCTGCTGAACGAGGGCCGTCACGCCCCCGCCGGCCACGGGGACGTGACGGTCGCGCCCGGGCGGGCGGGCCGGGTCCTGGTCACCCTGTGCGCCGAGAACGGCCGGGCCGTGATCAGCATCCCCGCGGACGCCGTGACGGCCTTCCTCCTCGACTCCTTCGCCCTGGTGCCGGCCGGCACCGAATCCGACCACCTCGACATCGACGCCGTCCTCGACCGGATCCGGTCCTGACCCGCCACGGGCGACGGCGGCGACCGCTCGGTGCAGGGCCGGGCATGCCCGAGCGGGGAACCGACCCATTCCGCTTCGGGCGGGATGGTTTGCCCGGCCCGCAGAGCGGTACACGCGGATCATGGGCGCGGCCGGAGAAACGACGGCTCCACCACCCCCGGACGGTTCCGGCATCACCATCGAACGGCCGGACCGCCGCTCCTGACAACCGTCCCAGTCACCACACGGGAGGACCTCGTGATCGTCCTCGGCGTCATCCTGCTCATCATCGGTTTCGTCACCGGGATCTCGATCCTGTGGACCATCGGCATCATCCTGGCCGTCATCGGCCTCGTCCTGTGGATCGCGGGCTCCGTCGGGCACGCCGTCGGCGGGCGTCGTCACTACTACTGATCCACTCGTCCTGCTTTTCCGCACCACCCGCCCCAACCGCCGATCCACCCGTTCACCGGCTCGTGCGGCTGTCCGCCCCGGCACCACGTGGGTGCCGACGCCGACAGCCGCACGGCGCCGTCCGCCGTCCTCACCGGCGGTGGCGCCCGGCGCTGCGGCCGGGCGCCGGGACCACGCCCGGGGCGGGGAGGAACAGCCGGGCGACCTCGCGGCCCAGGTTCACGCCGATCGCCACCGCCATCGCCGTGGCCGTGGCGCGCCCGACGCCGACGAGCCCGATCTCGGGCTCGCCCCGGACGAAGGCGAGCAGCCCGAAGTACAGCAACGAGCCGGGCAGCAGCGGCCCCAGGGCCGCGGTGACGTACGGCAGCGAGGAGCTTCCCCGGTAGCGGGCCATGAGCTGGCCGGACAGGCCCACCAGCCCGGCGGCGAGGCCGGTGGCCATGATGGGCTCGCCGCCGGCGTTGATCAGCACGCCGTACGTCGTCCAGCCGACCCCGCTGTTGAGCAGGACGGCCGGCAGCGTGCCCGGCTCGGTGTTGAGCAGCACCGCGAAGGTCAGGGTGAGCAGGAGCGCCGCCATCAGTTGGAGCGGTGGGTTCGACGCGGCGACCGGGACGGGCCGGGCCGCCAGGTCGGCACCGTTGTTGACGCCGATGTAGAGCACGGTCATCACCCCGACCACCACGCCGGCCATCATGTACAGCGTTTCCATCAGGCGTGCGGCCGCGGTGAGGTAGAAGCCCGCGAGGCCGTCCTGCGCCGCCGCCACCATGGGCCATCCGGGCAGGAGCGTGTACAGCCCTCCGGTGATCACCACCGATCCGCCCAGGTTCAGCCCGTTGAAGGACAGCAGGATGCCGATCGCCGCCGCCGGGGTCGCGGCCGTCGCGATCCGGTAGAACTCCGGGAGGTCGTGGCGTCCGACCAGCGCCGAGAGCCGGTCGCCGGCCAGTGCCGCCGCGACGGCGCTGACGAACACCAGCCAGGCCCGGGCATCGGCCCGGCCGCCGACCAGCAGCGTCGCGGCGCCGGCCAGCAGGCCGGAGGACAGGACCAGGAGCCAGGCGGGGTAGCGGCGGCAGTGCCGGCGCACAGCCCTCAGCCGGTGGTGGGCGTCGTCGACGACGAGTCCGCCGGTCGTGATCTCGGTGACCAGCCGGAAGAGCACGGCCAGCCGCGCGTAGTCCCCGGCCGGGTGCCGCACGGAGCGCTCGACCGTCACGGGTGGCTCCGAGGGGCCCGGCTGGTACGAGATCGCCACCCGGGTGAAGGTGACCTGGGGGTCGCAGGGCTGGGCCCGGTAGGCCTGCGCGACGGCGAGCATGGCGGCCTCGACGTCCTCCGCGGCCTCGCCGCAGGCCAGCATCAGCTCGCCCACCAGCAGCGCGAGGTCCAGGACGGCGGCCACCGCGGCCGGCCCCGGGTCGTCCGCGCCGGGTTCGCCGGTCACCAGCGGGCGGTCGGTGGTCGGGGTGCGCAGCAGCGGCAGCATCAGGTCCGGCCAGGCCGCCGTGCCGTCGGCATCGGCGGATCCGCTCTCCGCCCCGGGCGGCGCCGGCCGGCCGGGAGCTCGGCCCTCCCCCGGAACTCGACCTTCACCGGGGACGGGGGCGGGGGTGGGGGCCGCCCCGGGGGCCTCCTCCGGACTCGCCTGGGGCGGGACTCTTCCGGTCCGGCTCGCCGGCCCGTCCGCTTCGGCCCGCACGCCGAACTGCTCGTGTTCCGGCATCGTCGCTCCCTGCAACACCCCCCACCTGATGACCTTTCGCACCCATTCGACTACCCGCAGCCATCATTTCGTGAACGTCTCGACCGGAGCGCGGGCGTCCGTTCACGCCCGCCGTTCGTGGGCCGACCCGCCGCGTCCAGGCCGGGGCCCAGGGAGAATCCGCAGGTCAGCAGCCTGAAACCGGGCCCTGAGAGGGCGAAGGGCCATCGAGCCGGGGGCCGTCCGGGTGAAGCCCGGGGCGGCGGGCGAGCCCCGTCCGGCCAGCCCGCCGCCACGGGATATGGCTATCGGGACACACGATCGGAGCGGACGGGAGAAGCGGCGTGCGGCTGTCGAGGTGGAGGGCGCGGGCCGGGCGGCGGGCGGAGCGGGCCGCCCGGAACACGGCGGTCGCGCTGGACCGGCGGCTGCCGCTGTTCGACGGGGCCAAGGGCCTGCTCCGGAAGGTCTTTCCCGACCACTGGTCCTTCCTGCTCGGCGAGTTGGCGCTCTACACCTTCGTGCTGCTGCTGTTGACCGGCGTCTTCCTGACGTTCTTCTTCACACCGTCCATGGCCGAGACCGTGTACGCCGGAACGTACCCGCCGCTTCGCGGGGTGCGGATGTCCCAGGCGTACGCCTCGACGCTGTCGATCAGTTTCGACGTGCGCGGCGGCCTGCTGATCCGCCAGATCCACCACTGGGCGGCACTGGTGTTCACCGCCGCGATCTGTGCGCACCTGCTGCGCATCTTCCTCACCGGCGCGTTCCGCCGCCCCAGGGAGGTCAACTGGCTGGTGGGACTGACACTGTTCCAGCTCGCCCTGCTGGAGGGTTTCGCCGGCTACTCGCTGCCCGACGACCTGCTCTCCGGCACCGGTCTGCGCACGGCTCAGGGATTCATCCTGTCGGTCCCGCTGGTCGGCACCTACCTGAGCTTCTTCCTCTTCGGCGGGGAGCTTCCGGGGCACGACATCATCCCCCGCCTGTACAGCGCGCACATCCTGCTGCTGCCCGGTCTCCTGCTCGGCCTGATCACCGCGCACCTGATCCTGGTCTTCCACCTCAAGCACACCCAGTGGGCCGGGCCCGGGCGTACCGACCGCAACGTCGTCGGGAAGCCCCTCTTCCCGCACTTCAGCGTCCAGACGGCGGGCCTGATGGCGATGGTCTTCGGGGTGCTGGCGCTGGCCGCCGCCCTCGCCCAGATCAACCCGATCTGGCTGTACGGGCCCTACCGCCCCGACCAGGACTCCACCGACGCGCAGCCGGACTGGTACATGGGGTTCATCGAGGGGGCGCTGCGGCTGATGCCCGGGGCCGAGACACGGCTGTGGGGCCACACCGTCGCCTGGAACCCGCTGATTCCGGCCGTGCTGTTCCCGCTGCTGTTCTTCGCCGCCCTGTACGGCTATCCGTTCTTCGAGCGCTGGATCACCCCGGGCAGCGGCGAGCAGCACCTGTGCGACCGCCCCCGCAACCGGCAGACCCGGACGGCGCTGGGTGTCGCCGGGACGTGCTTCTACGTCGTGCTGCTGGTCGCCGGCGGCCAGGACGTCGTCGCCCGGGCACTGGACGTGCCGGTGGAGGGCCTGAACCGGTTCCTGCGGGTGGGCCTGTTCGTCGGGCCGGCGGCGGCCTTCTGGATCACCCGGCGCCTGTGCCTGGCCTTGCAGGAGCGGGACCTCGAACGGGTGACGGAGGGAGACGAGACCGGATTCGTGCACGAGGCCGTCGAGGGCGCCTTCCACGGCGAGCACCGGCCGCTCCCCACCGGCCTGCGCTACACGCTCGCCCTGCGCGACGCCCCGCTTCCCCTGCCGGCGCCGGGCGAGGGCGCCTCGCGGCGCGCACGGCTGCGGGCCGCCCTGAGCTCCTGGTACTACCGGGACAACGGGGAGACGGCGGTGGACGAGCCGCAGCCGGGGCCGCTCGCGTCCGCCGACGCGGGACGCGCTGAGCGGTGACCCCCGACGACCGACCGCTGCCAACCGACCGCCGACCGGCCGGACTCACTGCCCGCGCTGGGCGTGCTGGAAGACGAAGCCCAGGACGCCGGCGCCCGTCACGCCCGCTCCGATGAGGAGGAGCCACAAGGCGTACACCAGCCCCAGCCCGGTGACCGCGACGCCGGCCGCGGTGAGCAGCGGGTAGTAGCTGCGCGGGGCGAAGAACTCCAGCGGCCCGGCACCGGTGACGATCTCGGCGCCGGTGCGGTCCTGCGGCCGGCGGCCGCGGCGGGAGTACTGGGTCCGGAAGAAGAACGCGATCAGCGTGGACATCATGAAGGCCACGACCAGCGCCGCCTTGCCGGCAGGCTCCCGGGCGAACCAGCCGTAGATCGAAGCGGCGACGGCGAAGAACAGCGCGACGCCCGCGAACAGGTAGGACTCGGTCTTCACCGCGCGTTCTCCTCGCCTTCCAGCGCCGTGCGCGAATACTCCGGGTGGTGCAGGTCGAAGGCCGGGCCTTCGGAGCGGATGCGGGGCAGGGCGTGGAAGTTGTGGCGCGGCGGCGGGCAGGAGGTCGCCCATTCCAGGGAGCGCCCGTAGCCCCACGGGTCGTCCTCGGTGACCCGGACGCCGTACCTGGCGGTGCGCCACACGTTGTACAGGAAGGGCAGGGTCGACGCGCCCAGCAGGAACGCGCCGAGGGAGGAGACGGTGTTCAGGGTGGTGAAGCCGTCCGAGGGCAGGTAGTCGGCGTAGCGGCGCGGCATGCCCTGGGCGCCGAGCCAGTGCTGCACGAGGAAGGTGATCTGGAAGGCGGGCAGCAGCACCCAGAAGTGGATCCTTCCGAGGCGCTCGTCCAGCAGCCGACCGGTGATCTTGGGCCACCAGAAGTAGAAGCCGGCGAACATCGCGAACACGACCGTCCCGAACAGGACGTAGTGCAGGTGGGCGACCACGAAGTAGCTGTCGGTGACGTGGAAGTCGATCGGGGGCGCGGCCAGCAGGACGCCGGTCAGCCCGCCGAGGAGGAAGGTCACCAGGAAGCCGAGGGAGAACAGCATGGGCGTCTCGAAGGAGAGCGAGCCGTTCCACAGGGTGCCGATCCAGTTGAAGAACTTCACCCCGGTCGGCACCGCGATGAGCAGCGAGGCCAGCGAGAAGAACGGCAGCAGCACCTGGCCGGTGGCGAACATGTGGTGGGCCCACACGACCGCGGACAGCGCGGTGATCGCGATCGTGGCACCGATCAGTCCGTAGTAGCCGAAGACCGGCTTGCGGCTGAACACCGGGATGACCTCGGAGATGATGCCGAAGAACGGCAGCGCCACGATGTACACCTCGGGGTGGCCGAAGAACCAGAACAGGTGCTGCCACAGCATCGCCCCGCCGTTGGCCGGGTCGAAGACGTGGGCGCCCAGCTTGCGGTCCGCCTCCAGCGCGAACAGCGCCGCGGTCAGCGGGGTGAAGGCGAGCAGCGCGAGGATCGAGGTGAACAGCACGTTCCAGGTGAAGACCGGCATCCGGAACAGCGTCATGCCCGGTGCCCGCAGGCAGACGATGGTGGTGATGAAGTTGACGGCTCCCAGGATCGTGCTCAGGCCCGCCACGATCAGCCCCACGGCCCACAGGTCGGCGCCCGTTCCCGGGCTGTGGATCGACCCGTTCAGCGGGGCGTAGGCGAACCAGCCGAACGACGCGGCGCCGTCGGTGGTCAGGAAGCCCCCGACCACCATCAGGCCGCCGAACAGGTACACCCAGTACGTGAACGCGTTCAGCCGGGGGAACGCCACGTCCGGGGAACCGATCTGCAGCGGCATCACCGCGTTCGCGAAACCGGCGAACGTCGGTGTGGCGAACAGCAGCATCATGATCGTCCCGTGGATGGTGAACAGCTGGTTGTACTGCTCGTTGCTCACCACCTGCAGTCCCGGCCGCATGAGCTCCGCGCGCATGAGCATCGCCAGCAGCCCCGCGAACAGGAAGAACCCGAACGCCGTCGTCAGGTACAGGTTGCCGATGGCCTTGTGGTCGGTCGTGCTCAACCACCGCAGCACCGTCGAGCCTTGACGCCGTCGGGCCGCGCCGGGCGCCGGGCGGGCGGCGGCCCGCCGCCGGGTCTGCGCCATCCGCTTCCTCCTCCTGCCGGGGCCCGCCCGTACCCGCGGGGGAAGACGCGGAGACGCTCGCCGGGACACACGCTGTGGCGCCATGCAATCACCCGGCGTGGCAAGGTTCTCTGAACCGGAGTCGGCGTGGCGGCCCCGGCCGGGCGCGGATGACGAACTCGGCGCACCGGTGCGGTCCGGTGAGGCACCGTCTCAGGTCCGCGACGGATCAGCCGCGGGTCAGCCGCGAGGCGTCGAACTCGGCCCAGATCGTCTTCCCGTGGCTGTGCGGTTCGGCGCCCCACCGGTCGGCGGTCCGCTCCACGATGAACAGGCCGTGGCCGCCGGGGAGGGCCGGGTTGTGCGGGCGGCGCGGGGTGGGCAGGGTCGGGCTGCGGTCGCTGACCTCGGCCCGCAGGCGGGTCCCGGTGGCGTCCAGGACCAGTTCCAGCGGGCCGTCGCCGTGCAGCATGGCGTTGGCGACGAGCTCCGCCACCAGCAGGACGACGTCCGCGAGGGCGCCTTCGTCGACGCCGGGCCCGGCGGCGGACGCGTACCAGTCGTCGAGGGCGCGGGCGGTGAAGGTCCTGGCGTGGGCGACCGGCTTGGGGATGCCGGACAGGGTCAGCCGCCTGCGCTGGCCGCCGACGGGCAGCGCGGGGCCCGGCTGGTGCGGGTCGCCGTCCAGGGTTCCCCGGCTCATCGTCATGTGAGGACACCCTTTCGGATCGACGGCGGTCTCGCACGGTCGGTTTCCCGGCAGTTCTCGGATTATGCCCCGCGCCGGCGTCGAACCGGGGCCGGGGCGGGCGGCCGGCCCGCCTCGGGCCGAGGCCCTGGCGGCCCGAGTCGGGGCGGTCAGGCCGCCAGGGCCTCGTCGACCGAGTCGTGGATGGAGAACACCGCCTGCGCGCCGGTCAGTTCCAGGACCCGCATGACGGTGGGCGCCACGGCGGCCAGGTGCAGGTCCAACCCCTCCTCCGCCGCCGCGAGGCGGGTCTTGAGCAGGAGGTTCAGGCCGGAGGAGTCGCAGAAACCCACCCCGGCGAGGTCGATCACCACCGCGCCGCGGCGCTGCGCGACCACGCTGGTGAGCAGGTTGGCGGCCGAGGCGAGCGTCTCGATGTCGAGGTCGCCCACGAGGGCGCACACCACCGCGCCGGAGGCCGTGGCACGGGTCTCGACCACCAGTTCCGCGGGGCGCGGGGACGCTGCCGGCGCGGCGGCCGCCCGAACGTCGTCGAATGGCATCATCGTCGTCTCCTCCATGTCCATGCCTTCCGACCATACGGAGGTTGTGCCGGACTGCCAAACACGGGGGTGTGCGCCCGGCTTGGTCCTGCCCGGGGCTCGTGCGGCGACGCATCCTCAGCCGTCCTCCAGCCCGTCGTGCAGGTGCCGCAGGGTGCGGCTGAGCAGCCGGGAGACGTGCATCTGGGACAGCCCGAGGCGGGCGCCGATCTGCGACTGCGTCATGTCCTCGCAGAAGCGCATGGACAGGATGAGCCGCTGCCGCTCCGGCAGGTCGGCGATGAGCGGCTTGAGCGCCACCAGGTCGTCGACGAGGGCGAGGTCCCGGTCGTCCTCGCCGAGCCGTTCGCCCAGCGGGCCGGGGGCGTCGTCGTTGCTGCCGCCGAGGTCCAGGGAGCCGGCGGTGTGCGCGTTCGCGGCGGTCAGCCCTTCGACGACCTCCTCGGGGGAGAGCGCGAGGTGCTCGGCCAGTTCGGCGACCGTGGGGGCCCGGTCCAGGTCCTGCGACAGGCGTTCCTGCGCCTTGGCCAGGAGGATGCGCAGCTCCTGGAGGCGGCGCGGCACGTGGACGGCCCACGTGGTGTCGCGGAAGTGGCGCCGGATCTCGCCGAGGACGGTCGGTATGGCGAAGGTGGTGAACTCGACGCCGAGGTCGGGGTCGAAGCGGTCGATGGCCTTGATCAGGCCGACCGCGCCGACCTGGAGCAGGTCCTCCTGCGGCTCGCGGTGCGAGTTGAAGCGGCGGACCGCGAACCTCACCAGGGACAGGTTCGTCTCGACCAGGGTGGCGCGGACGTACGAGTACTCCTTCGTCCCCTCCTCCAGCGTGCGGAGCCGGCGCAGCAGCACCTTGTTGAGCTCGCGCGCGTCGGCCGGCGCGATCTCCCGCAGGTCATCGGCGTCGGCGAGCTCCGGCGGGAGCAGGTCCCGAAGCCCTCCGGCCTCGGTGGGTTCCGGCGAAGGCAGGTCCCAGGACTCTCCGGCAGGAGCGGCCGTGCGGGACGGACCTCCCGTCGACGGGTGGGCGGAGGCGGGCAGTTCCCCAGTGGTCGTGGCCATCGGACTCCCTCTCTCGTGCTCTCTCGTGTCGGCGCGGTCTGCCCCCCGGTACCCCGTGTCGGCGGATCGATGCAGCCGCCCCCCGTGGAGGTTTCGTGAAGCCCGCACCGGCTCCGGGGAGGCCGACGGCCTGCCCGGGGCACGAACGCGCGTCCGGGCGACGGACGGGACGCACGGCGGGACGCACGGCCGGGCGCACGGCCGGGCGCACGGCCGGGCGGCAACCGTTGTCCGGCGGTGTGCGGGCTGCGGTAGCCTCCGAGGGCGGTACCACACCTGGAACGACGGCCAGGTCCCCCGGCCCGTCCTTCGGGGTGCCCACGACCGGATTCGGGCCAGTCGGCCCGGCGTTCCACGGAGGCGACGTTCGATGGCTGGCCCGACCCCGTCCCGCGACTCACAGCACCGCCCCCACGAGGGGGCGGGCGCCGCGCAGGTGGGCGAGCCGGAACTGCGGTTGCTGCTGGCCGGGTTGACGGCGGTGCGCGACGGCGATTTCAGCACCAAGCTGCCGGGTGACGGGGACGGGCTGCTGGGCGAGATCGCCACGGTGTTCAACGGGATGGTCGACCAACTGTCGCGGTTCACCTCGGAGGTGACCAGGGTCGCCCGCGAGGTCGGCACCGAGGGCCGGCTCGGCGGCCAGGCCCAGGTGCCCGGGGTGTCGGGCACCTGGGAGGACCTGACCGACTCGGTCAACGCGATGGCGGGCAATCTCACCACCCAGGTGCGGGACATCGCCCAGGTCGCCACCGCGGTGGCCAAGGGGGACCTGTCGCAGAAGATCACCGTCGATGCCCGGGGCGAGATCCTGGAGCTGAAGAACACCGTCAACACGATGGTCGACCAGCTGTCCTCGTTCGCCGGTGAGGTGACCCGGGTGGCGCGGGAGGTCGGCACCGAGGGCATCCTCGGCGGCCAGGCCGACGTGAAGGGCGTCTCGGGGACGTGGCGCGACCTCACGGACTCGGTGAACTTCATGGCCGGCAACCTCACCGGCCAGGTCCGCGCGATCGCCCAGGTGGCCACGGCGGTCGCGCGCGGGGACCTGTCGCAGAAGATCACCGTCACCGCGCGCGGCGAGATCCTGGAGCTGAAGGAGACCATCAACACGATGGTCGACCAGCTGTCCTCCTTCGCCGACGAGGTGACCAGGGTCGCCCGGGAGGTCGGCACCGAGGGCCGGCTCGGCGGCCAGGCCGAGGTGGAGGGCGTCTCCGGCACCTGGAAGCGCCTCACCGAGAACGTCAACGAGCTGGCCGGCAACCTCACCCGGCAGGTCCGCGCGATCGCCGAGGTCACCAGCGCCGTCGCCGCCGGCGACCTCACCCGCTCGATCAGCGTGGACGCCTCCGGCGAGGTCGCCGACCTCAAGGACAACATCAACGCCATGGTCGGCTCCCTGCGCGAGACCACCCGCGCCAACGAGGAGCAGGACTGGCTCAAGACCAACCTCGCCAGCTTCTCGGCCCTGATGCAGGGCCGGCGCGACCTCGGGGTCGTCGCCGAGTCCGTCATGGACGAACTCGCCCCCCTGGTCGGCGCGCAGTGCGGCGTCTTCTACCTCGCCGAGGACAGCCCCGTCGGGACGGTGCTCCAGCTGGTCGGCTCCTACGCCTTCCCCGACGGCGAGCGCCCCACCCGCTTCCGCCTCGGCGAGTCGTTCGTCGGCCAGGCCGCGCGCAGCCGGCGCGCCATCACCGTCGACTCGCTGCCGCCGGACTACCTGGCCGCCGCCTCCGGCCTCGGCCGCACCGGGGCGCTGTCCCTGGTGGTGCTGCCCATCGTGGTCGAGGACCAGGTCCTCGGCGTCATCGAACTGGCCTCCGTCCAGCCGTTCACCCAGGTCCACCTGGACTTCCTCGACCAGCTCATGGAGACCATCGGCGTCAACGTCAACACCATCATCGCCAACGCCCGCACCGACGAGCTGCTCGACGAGTCCCAGCGGCTCACCGCCGAACTCCAGGTCCGCTCACAGGAGTTGCAGGCGCGTCGGGACGAGTTGCAGGCCTCCAACGCCGAGCTGGAGGAGAAGGCCGACCTGCTGGCGGCGCAGAACCGGGACATCGAGACCAAGAACCTGGAGATCGAACAGGCCCGCCAGGAACTGGAGGAGCGCGCCCACCAGCTGTCCCTCGCCTCGAAGTACAAGTCGGAGTTCCTGGCCAACATGAGCCACGAACTGCGCACCCCCCTCAACAGCCTGCTCATCCTCGCCCAGCTGCTCGCCCAGAACCCCACCCGCAACCTGACCGCCAAGCAGGTCGAGTACGCCGGGATCATCCACTCCGCCGGCTCCGACCTGCTCCAGCTGATCAACGACATCCTCGACCTGTCCAAGGTCGAGGCCGGAAAGATGGACCTCAACATCGAGGCGGTGCCGCTGCGCGCGCTGCTCGACTACGTCGAAGCCACCTTCCGCCCGCTGACCAGCCAGAAGAACCTCGCCTTCACGGTGCGGACGGTCCAGCAGATCCCCGCCGAACTCCTCACCGACGACTACCGGTTGCGCCAGGTGCTGCGCAATCTGCTGTCCAACGCCGTCAAGTTCACCGAGCAGGGCCGGGTCGAACTGCGCATCGAGCCCGCCGACGAGACCGACCTGCCCGACGCCGTCCGGCGCGGCGGCCCGGTGCTCGCCTTCCACGTGAGCGACACCGGAGTCGGCATCGCCCCCCAGCACGTGGAGAGCGTCTTCGGCGCCTTCCAGCAGGCCGACGGCACCACCAGCCGCAAGTACGGCGGCACCGGCCTCGGACTGTCCATCAGCCGCGAGATCGCCTACCTGCTGGGCGGCGCGATCACGGTGGAGAGCACCCTGGGCCGGGGCAGCACCTTCACCCTCTACGTCCCCGCGACCCGCCCCGACCTGGCCGAGAACGGCGCCGACGGGGCCCGCAGGGCGCTGGGCACCGGAAGCACCGGAGCGTCCGAGGCCCCGGAGCGCGTCCCCTCGCCTCCCGCCACCGGTCAACCGCGGCGCCTGCTCGTGGTCGAGGGCCGCCCCAACGGCCTGCTGTCCCTGGTGGCGGAGAACGCCGTCGCCGACGTCGCCCGCTCCGCCGGCGCCCAGCGCCGGGTCGAGATAGTCACCACGGTCGGCGCCCCGGAGGCCGCCACTGCGCTCGCCACCGCCCCGTACCACTGCGTCGTCCTGGAGCTCGACCTGCCGGACAGCGCGGCGGCCACGCTCCTGGCGGAGATGGAACACGACCCGGCCCTGCACACCGTCCCGGTGCTGGCCCACAACAGCCGGGGCGTCACCACCGGCGACGAGCACGCCGTCCGCCGGAAGGGGGAACGGCCGCTGGAGCTCATCTCCAGCCTCGACGAGCTGCGCGAACGCATCGCCCTCCACATGAGCGCCGACGGGCCCGGGCGCGTCCTGCCCCCGGCGCGCCGCACGGACGGGAACCCCGCCCGGGGCCGCGGAGCCGACCCGGTGCTCTCCGGCCGCACCGCGCTGGTGGTCGACGACGACGACCGCAACCTCTTCGCGATCACCAGCATCCTGGAGCTGCGCGGCATGCGGGTCCTCCAGGCCGAGAACGGGCTCGCCGCGCTCGAAGCCCTCGGCGCACACCCCGGGATCGACGTGATCCTGATGGACGTGATGATGCCCGAGATGGACGGCTACACCGCCACCGCGGCGATCCGCGCCATGCCCGAGCACGAGGGGCTGCCGATCATCGCGGTCACCGCCAAGGCCATGATCGGCGACCGGGAGAAGAGCCTGGCCTCGGGAGCCAGCGACTACATCACCAAGCCGGTGGACGCCGACGAGGTGATCGGCAGGATCAGGGACCACCTCACCCGGTAGTCGCCCTGCTCCGTGCCCCTCACATCCCCGCGCCGACCGTCCAGACCTCAGGAGCCGACAACCGTGCACCACCCGCAGGAGCCGCGCGCCACGGACCGCCCCGCAGCGGTCGGACCGGCCGACACGCCGAGGGTCGGAGCGCAGCGGCGCGCCGCCGAGGCGCAGGCGGCGGCCCGGGCCCGCTCCGGAGGCGAGTCCGCGGCGGTCGACCGGCTCGCCACCACGGTGGATCGGCTCAGGCTGGAACTGGAACAGGCCCAGGCCCAGGCGGCGGGCCGCGCCGTCGTCGAGATGGGCGTCGGCGTGCTGGTGGAACGCCTGCGGTGCGGGCCCACCGAGGCCGCCAGGCAGCTGGAGAGCCTCGCGGAGCAGGCCGGGGTGACGGTCCTGGCGCTCGCCGCCGACCTGGTCAACCAGGCCGCGGCGGACGAGATCTCCGCCCTCGCCCGCGAGTTCGTCGCCGACGCCTCGGTTCCCCCCACCGAAGCGGTGGCCGTGCGGCTGCGCAGTGCCCAGGCGGACGTGCTCGCGAGCGGTGACGCCGCGGCGGCGGCGCGTTCCATGCTGGAGCACGCGCTGCGACCGCTCGGCGCCGCCGCCGTCGCCATCTGGGCCGCCCACCCGGACCTCTCCCTGTCGCTGGCGGGCAGCGCGGGCTTCCCGGAGGAGGAGGCACGCCGCTGGCGCCACGTCCCGCCGGGCGTGCCGACACCCGCCCGCCGGGCCCTGGACGAGCGCGCGGCGGTCGGCTACCCGACGCTCGCCGGCGCCTCGCTGCCCTCGATCGGCCAGCACGAGATCCACGGCGGCCGGCTCGCCGTCCCGGCCGGCGTCGGCGGGCGGCTCATCGGCGTCCTGGAGATCTGCTGGCCCGACACGCTGCCCGAGCGCTCCCAGCCGCTCCAACGCCAGTTCGAGGCGCTCGCCGAGCTGGCCGCCACCACGCTGGAGTCCTGGAGCGGGCAGGAGCCGGCCGCCTGCGACCCGGCCGACGCGCAGTTCGGCGAACTGCGGCAGCTCACGGACGGCCTGCTCGACCCGTGCATGATCCTGCGGGCGGCGCCGGACAGCGACGAGCTCCCGCCCCGGTTCGTGATCCGGCACCTCAACCCGGCCTTCGTCGACTTCGCCGGCCGGCCCACCGGCGTGCTCACCGGCACCCGCCTGCTGGAGGCGTACCCGCTGGCGGCCGAACCGGGCGGCCTGGCCGACAAGGTCGAACACGTCTTCGCCACCGGGGAGCCCTTCCGCGCCCAGGACATGCGGCTCGCCGCCCTGGTCGACGGAGTACCGCTGACCACCCGGGCGCAGGTGAGCATCAGCCGGCACGGCAGCCACCTCGCGGTCGTCTGGCGCCTCGACGACGGCACCCCGCGCGTCGCCCGCCTGCTGCAGCACGCCCAGCGGCTCGGCCGGATCGGCGGTTTCGAGGAGAACCTGCGGACCCGCCAGATCGCCTGGAACGAGACGGTGTTCGAGCTGCACGGGCTGCCGCCCACCGCCGCGCCCCTCGCCCTCGACCAGCTCCCCGACCGCGCCCACCCGGACGACCGCCACGCCATCGACCGGTTCCTGCGCACCCTCCTGCACCACCAGCGCCCGGCCTCCACCGCCTTCCGCCTCCAGCGGCCGGACGGCGTCACCCGCCACATCCGCGTCGTCGCGGAGCCCGTCCGCGATCCCGGCAGCGGACGCGACAGCGGGCTCGGCGGCAGGCTCGACAGCGATCCCGGCGGCGGCCTCGGCACCGGGCTCGGCACCGTCCGCGGCGCCTACCAGGACATCTCCGCCCAGCACTGGACGGAGGTCGCACTCGCCGCCACCCGCGACCAGCTCGCGCAGAGCGAGCAGCAGGCGGCCGAGCGCAGCCGCCTCGCCCTCCAGCTCCAGCACGCCATCATGCCGCCCACCCGGGGCCCGCTGGACCTGCACGACCTGAGCGTCGCCGTGCGCTACCGCCCGGCGGAGAAGGACCACCTGGTCGGCGGGGACTGGTACGACACCCTCGCCCTGCCCTCGGGAGACGTCCTGCTGTGCGTGGGCGACGTCTCCGGGCACGGCATCGAGGCCGCCACCGGCATGGTCGCGCTGCGCAACGCCCTGCGCGGCCTGGCCGCCACCGGCGCCGGGCCGGCCCAGCTGCTGAGCTGGCTCAACAGCGTCACCCACCACCTGACCGACAACGTCACGGCCACCGCGGTGTGCGGTCTCTACGAACCCGCGACCCGCCGGTTGCGGTGGGCCCGCGCCGGGCACCCGCCGCCGGTCCTGCTGCGCGGCGGGCGGGCGGACATCCTGCCCCAGCTGGGCGGCATCCTCCTCGGCGCGATCGGCCACGCCGACTACGAGCAGGGCGAGCTCGTCCTGGAGGCGGGCGACACGCTGGTGATGTACACCGACGGGCTCATCGAGCGCCGCGACGAATCCCTCCAGGCGTCGCTGACCAGCCTGACGGCCCTCGCCGAGGAGTCCCGCACCGGGTCCGCCGCCGGGTCGACCACCGGCTCGGCCAAGCTCGAAGAGCTCCTGGACCACCTGCTGCGCTACAGCAACGCCGACACCGACGACGACACCTGCCTGGTCGGAGTGATGGTGCGGTGAGGGTGCGGTAGCGGTCGAACCGCCACGACCGGCGCATGTTCGCGGCGAACCGGGGCAGCCGGGGATCGAATCGACGCGTCCCCTGATCGAGGAGGTCCCCGTGCTCGCCCTGGTCCTGGTCCTGCTGCTCGCCCTGCTTCTGTTCGGCTTCGGCTTCGCCCTGAAGGTGCTGTGGTGGGTCGCCCTCGCGGTCCTCGTCGTCTGGCTCCTGGGCTTCCTCGCCCGCGGCACCACCTCCGCCGGAGAGCGGGGCCGCTGGTACCGCTGGTAGCCCGCCGTACGCATGGCCCCGCCGTCGGTCGGCGGGGCACCCGAGCCGCCGCGCAGCCCCTGCGCGGCGGCTCGGGTGTGCGCGCCTCGGGGCGCGGAACCGGCGGGTGTCGCGGGCGCGCGCCGGGGCAGACGCCCGGGCATGAACCCGATCGAACGGGCACTGCGCGCCGTGGACCGCTTCCAGCAGCACCGCCGGGTGCCCGCCGTGGTCATCGGCGTGGTGCGCAAGTACGGGGACGACCGGGGCGGGCTGCTGTCCGCCCTGATCACCTACTACGGCTTCGTCGCCCTGATCCCGCTGCTGCTCCTGCTCAGCACCGTCCTCGGCTTCGTCCTGCACGGCCACCCCGGGGCCCAGCAGTCGGTGCTGAACTCGGCGCTCGCCGACTTCCCGATCATCGGCGACCAACTGCGCCAGAACGTCCACTCCCTCCAGGGCAGCGGTCTGGCGCTGGCCATCGGCGCGCTCGGCCTGCTGTACGGGGCGCTCGGCATCACGCAGGTCCTCCAGCACGCCATGGCCGAGGTCTGGAACGTGCCCGGGGTGCAGCGGCCCGGATACTGGCCCCGGCTGGCGCGCGGCCTGCTGCTGTTCACGGTCCTGGCCGCCGGCCTGGTGCTGGGCACGGCGGCCGCCTCGCTGGTCGGCAGCGCCCTGGGCGGGCTGCCCGCCCGGATCGGGGGCCTGCTGGTCTCGGCGCTGCTGAACACCGCCCTGTGCCTGGCCTGCTTCCGGGTGCTCACCCCGCGCGAGATCCCGACCCGGGCCCTGCTGCCCGGCTGCGTCGTCGCCGGGCCGCTGTTCACCGTCCTCCAGGCGTTCGGTTCGCTGCTGGTGACCCACGAGCTGCGCCACGCGGGCCAGGTCTACGGCTTCTTCGCGACCGTGATCGGCCTGCTCTCCTGGCTCTACCTGGCCGCGCAGATCACCGTGTACGCCGCCGAGGCCAACGCGGTGCTCGCCCGTCGGCTGTGGCCCCGCAGCCTCCTGCAGCCGCCGCTCACCGCCGCCGACCGGAAGGTGCTGTCCTCCGTCGCCCGGCAGGAGGAGCGCCGCCCCGAACAGCACGTCGAGGTCTCCTTCCACGACGGGGAGCGGCCCGGCGGGGCCGGGGACGACGGCCCGCGCGGCCCGTCGTCCCCCGACACCCGGTGACACCAGGTGACACCCCCTGCGGCTACCGCCCGTCCCGGCCCGGGCCCCGCAGCTCACGGGCAGGGGCGGCGGTCGCGGGCCGGTACACGGTGAGCCCGGCCGGGGCCTTGGACAGTCGCAGGGCCCCGCGCGCGGGGACGCTCTCGCCGTCGACGGCGATGCGGGCGGCGTCGCCGAGGGAGTCCAGGTCCAGGGCGCGCAGCCGGACGGCCCGGTAGACCCGGGACCGGTCCAGGGTGCCGGAGAGGAAGGCGGCGGCCAGGCGGGTGCGGGCGAAGGGCCGGCCGCCGTCGACGACCCGGACGTCGAGCTGTCCGTCGGCCAGGGCGGCGCGGTGGGTGGGGGCGAAGCCCGCCGGTTCGTACGCCCCGTTTCCGGCGAACAGCAGCCACACCCGGTGCGGGCGGCCGTCGGCGTGGACGGTGACGGGTTCGGCGGTCGGCAGCAGCTTGGCGACGGCCACCGCGAGGGCCGGCCACTTGCCGATGCGCTTCTCCAACTTCTCCCGCTGGTGGACGAGTTCGGGGTAGATGCCGAGGCTGAAGGTGTTCACGAAGGTCCGGGTGCCGGCGTCGTCGGCGGCCAGGCCCAGGTCCACGCCGACGGCGGTGCCGGCCTCGACGGCCTCGGCGGTGGCCTCGTGGGTGGTGGCGCCGAGGTCGAGGGCGAAGTGGTTCAGGGTGCCGCCGGGGAAGACCGCCAGCGGCAGCGCGCGCTCGACGGCCAGCGCCGCGGCCAGGTTGACGCTGCCGTCGCCGCCGCACACCCCGAGCGCGCCGCCGGCCCGGGCGGCCCGGTCGGCGGCCTCCGTCAATATCTTCGCCAGATCGTCCTGCGGCCCGCACACCCGGACGTCCGCCTCGGGCAGCAGGGCGCGCAGCGTCCCGGCCACGTCCTCGGCGTCGGGGGCGAGCGGAGAGCCGCTGCCGGAGCCCGAGTTGACCACCACCGACAGCCCCCTCCCCTGTGGCAGGGCCGGGGCCGGAGAGGCGGCCGGGGCGGCGGGCGGCGGCACGTCGGACGAGCGCGGCCACCAGTGCAGGGTCGCGGCGGCGGCCGCCGTACCCAGCGCCGCACCGGCCAGGACGTCGCCCGGGTAGTGCACGCCGGTGTAGACGCGCGAGAGGGCCACCGCCGCCGCGACCGGCGCGACGGCCGCGCCCAGCAGCGGGGACTCGATCGCCACACCGGCGGCGAAGGCGGCTGCGGACGCGGAGTGACCGGAGGGGAAGGAGGTGGTGACGGGCTGGCGCAGCAGCCTGCGCACGGCCGGGACGGCGTCCAGCACCGGGCGGGGCCGGCGGGTGGCGTGCTTGGCGACGGTGTTGGCGGTGGCCGAGGCGATGGCGAGCGAGCCGAGGCCGCGCAGGGCGGCGCGTCGCCCGCGGCGTCCGCCGACCGCGCCGAGGACGGCGGCGGTGCCCATCCACAGCACCCCGTGGTCGGCGGCCCGGCTCAGCGCCCGCAGCCAGGGGCGGGTGCCGTGCAGCGGCGCGGCGGCGATGCGGTCGAAGAGGGCTCGGTCTATGGCGTCCAGTCGGGTGGTCTTCAGTCGCTTCATCCGACGAACCTACGGCGCGCGGGTGACAACGCCGGGGAGGAGACCGGGGGTGTGTCGCGCTGCTGTCCCGCGTTGCTGTCCCGCGCCGCTATCCCGCGTCGCGCGGCGGCAGCCCCCGGGTGATCCGGTCGAACAGCTCGGCCAGCGGCTCGCCGAGGTCCTGACCGAACTCGGTCAGCCCGTAGGTGACCTGGGGCGGCGTCGTCGGCTCGACCCTCCGCCAGACCAGGCCGTCCTGGACCAGCGCGCGCAGGGTCTGGGCGAGCATCTTCTCGCTGATGCCGTGGATGCTCTCGCGCAGCTCGTAGAACCGCAGGTCGTTGCTCTGCAAGGAGATCAGCACCCAGATGCCCCACCTGCTGGTCACGTGGTCGACCACATCGCGCGCGGGGCAGTCGGTGTGAAACACCTCATACCGCTTCCCAGCCTCGCCCTGCCTGTCCTGCACACCTACCACCATGTCCTGAGCTTACGTCAAGGTACGTCCTTACCAAGGGTTAGCCCTGGCTCCTAGCGTGAGGACCACCGAGGCCGCAGCGGCCACGGCGGACGTCGAACGAGGAGCTGACCATGATCGTGGTGACCGGGGCCACCGGCAATGTGGGCCGACCGCTGACGCGGGCACTGGCCGAGGCGGGCCGACAGGTGACGGCGGTGTCGCGGCACGCGGCCGCGGTGCCGGACGGTGTCCGCCACGTGGCGGCCGACCTGGCCGGCCCGGCCGGCCTCGAACCCGCGCTGGACGGGGCGAAGGCGCTCTTCCTGCTGCTGTCCGGCGACCTGCACGCCGCCGGGGCCAACCCGGCCGACCTCATCGGCCAGGCCGTGGCCGGCGGGGTCCGCCGGATCGTCCTGCTCTCCTCGCAGGGCGTGGCGACCAGGCCCTTCGGCCCGACGCGGATCGCGATGAGCGAACTGGAGGACGTCCTGCGGGGGTCCGGTGCGGACTGGAGCATCCTGCGGCCGGGCGGCTTCGCCTCCAACGCCCTGTGGTGGGCCGACTCCGTCCGCGCGCAGCGGGTCGTCGCCGCGCCCTTCGGCGACGTCGGGGTGCCGATCATCGACCCGGCGGACATCGCCGACGTCGCGGCGGCCTGCCTGCTGGAGGACCGGCACAGCGGCGGCGTGTACGAGCTGACCGGCCCGGAGGTGATCACCCCGCGCCAGCAGGCGCAGGCCATCGCGGCCGCACTGGGCTCGCCGGTGCGGTTCCACGACCTCACCCGCGAGGAGGCCTCCGCCGCCATGGCCCAGGGCATGCCGGTGGAGCTCGCCGAGGACACCCTGGACATCCTCGGTTCCCCGAACGAGGCCGAGCTGCGCGTCAGCCCGGACGTGCAGCGGGTCCTCGGCACCGCCCCGCGCTCCTTCGCCGACTGGGCCGCCCGCAACGTCGCCGCCTTCCGCTGAGCCTGCCCAAGTGGCCCCGTCGGCACCGCGCCGGCTCTCGGCTGACGGCCGACTCCGGATGTTCCGGGTGTGGAACCGCCGATCCCGGGCAGACGCCGTCCGGGGCGGACCGAGCCCCCACTACCGAGAGGAGTGATCCGATGAGTGCCAAGGACAAGCTGCACAACGCGGCCGAGAAGGTCCACGGCAAGGCCAAGGAAGCCGCCGGACGGGCCACCGGCGACCGGGGCCTTGAGGCCGAGGGCCGGGGCAAACAGATCAAGAGCGACCTGAAGCAGGCCGGCGAGAAGGTCAAGGACATCGGAAAGGACTGACCCGGTGCACGGCGGCCGCGCCCGCGCGGCCGCCGTGCACCAGCCCATGGAAGACGCAATGGGGGTACGTGACCGGCGGGCTGTGCGG
The DNA here is from genome assembly GCF_040304045.1 of Kitasatospora sp. NPDC094016. Taxonomy (NCBI): domain Bacteria; kingdom Bacillati; phylum Actinomycetota; class Actinomycetes; order Kitasatosporales; family Streptomycetaceae; genus Kitasatospora; species Kitasatospora sp. NPDC094016. Next base: position 163,152 of record NZ_JBEOUK010000010.1, read on the forward strand.
GTCAGTGCGGGTGGACGGCGGCGGCGTAGCGGCCGGCCGTTGCTGCGGCGAGGGCCCGGGCCAGCAGGTTCTCGGCCAGGGCGTGCGCGGTGGCCGGGCCGTCCGCGCGGACGAAGAGCACCAGGGCGATGCGGCCCCGGTCCGGCACGGCGCGGACGTGTTCGAGCCCGTGCTCCGGGGAGGCGTGCGCCCACAGGACGTCCTCGACGATCCGCGCCGCGGCGGTCGTGGTGGGCGCACCGCTGGTGTCCACGACGGTGGCCCGGACGGCGAGCACGGCGATCAGTCCCAGCCGATGCCGCTGGCGGACGGGCCGGCCGCGACCGGCGGCACGGTGGTGGAGCCGTCCCAGCCGATGCCGTCCCCGGCCCCGCCCGCCCCGCCCGCCACAACCGTCACGACCGCCGGGACGGCGGTGGGACCGTCCCAGCCGATGCCCGCCGACGCCGTGGTCGCGGCGGTGGCGGAGGCCGCGGGCGCCAGGATCCCCGACAGGGCGACGGCGACGGCGGCGGTGGCGAGCAGGCGGACGGTCTTGGACATGGCGGCACCCCAGGCGGCTCGTGTGGTGGGAGGTCTGATCGAGGACCAGAGTTTCGGGGGAGGCTGCTCGGCGGTTGCCCCGCCGCTCTCCCGGTGACCACCATCCTGCTGGCACCGCCCGCGCCCCGGAAGGCGAGAGCCCCGTCAGCAACCGGCCTGGCCGCTTCAGGAACCGGCGCCCCGCCGCCCGCCGCGTTGTTCGTGGGATCCCCGTACCCACCACCGGCTCACAGCGGGCGCGTCGAATCGGCCGGCCCCCGCCCGGGGCAGGACTGCTTGTGGAGCCGAAGCCGGGCTGGGATGATCCCGATGTGTCGCACGGCGGCACGGCACGTTCGACGTCGCACCGGGGGGCTGCGCGCATGCTGGACATGCTGGGGTTGGACCGTGCCTCGGAGGCCGTCTACCGGGCCATGCTCACCGATCCGCAGGGCGGCGTCAGGGAGTTGTGCGACCAGCTGGGCCTGCCCGAACCCGCCGTACGGGAGGCCCTCGACCGGCTGGCCGATCTGCAGTTGCTCCGCGCATCCCGGGAGGACCCCGGGGTTCTGCTACCGGTGAGCCCCGCGCTCGGGCTGGAGCTGATCCTGCGCCGCCAGGAGCAGGAACTGCTGCGCCGCCAGCAGGACCTGGAGATCGGCAAGGCCGCGGACGCCCGGGCGATCGCCGAGTACGCCGACCTGCGGCCGAACACCCCGGTCGAGACCGCCGAGCGCCTGGTGGGCCTGGACGCGATCCAGGCCAAGCTGGAGATCCTCGCCCAGGAGGTCACCGGGGAGTGCCTGTCCGTGATGCCCGGCGGAGCGCAGTCCCAGGCCAGCCTGGACGCCTCCCGGCCGCTGGACGAGGCGGCCATGCGGCGCGGGGTGGCACTGCTGACGCTCTACCAGGACAGCGTGCGGCACGATCCGGCGACGCTCGCCTACGCCCGCTGGATGACCGAGGAGAGCGGCCTGGTCCGCACCTGCCCGACGCTGCCGCCCCGGATGCTCATCTTCGACCGCCAGGTCGCCGTGGTCCCGATCGACCCGGCCCACACCCGGCTCGGCGCCCTGTGCACGCACGAGCCCGGGATCGTCGCCTCCCTGGTCGCCCTGTTCGAGCGGACCTGGCAGGCCGCCGTCCCGCTCGGCGCCGACCTGCGCAAGGACACCGAGACCGGCCTCAGCGCCACCGAGCAGGAACTCCTGCGGCTGCTCGCGTCCGGCCTCACCGACGAGGCCGCCGGCCGGAACCTGGGCCTGTCGGCACGCAGCGTCCGCCGCCAGATGGCCGGGCTGATGGAACGCCTCGACGCGTCGAGCCGCTTCGAGGCCGGTCTCAGGGCGGCGCAGCGCGGCTGGCTCTGAGCACCCGCTCCCCCGGCACCCGGCCGGCTACGGCCGCCGGGCGAGCAGGTCCTTGATCACGGTGTCGAACCCCTGCGGGGGGCGACCGAGAAGGTCGGCGACGTCGTTCGTCGCCCGGTCGTACCGGTTCTCGCCGTGCAGCCTGGCCATCGTGGCGATGTGGTCGAACACGTGGTCCGGCAGGCCCTGGTTCCTGAGGTCGTGCTCCAGCCACTCCTGGTAGGGCACGTCGACGTAGGTCACCTCGCGGCCCAGGGCGGCGGAGAACTCGGCCGCGATGGCCGTCATGTCGCGGGACGGAGCCCCGGTCAGTTCGTAGACGCGGCGGGCCCGGGGAGCAGGGTCGAGCAGGAGCGCGGCGACGACCTCGGCCACGTCGGCGGCCGCGACCGGTGAGGTCCGGGCCGAGCCGAAGGGCAGGCGGATCGTGCCGTCCCGCCGGATCGAAGCGGCCGCCACTTTGGTGAACAGCGGATTCTCCATGAACACGGTGGGCCGGACGTGGACGACCGGCGCCCCGGACCAGTCGAGGACGTGTTCGGCGAGGTAGTGCAGTCGCTGCTGCCGGGACTCGGCGTCGCTGGTGAGGTCCATCTGCGAGACGGTCATCTGCGAGATGCTCACCAGCAGTTCCAGGCCGGCGCTTTCCCGGGCGGCGGCCGCCACCGTCGCCGCGGCCTCCAGGTAGGCGGACGACACGCTCATCCCGAAGTAGGCCCGGCGGCAGCCGGCCAGCGCCTCGACCACGTCCGCCCCACGGGTGAGGTCACCGACCATCACCTCCACGCCGCCCATCGTCCTCAGGTCCGAGGCCCGTTCGTCGTCGTGGTGGACGAGAGCCCTGACGGGCACGTTCCGCGCCCGCAGCCGCTCCAGGATCCTGCGTCCGACTCCGCCGACCCCTCCGCCGGCGCCGGTGACAAGGACAGGTTCTACGAGCACGGCGACTGCCTCCTACCTACCTGCTACCCACCTGACCGGGACATCCGGTGCACTGCCAACGCTCCCGCGCCGGGAAGGTTCCGCAGGTCCTCGGGCACATCGGCTTCCGTGAGGCCGGAGCGGGACCCCTCAGCGTCCCGTCCGGTCCGGGTCGCAGGCCTGGCGCGCGGAGGCGGCGAGCCGGTCGGCGAGCGCGATGACGAGGCCGCGGAGTTCGTCCGGTCGCTCGATGACGAACGGCCGGTCGAGCGAGGCGAGGACGGGGGGCAGCCAGTCGAGCCGCTCCGCCCGCAGTTCGACGTGCAGCCACCGCTCGGCGTGCGGATCCGTCCCTTCCTCGGGTACGGGCTCCTCGATGCTCGCGACGCCGGCGGGAAGCCGGGCGCGGATCTGCTCGACCGTCCCGTGGATCCGCAGCGTCACTTCGTACCGGTACGCGGCCTTGGCGAACCCGGACAGGACACGCTGGGCCGGGTCGAGCCCGGCGGGCGGTTCGAACGAGCCCGGCAGGGGCCGCGCGTCCGCGATGCGGTCGAGCCGGAAGGTCCGGTCCTGGCCGGTCTCGGGATCAGCCTCGGGATCGGTGCCCGTGACGTACCACCGGCCCGCGTGGGTGACGATCCCGTACGGGTGCAGCGTGCGTTCGCTCCGCCGGCCGTCCCGGGCGGTGTACCGGATCGAGAGCGGGCGGCGATGGCGCACCGCGTCGGCGACGGCGAGCAGGACGCCCGTCTCCGGGGTGGCCGCCTCGCCGGGCTCTGCCGTGAAGGCGAGGGATTCCAGGACGGCGTCGAGCCGACGGGCGAGGCGCTCGGGCAGTACCCGGCGGATCTTGGCCGCCGCCGTCTCGCCCGCGGTCCCGGTCCCGGTCCCGGTCGCCGTCAGCAACCCCGCCCTGCGGCCGGCGACGAGGCCGAGCAGCACGGCGAGCGCCTCGTCGTCGTTGAGCATGAGCGGGGGCAGGCGGTACCCGGGGGCGAGCCGGTACCCGCCGTAGCGGCCGCGGACCGCCTCGACGGGGATGTCGAGGTCGACCAGGTGGTCCACGTACCGCCGCACGGTGCGCCCGTCGACGCCGAGCCGGTCGGCGAGTTCGGCCACCGTCCTGATGCCGCCCGACTGCAGGAGTTCCAGGAGGGTGAGCACACGGCTGGTGGGTCGGCCCATGTCCACGAGCCTAGCGCTGATACCGGACCGATTCTGTCCACTATCTCCTCTACCGTCCGGGGTGCAACGGCTTCACCGACCTGAGGAGAGCGCACCATGGACTTCGTTTCGATCCGGATCATCACGGGCGACATCGCCCGCCTCGTCGGCTTCTACGAGCGGGCCACGGGGGTACAGGCGCACTGGTCCACCGAGGACTTCGCCGAACTGCGGACCGCCCGCGGGACCCTCGCGATCGGCAGCACCCGGACCGTGGCGCTGTTCGCGCCCGGCTCCGCCCGTCCGGCCGACAACAACAGCGTGATCCTCGAATTCCTCGTCGCCGACGTGGACGACGTGCACCGGAACCTGACCGAGTTCGTCACCGACTTCGTGACCGAGCCCACCACGATGCCCTGGGGCAACCGGTCGCTCCTGCTCCGCGACCCCGACGGCAACCTCGTCAACTTCTTCACCCCCGTCACGCCGGCGGCCGTCGAGAAGTTCGCCCACTGACGACAGCGGTACCGCCCGGGCGGGAGCCGGTCCCCGCGGCACGCTCCACACCGGCTCGCGGGCCCGGGCCGCCGCCGGGGGTGGTCGCGGGCGGAGGGCGGGTGCGGCAACCTGGTACCACCACCCCGCCCGACCGCGACACCATGGGGTCCGCCCCCACCGCCGATCCCCTGAGGAGCACGTCATGACCGACCGCACCCGCGAGCTCCTGCTCGCGGCCATCGAGATCGCGGCCGACGCCCGGGCGCACGGCAACCACCCCTTCGGCGCGCTGCTGACCGACTCCGCCGGGAACGTCCTGCTCACGGCCGAGAACTCGGTGCTGACCGACCGCGATGTCACCGCCCACGCGGAGACCAATCTGGTGCGGGAGGCCTCGCGCACCCTGGCCCCGACGCAGCTCGTCGACGCCGTCCTGTACACGAGCACCGAACCGTGTGCGATGTGCGCCGGGGCGATCTACTGGAGCGGCATCCGCAAGGTCGTCTACGCGCTCGCCGGGGCCGAGCTGAACGCCATCGCCGGGGTGGACCCGGAGGAGCCGGTGCTCGACCTGCCGTGCCGCCAGGTCTTCGCCGCCGGCGGCAGCACCGTGGAGGCGTCCGGCCCGCACCTCTTCGAGGAGGCCTCCGCGGTGCACACGGGGTACTGGGGGTAACACCGCCGGTGGCTCTTGGGCCTCCTCGGTCGGGCTGCTCAGGGCTCCTCAGTCCGGCGGCTCGGGCGGGCGGGGCAGGCCCGGCTCGGGCTCCGGCTCAGGCCCGGGCGGCGCGGGTGACGGCGTGGCGGGGCCCGGGAGCACCGGATCCGGCGGCGGCTCGGGCACGCCGGGCGGCAGCGGAGGATCCGGCACCACCGGCGGACTGACGGGTCCGACGGACTGGGCCTGGGACTGGGCCTGGAGCCGGGACCGAGGCTGAGGCTGGAGCTGCGTGGAACCGTACGGCATGGCTGCTGCTCCCTTTCGTCAGAAGATCCGACCGCCGTAGAACGGGTCGTAGTAGAGCCCGTAGCGGTCGCGGACGTCGGCCGACACGTCGGCCGCGCCGTCGTCGAGGCCGGGACCGTTCCTGATGTCGTCCTTGGACCGGTCGACGTACACCTTCTGCTCGCCGATCTCGATCCGGATCACGGTGCCGGCGGGCAGGAGCACCCGCCTGCCGAGGATCCACGGGCCGGTGTCGACGACCAGGTGCTGGGCGCCGACCTCCTCGGACAGCTTGTCGATCTTGCCGATCGCTCCGTCGGTGGCCTCGACGTGGAAGCCGATGAGGTCGGTGCCCGCCGTGTGGCCGGCGGTGTCCCGGAACTCCCAGATGTTGACGCGATCACTCACGACCGTCTCCTTCCGTCGTCGGGTCTGACTGTCGGGTTCGGCTGTCAGGTCTGACTGCCTGACCGGTCTGCCGGATCGGTCTGCCGGTACGCTTCGGCTGCCCCCGATCCGGAGGTTCATGCCACCGTGTTGTCGACCGTGGCCTCGACCGGTCCGCCGTCCTCCTCGACGTGGCGCTTGAAGTCGGTCAGGTCGTCGATCACCCGGCGGTCGACGAACCCGAGCGCCTCGGCGAGGTGCTCCCAGAGCCCGTGCGGTTCGACCTCCAGCTGGAACATCACCCGGGTGGCGGCGTCGCCCACGGCGTGGAAGGTGACCACGCCCTGGTGCCGCACCGGGCCGGGGCCGCTGTCCCACGCCACGCGGTCGTTCTCCACCAGCTCCGTGGTCACGGCCGTGAACTCGCGCGGGCCGGCGGCGGTCCGGACCACCCAGCTGGTGTCCGGACCCGACCGGTCGACGCTGACCACACCCCGCATGAACTGCGGGAACTCCTCACACCTGACCCAGCTCTCGTAGACCGTGCCGAGCGGCGCCGCCACCTCGACGGACTCCTCGATCCGGTGCATCGCTCCTCCTGACATGTCGGTGCCCGCCCGGGCCGGCGGGCCTTCAAACCCCGGCTGCCCCGTTCCCGGGCCGATATGCACCCCGGCCGAACCCTCGACGCAGGCCCTCGGCCCGTCCTCCTCACCCGTCTCCCCCCAACCCATCCCCCTCACCCGAACGGCCCATCGCCGTTGTCGGACCCTCACCTCACCTCCGGCAGGTGTGAATCCCGCCGAACGGGAAAGCGGGGTCCGGGAAGCGGGCCCGGGGAAGGCCCGCCCACAGCGCCGGCCCGGGGAAGGCCGGCCCACAGCGCCGCGTCGCGGCCGTCGCGGGAGGAGAGCGAGCGTGTGGTGGAGCCTGTTCCGTCTGCTCCTGGCAGGTTCGGGGGTGGCCCTGACCACCTACGTCCTGGACCGGACCGCCGAACGGCTGGTCCGCAGATTCGCCCCGCACCGGCCCGGCAGCGTCATGCCGGGGATGCTGCGCAACTGCCGGCGCCCCCTGATCACCGTGCTCGCCGCCTCCCTGTCCCTCACCGTCCAGCCGTGGGTCGGCGGTTCGCCCAGGACCCGGGAGCAGCTGCACCACGTCCTGGTCCTGCTGGCGATCGCCTCCGGCGGATGGCTCGGCGCCCGGGTGGTCGGGCTCGTCGTCGAAGGCGCCGTCCGCCTCGCCGTCCACCGCCGCGACCCCTCCTCGGCCGGCCGCGCCCGCACCCAGGCGGGTCTGCTCGGCCGGATCTGCCAGGCGATCATCGCGATCGCCGCCCTGGGCGCGATGCTGATGACCTTCCCCTCCGTGCGCGGCATCGGGACCAGTCTGCTCGCGTCCGCGGGCCTGGTCGGCGTGGTCGCGGGCATCGCCGCGCAGAGCGTGCTGGCCAACCTCTTCGCCGGGGTGCAGCTGGCCTTCGGCGACCTGGTCCGGATCGGCGACGTGGTCGTGGTGTCCGGCGAGTGGGGCACCGTGGAGGAGATCACCCTCACCGCGGTGGTGATCGCCACCTGGGACCAGCGCCGTCTGGTGATGCCGATGTCCTACTTCGCCGGCCGCCCGTTCGAGAACTGGTCGCGCCGCTCCAGCCGGATCACCGGCACCGCCTTCCTCCACCTCGACCACCGGGCCCCGGTCCCCCTGCTGCGCGAGGAGTTCGACGCGTTCCTCGCCGACAACCCCCTCTGGGACGGCCAGGGCAGCGCCCTCCAGGTCGTCGACACCACGCCCACCACCATCGTGGTCCGGCTCCTGGCGACCGCCGCCAACGCCGACGACGCGTTCTCCCTCCGCTGCCAGCTCCGCGAACACCTGGTGACGCACATCTGCGAACACCACCCCGAGGCGCTCCCCCGGGTGTCCGTCACCCCGGCGCCCCGGACCGAGCCGGACACCCCACGCGCCCCCTTCCCCCCGCCCGCTCAGTAGCCGCTCAGCAGGGCACGCACCCGTCGCAGCTCCTCCGGGCCGCGCCGGGCAAACCTGCCGCCCGACCGTTCGGACAAATGTTTATTCTTCAACTATAGTCGTCATGCCGCGCCACCCGCCACCGGCCCTCCCGGGCCGCCCCCACCTTGCGGAGGAACCATGGACCAGCTCGTCACCGACAACACCGAGAAGTCGCGCTTCGAGATCCAGGACGGCGGAGAACTCGCCGGCTTCGCCGAGTACCACCGCTCCGACGACGAGATCGCCTTCATCCACACCGAGATCGACCCCCGCTTCGAGGGCCGCGGCCTGGCCGGCCGACTGGCACGCGCGGCCCTGGACACGGCCCGCGAACAGGCACTCGCCGTCCTGCCCTACTGCCCCTTCATCCGCGGCTGGATCACCAAGCACCCCGAGTACACCGACCTGGTCCCCGCCTCCCACCGCGCCCGCTTCGGCCTCTGAGCCTCAGGCCGGCCGGCGAGACGGCGAGAAGCGGGAGGCTCCCCGGCCCCATATGGCCAACTTCCCTGCCGGGGAGGCGGCTTGCCGGACGAGGCAATGCCTCGCACAATCACTGTTATGTCCACAACCAACTCGGGAAATCACTCCACGCCGCCCCCGGCCGCCGACAGGCGCGTGCTCCTGATCGGCGCGTCCCGGGGCCTCGGCCTCGCCCTCGCCCAGGAATGGGCGCGGGCCGGCTGGCAGGTCCTGGCCACCGTGCGCGGTGCGGGCCGGACCGGGCTGCACGAGCTCGCCGACGCCCACGCCGGGCAGGTCGAGATCGAGACCGTCGACATCACCGAGCCCGAGCAGGTCGCGGCGCTGCACGGCCGCCTGGCCGGCCGGACGTTCGATCTGCTCTTCGTGAACGCCGGCGTCACGAACCAGCCCGAGGGCACGGTGGCGCAGACCTCCACCGAGGAGTTCGTCCGGGTCATGGTCACCAACGCGCTGAGCCCGCTGCGCGTCATCGAGGCCCTCCAGGACCTCGTCGAGCCGGCGGGCACGATCGCGGTGATGTCCTCGGGCCAGGGCAGCGTGGCCGACAACGAGCACGGCGGCCACGAGGTGTACCGCGGCAGCAAGGCCGCGCTCAACACGTTCATGCGCAGCTACGCGGCCCGCCACAGCGGCGAACCCCGGCCCCTGGTCCTCATGGCCCCCGGCTGGGTGCGCACCGACATGGGCGGCTCGGACGCCCTGCTCGGCATCGACGAGAGCATCCCGAACGTGGTCAGGACGCTCGACGCCCTCCGCAGCAACCCGGGCCTGCACTACGTCGACTACCTCGGCCGAACCGTGGCCTGGTGAGCGCGGCGCTCCGGAACACCACGGCGCCGATGGGCCGCGAGTTCGACCCGACCGTCGAGCCCGCGCAGCGCCCTGCTCCCCCCGCTCAGGAGGGAAGGGACGCGAGCCAGTCGGTCAGGATCCGGTTGACCTCGGTGGGGCGTTCCTGCTGGACCCAGTGCCCGCAGCCGTCGAGGACGTGGCTGGAGAGCAGGCCGGGCAGGGTCGCGGGGTAGGCCGCGATCGCGTCGGCCAGCCAGGTGGTGGAGGCGTCCCGGCCTCCGCCGATGAACAGGGACGGCTGGGTGACGGGGGCGCCGTCGAAGTCGGCGAGGTCCTCCCAGTCCCGGTCCATGTTCCGGTAGCGGCCCAGCGCTCCGCTCATGCCGGTTCGCTCGAACTCTCCGGCGTAGACGTCGAGTTCCTCCGCGCCGAGCCAGCCGGGCCGCCGTCCGGCGGGGAACCGGTCGCGAAGTGTCCCGCCACGGCTGACGAAGTGCGGGTCGGGTGCGCCGTCCGCCGGCATGGTGTCGGCGGACAGCGCGGCGTAGAAGCCCGCGAGCCAGCCGCGCACGTCAGGTTCGATCTCGGCCTCGGCCCGGCCCGGCTCCTGGAAGTAGGAGACGTAGAACTCCTCGTCGCCGCCCAGTTGCCCGAAGACCTCGCTGGGCCTCGGTCCGCCCCGCGGGAGGTAGGGGACGCTCAGCAGCCCCACGGCGCGGAAGACGTCCGGTCGGATCAGGGCGGAGTTGGCGGCGATGGTCGAACCCCAGTCGTGGCCGACGATCACCGCGGACCGCTCACCCAGGGCGTGCACCACCGCGACGTTGTCCTCGACCAGGTCGAACATCCGGTACGCGGCCACCTCCTCGGGCCTGGAGGAGCGCCCGTACCCGCGGACATCGATGGCGACCGCGCGGTATCCGGCAGCGGCCAGCACCGGCAGCTGGTGGCGCCAGGAGTACCAGGACTCCGGGAACCCGTGCAGCAGCAGGACCAGCGGCCCGGTGCCCTGCTCCACCAGGTGGATCCGGCCGGCTGGCGAGGGGACCAGCCGGTGGGTGGGGCCCGTGGTCCGCGACGGTGACATGTGTCCTCCTGGGATCTCGATCCGGCGTACGCCAAGTTCGCTTCGGCGAACCGCCATTCGACGACCTGCTGTTCGGCAGTGTGCCGCCGATGCGGTGCTGACGCAGTGTCGATCATGCTGCGCGCGCACCGAGGAGGGCGAGGCTTGTTGCCATTTCAGCAAAGCAACCCGCGGCCCGCCCGTGGCGACGCTCCGATCGGTCGCCCCGATGGCCCGCACGGCTGCGCCCTCGCGAGCGACGCGCCGCCCAGGTGTCCGATCCAGGTGTTCCGTAGGCAAACGCCCGGTTCCGGGCGGCCGAAGCGGCATCAAACCCACCGAGTCGTTCGGCACAGCCACATGTTTCTCGCGAAGGTGTGCAAGGTGGCGCCGAGACGACACAGGTTCGCGTCGCGGGTCACCGATTCACGCTGGCGGGGCGTGGACGGGGGCGGGGCGGGAGTGGGGCAGTTCATCGAGCCAGGCGCCGATGAGGCCCTGGACGGTCTCGGCGCACTCGACCTGCGGGTTGTGGCCGACGCCGTCGAGCACCGTCGCCGCCATCCGGGGGTAGTGGTCGAGCAGGGCGAGTTGGTCTCGCCAGCCCACCAGGGCGTCCTGCCGGGTGGTGACCAGCAGGTGCCGGCCCTGGTGCTCCGGCGCGCGGTGTTCGGGCCAGTACGGCAGCAGGAAGTCGGCTTCGAGTTCGGCGGCGGCCGCCGGGTCGTGCGCGCGCCATCCCGGCCGGACGTACTGCTCGAAGAGCTTCCAGTTGCGCGCGGTGTGACGGGCCATGACGAGACCGAAGAGTTCGCGGTCGGCGGGCGGGAGCCGGTCGAGGAGCTTGTCGTCGCGCTCGGCCACGGTCATGCCGGGCAGGGTCCGGTCGGGGCCCCAGTGCACGACCGGTACGAGCAGCGCCGAGCCCAGGACCTGCGCCCCGAACCTCGCCGTCACCGCGCGGGCCAGCTGTCCGCCGAACGACTGCCCGAGCACGGCGAAGGGCTGCTCACCCAGTTCGGCGTGGATCCAGTCGAGGACGGCGTCGGCCAGGGTGGCCGCCGAGGTCGTCCCCGGCAGCCGGGGGCTGGCGCCGTGGCCGGGGAGGTCGAGGTAGAGCCGCCGCCACCCGGGGCGGTCGGCGAAGGCAGGTTCGATGGGGAGCAGGACCCGGTGGTCGACGGTGTAGCCGTGGATCATGACGAGCGGTGTGCCGTCGCCGAGTTCGAGGTGCCGGATGGCGGAGTCGGTCATGACGGAAGGTTCCAACCATCACACCAATGGCAAGGTCAAGCCGACCGCCCGACAGGCCGCCCGCAGCGCATCCCGACGTCGACTCACGCCTCGGGCACGAACCTCGGGCCCACGCCTCAGGCCCGGCTCTTGACCTCGGTCAAGTACTCCCGGATGGCATCACGGTTGCGGGTCAGGCACTGGATCCGACGGGTCATCCGCTCCGTCTCGGACTCCAGGGTGCCGATCATCTCCGGTGTGGCGTCGGCGAAGTGGATCGTCCGCGGGCTGTCAAGGCAGGGCAGGATCTGCTTGATGATCCGCGTGGGCAGTCCGGCGTCCAGGAGTCCGCGGATTTGCAGGACCCGGTCGACGAGGTAGTCGTCGTAGGTGCGGTAGCCGTTCGCCTCGCGGTGCGCGGTGATCAGGCCCTGCTGCTCGTAGTAGCGCAGCAGGCGCGGAGGAGTGTCCGTCAGCCGGGCGAGTTCGCCGATACGCATGTGACCACCCTCACGCCCGACCGGTGCCGTTCCGGGCTGGACCTTGACATCGATGTCAAGGATAGACGATCGGGCCCATGCCCGAACTTCACTCCCCCAGCCCCTCGAACAGCCCCTCGGACCCACCCACCGCCCGGCTTTCCCGACCCTCGAACCGGCCCATTCGGCTTCCCCGGCCGTCGGACCCGCCCGCCGCCCGGCTTCCCTGGCCCAGCCTGCTGGCCCTGAGCACCGCCGGATTCGTCACCATCATGACCGAGGCCCTGCCCGCCGGCGTGCTGCCCGCGATGAGTGCGGACCTCCACGTCAGCCAGTCCGGCGCCGGGCAGTCCGTCACGCTCTACGCGGCCGGTTCCATCGCGGCCGCCATACCGCTGACCGCCGCTACCGCCGGCTGGCCGCGCAAGCGCCTCCTGCTGCTGTCCGTCGGCGGCTTCGCCGCGGCCAACGCCGTCACCGCGGTCTCGACGAACTACCCCCTCACCATGGCGGCGCGCTTCACCGCGGGCCTGGTCGCAGGCCTGCTCTGGGCCCTGCTGGCCGGGTACGCCCGCAGCATCGTCGCGCCGGAGCAGCGCGGCAGGGCGATGGCCGTCGCCATGGGCGGCTCGACGGTCGCCCTGTCGGTGGGCGTGCCCGCCGGCACCCTGGTCGCCGCACTGGTGGGCTGGCGCACCACCTTCGGGCTGATGAGCGCCGTCGCCGTGGCACTCACCGCCTGGATGCTCGCCGCGCTCCCGACCGTCCCGGGGCGGCCCGGCCACGCCCGCACCCCCGTCCGGCAGGTGCTGCGGATCCCGGGGGTGGCGGCCGTCCTCACCGTCACGGCGGCCTTCGTCCTCGCCCACAACCTGCTCTACACGTACGTCGCGGCGCTGCTCGCGCCCCTGGGACTCGGCGGCCGGACCGACACCGTCCTGCTCGTCCTCGGGCTGTCCTCCCTGGTGAGCATCCTCGGTACCGGGGCGCTGATCGACCGCCACCTGCGCATCCTGACGATCGCCGCCTGCGCCCTTCTCTCCGCCGCGGCCCTGTCCGTGGCCGCCGCCCTGCTCACCGGCACCTCCTGGCCCGTCTACGGCAGTGCCGCAGTCTGGGGTCTCGCCTTCGGTGGCGCCGCCACCCTCCTGCAGACGGCGGTGGCCGACGCGGCCGGCCCGGCCGGGGACATCGCCCAGTCCCTGCTCGTCACCTGCTGGAACCTCGGGATCGCCGGCGCCGCGCTCGCGGGCGGCCTCCTCCTCGACCATGGCGGCCCGAGCACGTTGCCCTGGTCCGCCCTGGCCCTGCTCGCCGCCGCCCTGACCGTCACCGCCGCCGCCCGCCGCCACGGATTCCCCGGCCGCACCGGCCGCCCGACCGGCTGAACGGTCCCGCCGTCCGGTCGATGCACCTGCGCCCTGGATCGAAGTTCGTCAACACAGGCACGGCCTCGTCGCGCGCCTGCGCTGTCCTGCGTACGTGTGACGGGGTCAGGTGGTGCAGGTGGGGACGTTGTCGAGCCAGGCCGGGCCCTGGGCGTAGATGTTGCTGATCCAGCCGCGGTCGTCCGGCAGGTAGGACCAGGCGTCGTTGACGTAGCCCCCGGCACGACAGCCTCGACAGCAGGCTGGAGAACATCAAGAAGGTCCACGCGGATCTCGAAGAGTTGCAGAAGAAGGTCGGCGAGGAGTGGCACCACCCGGCGGTCGGATCCGCAGCCCCAAGGAATTTGACTGATAGTCAACGATCAGAGCGAGGCCGCTCTCGACCGACTGACGTGTGAACGTGATCGCTCGCCGACCGTGTCGACCTTCGATCGGTGTGCGTGCTACGTTCCGTGCCCTAACCACACATAAGCGACCCCGGCAGCGCGCCAACGCTCCGGGGTCCGGCAACAGGAGCCAACCTCCCGATGCGCGTCCATCGTAGCGCCCACGTGCGCGATTTCACCGTGCTGCCCAACGCCATGCTGCAGTACCGGCGGCTGTCCTACACCGCTCGCGGTCTGCTCGCCGATCTCCTCTCCCGCCCGGACGGCTGGCGCGAGGACGGCCGGCACATGGCCGACACCAGCCCCCAGGGGCGCAGCGCCATCCGCAAAGCGCTCAAAGAGCTGACCGAGGCGGGTTTCTACCGGGTCGAGAAGATCCGGATGCCCGACGGCACGATCATCACCGAGACCCACGTCTACGACATCCCGCAGCTGATGCCGCCGGGTGCCGACCGTCCGGCCCCCGGCGAAGGGACCACCGGCGCCGCTGACACCCTGGTAAAGAACCCGGCGAAAGAACCCACCCTCCCCTCCCGGCAGTCCGGAAAACCGGTCACCGCCGTCGCCGAGCCGCGGACGAGGGCGGAAGGGCAGGAGGAAACCACCGAAGACGACGCGCCGGACGAACAGCTCCGCGAGGCGGTCGCCACCCTGTTCCGGGTCATCCGCCCCGAACCACGCCTGCGCCTGGGCGAAGCCGAAGCACGTGAACTCGCGCCCCTGGTCGCCCAATGGCTGGCACGCGGCAGCACACCCACCGACCTCACCCAAGCCCTGCTGCCGGGCCTGCCCACCCCGATGCACTCGGCGGTCGCCGTGCTCCGCTACCGCCTGGAACGCAAGATGCCACCCGACCAACCCGCCGAACGACCCACCGCAACCCGCCACACCGAGTGCACCAAATGCCACGACCCCGTCCCCCAACCCGGCATCTGCCGCACATGTGCAGGCCTCGGCACACGAACACCCGCCATCGGTGGGGGCGAGGCGGCCACCCGCCGGGGTGCGGCCCGCGCCAGGACGGCCCTGCGGGCCGCAAGGACCGCCGGCATGAACCTGGGGGGACTGGCCTCCGTCGGATAGCCCTTCCCCAGCGCCGAGTTCAGGCGCGCGGCCGAAGTCCAGCGCCAGCCCCAGAACACTTCAAGGAGCGACTCGCAGCTGTCCGTATCGTGCCGACGCCACCTGTGAACGTCCACCGTGCGCCGGTACCGTCCTTGTAACAGCGCGGACCTGCGGGGCCGGTGTGGCCGCGATCTCGGGAGAGCAGCCGCGTTCGAGGAGGAACACACCCGATGACGAGGACCTTCACCAAGACGTTCGCGGACCCCCACACCCAGCAGCGCTCCCTGGCCCACCACCGCTGGATCGCCCGCGCCAACCCCGGCGTACGCATCCCTCACGTCGTCCACGTCCACCCCACCGCGATCGACTACGAGCACCTCGACGGCCACCACGGCACCCCTGACGACCTGTTGACCCTGGCCGATCTCCTCGGCCACCAGCACACCACCGCCCACACCCACGACCTGCACGCCGCCCGCATGAACGCACCCCACAGCAGCACCGACCACACCAACGGCGACGTCACGATCGACGACTTCGCCGACAGCCGCCGCGAGCGCCTCCACCGGCTTCTGGCCACCGGCACCGTACCGTCCCCGCTCCTGACCCCCGGCGCGATCGACGACTGGCTGGAACGGGCCGCCACCATGCCCGCCGCCTTCTACAAGGACGCCAACCCACGCAACTTCCTCATCACCGACACCACGGTCGCCGTCGTCGACTTCGACTCCCTCACCCTCGCCCCCTTCGGCTACGACCTCGCCAAGATCATCGTCACCATCTCCATGACCGCCGGCCCCCTGCCCCAGGACACCATCCGGCGGGCCGTGGCCGCCTACAACCGCCACCCCGAGCAGCGCGGTCTTCCCGGATGTTCCTGGCGCGAGTTCGCCGCATGGTGCGAGTTCCACCACATCCTCACCACGCCCCACCACGGCACCAACGGCTACCGGTACAGCTGGCACGCGATCAGGCCGGCCTGGACCACCGACCTTCTCCGGAACTCCGACAAGGAGTGGGCACCGTGACGAACACCAGCATGACGCTCCATTCGGTCTGTCAACGACAATGTGACACATCTGTGTGATGATCCGATTCCAGACGGTGATCGACACGTTCTCGACAGTCCCACCGATCCACCCATCGCGCACGGGCCCTTGCCGCCACGCCGCACCCGCCGCCACCCCTACGGGTGCGCGAGATCAGGAGGAGACATGGCGAGGGGCACCGCCCACCAGGTCGAACCGCTACGCGCAGAAGTCGGGACGGCCCTTCAGGCCGGCCTGGAAGAGATCCGCAACCACACCGACAGCCTCCGGGCCGAACTCACCGCGACGGTGGCGACCGGCCTGAGCGAACACCGCGACGAGTTCTTCGAGGCGATCGCCAGAGGACAACAGGAAACCAGCCGCGCCCACCAGGACAACCGCAGCCTCCACCGCCAGTTGCAACCTGCGCAACGAACTCGGCGCTCGGCAGAACAGCGGCCGTACCTCCCTGGACGGCGGCCCCGCCGAGGCGCTCCGGCCCACCGTCGACTCCCCCGAGGCCGCGAGCCAGCCGGCGGAAGCCGTTCATCCGCCCAGCGGTGGTGCCAGCAGCAACTCGCCCGCCACCAACTGACCCACCGAGACGACAGCGGCCCGGCCTCAGCAGACAGCACCCAAGCTCGATTCCGCTGCCCGACGACGCTCGGCAACAAGACAGCAGGTCACGGGCTCATCGGGATCAACAGCTACACGAACGACAGAACATCACCAACCGCCTGCCCGACGCCTGGCACCGGCCGCACCGATAGCCTGCACCAATGAAGCGGATTCAGCGGGCTGCCGGCGCGGTTGTCGGCTCGGCTGTGGGTGACGCGCTTGGAGCCCCTTTTGAGTTCGGTCCCCAAGGGGCGTTCTCTGCCCGGTTCCCCGTTCCCGGTGCCGGTGCCGAGATGTGCGGAGGCGGCGGCTGGGATCCGGGCGAGGCCACGGACGACACGCAGATGGCCGTGCTGGTGGCGGAGTCACTGGTGCAGCGGGGCGGGCTGGACTTGCCGGACATCTTCGACCGCTTCCAGCGGTGGGCGGCGTCCGAACCCAAGGACATCGGCTTGCAGACCGAGGATGTCCTCACCAACGGCATGCCCTGGGATCTGGCCGCCGCGATCCACTTCCAGGTCAACCTGCGGGCAGCAGGCAACGGCTCGTTGATGCGGGCATCGACATCCGCGGTCCACTTCGCACGTGCGGGACAGGCCGCCACCATGGATGCCGCTCGGCGCATCGCCGCCCTCACCCACGGCGACCGCGCCGCCTGGGAAGGCACCGCGATCTTCCACGAACTCATACGCGTCACGCTGGAAGGCGACGACGCCCTCCGCGCGCTCCCTGGCGTTCTGGCGCTCGTCCATCCCGATCACCGCTCGCGGTACGCGACGGTCCTCGATCCCGACTGGCACCCGGACCAGGCAACCGAGTTCAACGGCGCCGTCTGGCCCTGTCTGGGGTCAGCGGTCTGGGCCCTGCGCACCACGACGAGCTTCGAGGGCGCGCTACGCGCAGCCGTCGACCTGGGCGGCGACACGGACACCGTCGCCGCGGTCACCGGCGGGCTTGCGGGTGCCCGTTACGGGCTGGACGCGATCCCGTCCCGGTGGACTGAGCCGCTGCACATCCCGCTACCGGGTTCCGGTGGACGGGTCCTGCAACTGTCCGATCTCCTCGATCTGGTGGACGGCCTCGGGGGCTGACCTCGCCCGAGGACTCGCGGCGCGCCACCGGCCGGTATGGCGACAGGACCGCGACCGGTCCAGCGAAGGCCCGCTGCGCACCCGGGCGGGCGAGGCGTTGCCACAGGGGCTTGGCAGGATGCTCCCATGCTCGCCATCCGTCCTGACCAACACCATGACGATCAGTCAGATCCTCCCGGCCTCCGGGGGGACTTCGAGGTGCACCTGACCGTGGAGCCCGGCGCCGCCGAGGCGCTGGCCGGGTGGGCCGAGGGTCATGGCCTGAAGTTCACCCACATCCTGCTGGCGCGCGGCGCGGCGCCCTCGCAGCCGATGCTCACCCTGCGCGCCAACGGCTCGTTGGACGAGGTCGCTGCGGCGACGTCCCGCACCACGGGCCGGCTGGCTCGGGCCGGGTTCACGGTCCTGCGGACGAAGATCGAGGCCACGCCGTGGGCGGCGGGCGTTCCGGTCTCGGACGAGGACGCCCTGCCGCACGGGGCGCACCGGTACTTCGAGCACCACGTCAAACTGCTGCTTCCGGACCCGCTTCCCACGGCCGACCTCGCCGACCTAGCCGACCCCGCCCGCCTCGCGGACCTCGCCCGCCTCGCGGACCTCGCCGAGTTGGCCGTCCACCACGGCGCACACCTGTCGCACAACCCGCGCCGAATACGCGACGACGGCCGGCGCGAGTGGTTCGTGACCCAGCGGTGCCGCCTGGTCGGCCTGAGCACCGCGGGCCGCCGCCTGGAGGCGCTGCTCCAGGGCCTTGCCGCCGACGGTCGCGAGGTGGTGTCGGTGGAGCGCGAGTTCGTCGCCGTGGACAGCGACGAGGCCCTCGACGAGGGATGGATCAGCGAGCACGAGCACGAGCAGAGCCACGAACGCGAACAGAAGCACGAGCAAGAGCAAGAGGGAGACCCGCGATGACCGAGGACCAGCCCCAGTCGCCAGTGGCGTGGGAGGAACTGCAATACGGGCCGTGGCAGGGCGTCCTGCTTCCCCGGCAGCCGCCGCCGGAGGACGTCCGCGAGGACCAGGGCCTGCCCAGGAGCGTCCGCCCGATCGACGACGAGGCGGTGAGTCAGCAGCCGGTCTTCGACCCCGCCCTCGCCGGGTACACCCGGGCCCTGCGGCCCAGTGAGCCCGCCTTCACCGACCCGCAGCTCGCCCAACCGTGGCTCGCCGCACGGCGCGAGGCGCTGAACACCGTGCTGTCCGCCGTCGCCGGCTCGCAGTGGGCCGAGCACCTGGTCCTGCGCGGGAGCGTCCTGCTGCGGGCCTGGTACGGCGAGCAGGCACGGGAGCCGGGGGACCTGGACTTCGTGGTCCGCCCGACGGACTGGCAGCTGGCGGACGAGCGCACGGACCGCATGTTCGAGGAGCTCGCCGCCGACGCCGAACGGCTCTCGGGCGCGGTGCGGCTGCACGCGGACCAGGCGGTCAGCGACGAGATCTGGACGTACAGCCGGATTCCCGGTCGCAGGCTCGTCTTGCCGTGGTCGGCACCCGGCGTCCCGGGCGGGACCGTCCAGCTGGACTTCGTCTTCACCGAACACCTGCCCGTCCCACCGGAGTCCTACCAGCTGCCCGGCGTCACGGGCCGGTTGTTCGCTGCCACGCCACAGCTCTCCCTCGCGTGGAAGATCCTCTGGCTGGCCTCGGACGACCACCCCCAGGGCAAGGACCTCTACGACGCGGTCCTGCTCTCGCGCACCGACGAGGTGCCCTACGAGCTGCTGCGGCAGGTCTTCACCCAGTCCGACGAGACCTGGTCGCGCTGCCCGCTCCTCCCGGAGCAGATCGCCGGGCTCTACGCCGACTGGGACGAATTCGCCAAGGACTACCCGCAGTTCACCGGGCCCGTGGAGGAGTTCCCGGCGCAGCTGCTCGCCGGGCTCAGCGCGACCTTCGCCGACCACGGCGAGTACGCACTGCGCGCCCAGTGGCTGGCCCCGCTGATCGAGGAACTGCGGGAGGTGCTGGCGCGCGAGGGCATGGACGAGGTCCAGTTGCGGATGTCCCGGCAGCACATGGCCCCGGACAACTCCCTGGTGATCACCCGCGAACTGCTCGGCGGCGACCTTGAGGGCAACCTCGAAGACGCCCGCCGCGCCGTCGCCGCCCACCTCGGCGACAAACCGGACCGGAAGGGCCGCAAGCTGGCGGAGGCCGCCGCCCGCTACGCCGCCGAGCTCGCCGAGCTCGCCGACGACCACCCGGCGGACGGCGCCCACAGCTGACACCGACCCGGGCGGGTACCCGGCGCGGGAAGAGGTTCCCGACCACCGAGGAAGCCCGAGACTCGCCGACCGACCGCCCGTGGCCCGGTCGGTCAGTCGGTCGGTCAGTCGGTCGGCGAGCCGGGAGCGGGCGGTTCAGCGGGCCAGCAGCTCCCGGATCGCCTCCGCGATCTCGTCAGGTGCCTCCTCGGCCATGAAGTGCCCCGCTCGGGTCAGCCGGTGGTCGAGGTCCGGCGCCCACGCCTTCCACACCGCGGCCGCGTCGTAGCCCAGCTGCGCGCCCCAGTCCTGTTGGACGACCGTCACGGGCATGGCCAGCTGCGACCCCGCGTCCAGGTCCGCCCGGTCGTGCGTGACGTCGATGCCCGCCGAGGCCCGGTAGTCCGCGACGATCGACGGCACCGCCGCCGCGCTCGCCCGCAGGTATTCGGCACGGACGTCCTCGGGAACGGCGGTCGCGTCGTTGGCCCAGGAGTCGAGGAACGAGCCGAAGAACGCGTCCGCGCTGTTGGCGATCATCGTCTCCGGCAGGCCCGGAGGCTGCGCCATCAGGAAGAGGTGGTAGCCGACCGCCGCCGAGGCGCCGTGCAGGACGTTCCACATGTCGAGGGTCGGCACGACGTCGAGGATGCCCAGGTGCGTGACGGTCTCAGGGTGGTCCAGCCCCGCCCGGAAGGCGACCAGGGCGCCCCGGTCGTGGCCGACGAGGGCGAAGCGCTCGTGGCCGAGGGCGGCCGCCAGGGTCACGACGTCGGCGGCCATGGTGCGCTTGGCGTACACCTCGGGGTCGGTGGCCGCCGGCTTGTCGCTGGCGCCGTAGCCCCGCAGGTCGGGGCAGATCACCGTGTGTTCGTCGGCGAGCCGCTCGGCAACGTGCCGCCACATCAGGTGGGTCTGGGGGAAACCGTGCAACAGCACGACCGGGCTCCCGCTGCCGCCGACGGCGGCAGCCAGTTCCACCCCGTCCGCACCGGGCAGGCGGACGTGGTCGAAGCCGGGAATGGTGAGCGTCATGAAGGGCCGTCCTTGTCGGTCGTGGGCTGACCGGACCAGCCTGGGCGACGGCGATCAGCAGCCGATCAGTGCGGTCGAGCGCAGCCGCCCCCCGGCACGGAGGATGGGGGCATGCGAATCGACGCGCTCGGTGCCGTGCGAGCCCTCCGCGACGACGGCAGCCCGATCGACCTGGGCGGCCCCCGCCATCGTGAGGTACTCGCCCGGCTCGTCGCCGCCGAGGGGCGGATGGTCACCACCGACACCCTCGTCGACGACCTGTGGACCGATCCACCGGCCCGCGCCGTGGGCGCTCTGCGCACGTTCGTCGCCGCGCTGCGCCGTGCCCTCGAACCCGACCGGCCGCCCCGCGATCCGCCGCGCGTCATCGTCACCGAAGGGCCCGGCTACGCGTTGCGCCTGCCGCGCGAGGACGTGGACGTCCACCGCTTCCAGGACACCCTGACCCGCGCCCGCCGCCGCCCCGACAGGGTGACCGGCCCCGACACCATGGCCGACCCCGACACGGTGACCGACCTCAGCGCGGCACTCAAGGACTGGCGCGGCCCCGCGTACGCCGACGTGACCGGCGCCGCATGGGCGCAACGCGAGCGGACCCGGCTGGAGGAACTGCGGCTGGAGGCGGTGGAACTGCGCGCCCGCCTCCTCCTCGACTCCGGTGACTCCTATGACTCCGGTGACTCCTATGACTCCGGTGAATCCGGCGACTCCGGCGACTCCGGCGAAGGCGCCGGTCTCGTCGCCGAACTGGGCGCCCACGTCGCCGAACACCCGTGGCGCGAGCCGGCCTGGGGGCTGCTGGCCCGCGCGCTGTACCGCGCGGGCCGGCAGGCCGACGCGCTGGCCACCCTCCGCCGCGCCCGCGCGATGCTCGTCGATCAACTCGGACTCGACCCTGGCGCCGAGCTCCGGCGTCTGGAGACGGACATCCTCAACGGGGCCGTGCCCCTCGAAGGCGCCCGTACCCGGTGGCGCGGCCCGGGCGTCCGGCTCGGCCCGCGCACCACCGTGGATCTGGCCCGCACCCTCGCGCTGGTGGGTGGTGACGCCCTCGTCCACTCGCGGCGCGACCGCCTCGCCGCCATTCAGGCGGCGGAACGCACGGGAGACCTCTCCCTGACCGCCCGGATCATCGGCGCCTACGACGTGCCCGCCATCTGGAGCCGGGCCGACGACCCCGAGCAGTCCCGCGCGGTCGTCGCGGCCACCGAGCGCACGCTCACCGCTCTCGGCACCGGCGGCACCGGCAGCACCGACGGCCCCGCCGACCTGACAGCCCGCCTCCTGGCCACGGTCGCCGTCGAGAGCCGCAGCGCCGACCTCTCCGCGGCCGAGCTGGGCCGCGCGCGGCAGGCGGCACAACGGGCGGAGGCGCTGGCCCGGCGGCTGGCCGATCCCGCCCTGCTGGTCTTCGCCCTCAACGGGGTGTTCCTGCAGTCCTTCACCCGCCCCGGACTCGCGGCGGTACGGGACGGGATCGGCGCCGAGATCCTCGATCTGTCCGCCCGGCACGAGCTGCCGAACTTCGCCGTACTCGGCCGACTCGTCCGCCTCCAGTCCGCCTCGGCCCTCGGGGACCTCGACGCCGCGGCCTCGCACGCCGAGGCCGCCGAGCGGCTCGCCGCCACCACCGAGGCGCCCCTCGTCCCCGTCCTCACCGAGTGGTTCCGGGCCCGGGCCACGGCCTCCCGCAGCACCGAACCGGGCGGGCCGACCGCCGCCACGGCCGCAGCGCACTACCGGGCCGCCGAGAACGCCCTCCAGCGGGCCGGAATGCCGGGGCTGCACCGCGGCCTGTTCGCGCTCGCGCTCCTCGGGCTGCGCCTGCTGCACGACCGGCCCGCGCCCACCGACCCCCACCTCGACTGGGGCCCATACCGGCCTTGGGCGCGCCCCCTCGTGCTGCTCGCCCAGGAGCGGGTGGCGGAGGCCCGTACCGCGCTCGCCGCGGTGCCCGAACCGGCACGTGACCACATGCAGGAGGCCATGTGGTGCCTGACCGCCCGCGCCGCCGTACGCCTCGGCGAGCCCGGAATCGCCGCACGCGCCGGGGCTTCCCTGAACGGTGCCCGTGCGGAACATGCCGGCGCCGCCAGTGGAATGCTGACGCTGGGCCCGGTGGCGCGGTACCTGGCGGAGGCGGAGGCATGCGCCGGAGCGGGGTAGGCGGTGCCGCCCGGGTACCCGGCGTCCCCGGCCGGCACCTCACCGTCTACCGGGCCGCCCCGCCCCCGAACCCGAACCCGCCCGGCCTACCCCGCGGTCCTGAGCACGCACAGGCGGCGGGTGGCACGGGTGAGCGCGACGTACAGGTCGCGTTCGCCGGCCGGGCGGGCGGCGGTGATCTGGTCGGGGTCGACGACGAGGACGGCGTCGAACTCCAGGCCGCGCGCCTCGGAGGCGGGGACGAGGCGGACGTGTCCGGGCAGGCCGGCGGCCTCCAGTTCCGGCAGTCGAACGTCCGCGCAGACCACGGCGAGGAGGTCGCCGGGGTGGGCGGCCGTCTGGGTGCGCAGTTCGGCCAGGACGGCGGCGGCGAGGCCGTGGGCCGGGGCGGTGAGGGTGCGCGGGGGTTCGCCGTGGCGGATGGCGCGGGCGCGGGTCTGGTCGGGGGCGATGCGGGCGAGCAGGTCGGTGGTGGCGGCGAGGATCTCCTGCGTGGTGCGGTAGCTGACGGTCAGGGTGTGCAGGTCGAAGCGGCTCCCGGTGTGCGGGTGGAGGGCCTCGTGCCAGTCGCGGGCCTGGGCGGCGGGGCCGGCCTGGGCGAAGTCGCCGACGACGGTCATCGAGCGGGTGGGGCAGCGGCGCAGCACGGCGCGCCACTGCATCGCGGTGAGTTCCTGGGCCTCGTCGACGACGACGTGGCCCCAACTGCGCTGCGGGGGGCCGTCGAGCAGGGCGGCGGCCTCGTCCAGCAGCGGCAGGTCGGCGTCGGTCCACGGGGCGTCGGGGGCGCGCAGCAGGCGGGCGCGCTGGTCGTCGGAGAGGTGGGGCAGGTGGGCGGCGAGGGCGGCGGGGTCGGTGAGCAGGGCGCGGACGGCGTCGTGCGGGGTGAGGGCGGGCCAGTGGGTGTCGAGGACGCGGTCGAGGTGCGGGTCGTCCAGCAGGGCCGCGCGGACGGCCTCGGCGTCGAAGGTGCCGTCGGTTCCCGCGGTGCCGCCGGCACCCGCGGCATCGTCGCTACCCACGGCGTCGTGGGCACGTGAGCCGTCGAGACCGAGTCGGCGCAGGTCGGCGGCGGCGACGCGGTCCAGGTTGAGGCCGGTGAGCTGGGCGACCTCGGCGTCGAGCCGGTCGAGGGTGTCGGCGGTGTCGCGTTCGAGGGTGCGGGTGAGGGCGTCGGCCAGCAGGTCCTTGAACAGGTCGCGGGCACGGTTGTGGGCGAGGCCGTCGGCGGTGGCGGCGCGGGCGGCGGCGGCGAGGTCGGACGGCGGCAGGCGCACCTCCTCCTGGCCGACCCGTAGGGCCAGGCCGTCCGCCGCCGGGGCCTGGTGGGCGCGGACCACGGCGGCCAGGGCGTCGGCGAGGGTGGGGTCGCCCTTGAGGCGGGCGGTCTGCGGATCCTCGGACGCCGCCGGGCCGGGGGTGGCGGGGGCGAGGTCGGCGCAGGTCGCCAGGGCGACGTCGTTCTCGCCGAGCGAGGGCAGCACCTGACAGATGTAGTCCAGGAAGCGGGCGTTGGGGCCCAGGACGAGGACGCCGCGTTCGGCGGCGCGCGGAAAGGCGTACAGCACGTAGGCGGCGCGGTGCAGGGCCACCACCGTCTTCCCGGTGCCGGGGCCGCCCTGCACCACCGTCACCCCCCGGTGGCGGGAGCGGACGATCGCGTCCTGCTCGGCCTGGAGGGTGGCGACCGCGGCGCCCATGCGTCCGGTGCGCCGGGCCGACAGGGCCTCCAGCAACGGGCCGTCGCCGATCACGTCCTCACGGGTGGGGTCGGAGCCGTCCAGCAGTTCGTCGCTGACGGCGGCGACGGTGCGGCCGTCCAGACGCAGGTGGCGCCGGCGCCGCAGGCCCATCGGGTGGACGGGCGTGGCCTCGTAGAAGGGCCTGGCGGCCTCGGCCCGCCAGTCCACCAGCAGCGGCAGTTCGTCCGTCTCGGTGTGCAGGCCCAGGCGCCCGATCCGCAGCACGGTGCCGTCGGCGGCGTCGAGGCGGCCGAACACCAGCCCGTGGCCGGCCCCTTCCAGGCGGCGCACCTCCCCGGCCCACCGCGCGGCCGCCACGTCCCGCTCGTACACGGCCCGGGCGCCGTCGGCGGGCGTGGCGAGGGTACGGGCCAGTTCGGCGCGCGTCTGCTCCAGGCGCCGGTCGTACTCGGCGCACACGGCCCCCACCTGCGCGTCTTCCGCCTGCACCTGGCACTCGGCACGGTCATCGCTGTACGGCACGACGGGCCTCCTCTCGGGTTCGGGCCGTCACTATGCGGGGGCGGGCGGGGGAAAGTAAAAGTTGACGAACGTGCCGCCGCTGCGCCCTCGGCCCCGCGCTTCCCCAACTATCCATCCAATCAACAAATCTGACGTGTCATCAGTCATCAACACGCGAGCAGTCACCGAGGACGTCGAGGCCGCACGCAAGCGGCCGGCGACGGCGTACGACCGAACCGGCACGCCAAAGGCCGCCCCTATAGCGCCTGCTGACATTTCGCCTTTGCCTCCCCCTCTTTTCCGGCCGTACCGTGAAACAGCTCGACGAGGCAGGAACCCACCGCGATTTCCCCGAAGTATTCGCGCTCCCAGAGGAATTCACACCTGCGCGCCAGGCCGATTCCCATTCCGTCGAGCGAACGAACCTCCTGTCCGACCGGGCGAGCTGGCTGACGGGCGGCAATCTCGTCGTGGACGGCGGCGAATTCCCCAGGGGCTGACGGCAACGCACCTCGGCCCCGGCCGGTGGCCTCGTTCGGTCGGCACGGTTACCTTGATCACATCGCCGGCCGGCAGCAGGGCGTCCGATGCCGACCAGGTCGGCGGGCCCGGAAGAATCCAGATCCGAGACACCGAGGAACCAGAGATGCGCACCCTGATCAGCACCGCCTTCATCTCGCTCGACGGCGTTGTCGAAGGCCCGGGCGGGGAGCCCGGCTACCGGAACTCCGGCTGGACCTTCAAGGACGTCGAGTTCCTTCCCGAGGCCTTCGAGATCAAGGGGCGGGAGCAGCAGGAGGCCACCGCGATGCTGCTGGGCCGGGCCAGCTACGAGGCGTTCAGCCAGGTGTGGCCCGGCATGGCGGACTTCGCCGACTACAAGGTGATGCCGAAGTACGTCGTCTCCACCACCCTCACCGAGGACGACCTGGTGTCGAACTGGGGCGAGACCACGATCCTGCGCTCACTCGACGAGGTCGCCGCGCTGAAGCAGACCGAGGGCGGCCCGATCATCGTGCACGGCAGTGCGACCCTGAACCAGGCCCTCTCCGACGCCGGTCTGGTCGACCGCTACCACCTGCTCGTCTTCCCGCTCCTGCTCGGCGCGGGCAAGCGCCTGTTCAGCACCACGGACAAGGACACCCAGAAGCTGACGCTCGTCGAGCACGAGGTCTACCCCAACGGTCTGCAGAAGCAGGTCTTCGACGTCGTCCACTGACGTTCCCCGCAGACCCGGACAGCCCCCGCGCCACTGCGCGGGGGCTACAGGTCCGCGAGCCAGGGATGCCCCGGGTGTACGCGGGCGAGCAACTCGGCCAGGCTCCCGCGCTGGGCCGGGGCCATCAGCGGGACGGTCGACAGCCCCGCAGGGCCGTGGCCGAGATCGGTACGCCCGGGCACGCACGCCTCAGGGGACGGCCTCCACGGACTCGCCCGGCGGGTGGTGCAACCGGTTCAGGCCGGCGTAGGCGGAGCTGCGGAGGAGGAGCTCGGTATGGGTGCCGTGGGCGACGATCCGGCCCTGGTCGAGCAGGACGATCTGGTCGGCGTCGCGGACGGTCAGCAGGTTGTGCGAAATGATGATCGTCGTGCGATCGGCCATGAGCAGGCGTAGCGGGCCCATGATCCGTTGGCTCGACTCCGCGTCCAGGGCCGTGGTGGGCTCGTCGAGGATGAGGACGGGGGCGTCCCGGACCATCGCCCGGGCGATCGCGAGGCGCTGGCGCTGGCCGCCGGAGAGCAGCCGGCCGCGCTGGCCGACCAGGGTGTCGTAGCCGTCCGGGAGGCGGGTGATGAACTCGTGGGCGTCAGCCGCCCTGGCCGCCGTCAGGATCTCGGCCTCACTCGCCTCGGGGCGCCCGTAGGCGATGTTCTCCCGGACGGTGCCGTGGAAGACCAGGGTCTCCTGGAGCACCACCGCGACGTTCTCGCGCAGGTCGGTGAGGGCGAGGTCGCGCAGGTCGAGGCCGTCGAGCCGTACCGCGCCGTCGTCCGGATCGTAGAAGCGCAACATCAGCTTGGCGATGGTGGACTTGCCTGCCCCGCTGGCGCCGACCAGGGCCAGCGTCTCCCCCGGCGCCACCTCGAAGGACACCTCCGACAGTGCGGGTGCCTCCACGTCCGGGTATCGGAAGGTGACGTCGTCGAACTCGATCCCGCCCCGGGCGCGGCCGATCGGCCGGGGGGTGGCGGGATCGGTCACCTGTGGACGCTGGTCGAGCAGTTCGATGATCCGCTCGGCGGCGGCGGAGGCCGCGTAGAAGGTGTTGCCGAGCCCGGACATGCTCTGGATCGGGCCGTAGAGCCTGCTCAGCAGGGTGAGGAAGACGATGAGGCCACCGAAGGTGAGCCGGCCGTGCACGAGTTCCCAGGCCCCGAGGCCCATGACCACCAGGCCGCCGAGCAGTTCGACGAAGTCGACCGTCGGCCCGTAGAGCGCTCCGATCCTGGTCGAGGCCATCGCCGCGTGGTACCGGCCGATGCTCTCGCGCTGGAATCGGGCGTGCTCCCAGTCCTGGCGGTTGTACGCCTGGACGAGCGCGATGTTGCCGAGCGTCTCCTCGGTGACCGCGCTGATCGAGCCGCTGCGCCGGCGGCGTTCGCGCGAGGCCGCCCGGATCAGCTTGGCGAAGCGGCGGGCGGTGAGGAAGAACAGCGGCGCGGCCACCAGCGCGACCAGGGTCAGGTCCCAGCGCAGCACCAGCAGCAGGCCGACGTAGATGCAGAGCCGCGCCACCTGGCCGAGCGCGTTGACGATGCCGGAGAGCAGGAAGGTCTCGACCGCGTCCACGTCGCCGGTCACCCGGGACAGCACGTCGCCGAGCCGCCGGCGCTCGAAGAAGCCCAGCGACAGGCCCTGGATGTGCCGGAACACGTCCGACCGCAGGATGAGCAGGAAGCGTTCGCTGACCCAGGTGGAGATCACCCGGCGGGCGAAGCCCAGGACTCCGGAGAGCAGGGTCAGCCCCGCATAGGCGAGGGCGATCGGCAGGAACAGGTTCAGCCGGTGCGGAATGAGCATGTCGTCGATGACGATCTTGAACAGCCAGATCTCCATCGCCTCGATCGCCGGGCCCACCGCGACCAGGGCCAACAGCACCACCAGCCATCGGCGGCCGCCCTTGGTGTAGGGCCAGAACCGCCGGAAGATCCCCAGCAGCGGGACCGGCGGTGCTGCGGCGACCAGATCGGAGGTCTCGGCGACCGTGACCAACCGTCGCAGAGCCGACCGCAGGCTGTGTTTCCTCGTCATCTCACGGTCTTCTCGCTCGTCCCCGAGCCCAGATCACTTCCGGATTGAGAGGAACTCCCGATCAAAGAGGCCCTGTTCCGGAACGGAAGATCTCCGCACGCACTGCCTGGTGGGCCACCCGGGTCCACTCCCGGCCGACACGGCAAAGCCGGGCACACATGCCCGGCCCGCTCTCACAGGGAAGCGATCCTTACCACCGGCCTCCGTAGCCTCCGTAGCCGCCGCGGTCGCCTCCGTAGCCGCCGTAGCCGCCACGGTCGCCACCGAAGTCGTCGCGGAAGTCGTCGTAACCTCCGTAGCCGCCGCCGTAGCCGCCGCGGTCACCACCGAAGTCGCCGTAGTCGCCACCGCGACCACCGCCGCCCCAGTCGTCACGGAACCGACCGAAGGACCGGAACTGTCCGAGGAATGACATGACCAACCTTCTTTCGAAGTTCCCCTCGATCCATCGTCATCCTCACCCCCGCAATGCACAAGCATCGATTGTGCAAAATGTGAAAATTTAATGATTCTTCCGGATTGTCCAAATCGACGGGCTCCCGCTTCGATTTCCCGGTCAAAAATCCCCCAAGAAACCGAGCGTGACGAGCCGCCACCCAATCCGCTGATTTCGGGGTGAGCCATTGCTCCCGAGCAATCATTCACCTCAGGTCATAGCCATACAGCCATACCGAACCACCCACTCCGGGCAGTCAGTCCGACTGAGCGGCTGCGGGAAGTCCTCCCGGCCGTCCAGCCGGCCGATGAGTCGCTCGGACAGGCTGAACGGTTCGGGGAAGAGGAGTGGCGCAGGCACCCGCACGCGAACTTTCGGTCGGCCGAAACCGTTCTCCGCCACCACTCCAGTCCGCGACGAGGCCTCCTCCGGGAGCACGGCATTGGGCTATGGTCGGTCCCATGCTGACGGAGTGGGCCTGGATAGCAGCAAAGCTGGTGACGGCTCCCGAGACGAAGATCAAGGTCGTCGACTACGGATACCGGCCGTTCGGAAAGTACACCGAGGCACGTCGCAACCTGCTGGAGCACCTTGAGGACGAGAAGTCCTGCCAGGACTTCAAGGACGCCGCCCGACTCCTGCGGGCGAACCGGAAAGCGACCAGCGTGGTCTACAGCCCGCTCATCTGGCTGATCCACGATCTCCCCCAGGGAGATGACAGCAAGAGAGCGAGCTACCAACTCATCAAGCGGCTTGAGCCGAGCCTGACCGAGCAGCTCCTGCCCGGCCTGGCGACCTCACAGGTCAGCCAGCACGCCCGCCTGGGCGTCGCCCTGCGGGTGCTCAGCGTCGAGGAGGTGTGCGTTCTGCTGCGCTGCAAGCCGCAGAAGGCGAGAGCCCATACGGAGATCTGGCTGTCCGGTCGACTCAAGATGCGCACCCAGCACGTTGCCTACGGCGCGGTGTGCCGCAGCCATCGGGACGCCGCCTGCACCGCCTGCCGCGATGGCGCCCAGTGGGAGTGGGCGAAGCCGTTCCTGGCGAGCGACCTCGTACAACACCTGCTGTCGTACCGCATGAGGTGCTATCTCCCGTACGACGGGACACCCGTGCCGCCCGGGACGTACGAAGCCGGCCTTTGAGCGACCCCGTTCGAATGGCCGATCCGGTGCCCGCCCCGTGCGAACGACGGGGCGGGCACCGGAGGACGCGTCAGCTGTTGGTCGTCAGCAGACGGTTGGCCAGGGCGTCGGCGAGGCGGTAGGCCTCGTCGGCCGAGAGGGTGCGGCAGATGGCGTCGGCGAGTTCCTCGACGTCATGCCAGTCGACATCACCGAGCTCTGCGGACGGAGTGGCCGACGGCTGCTCGGCCGGGGAGGCCTCGGCTCGCTGTTCCGGCATCGGAAGAGGCTCGGAATTTTCCGCGGAAAATCGCTCGGCGCCCGGAGCGGACTCCGTACTCGAAGCGGGCTCGGTGCTCGGAGCCGACTCGGAACTCTCCCCCGCGCCGGAACCTGCGGACTTCGACCGGGTAGCCGAGGCCGCCGGTTCCACCGGCGACGGATCCGCCGGCGACGACGTGACGGTGGCCGCAGACGTGACGGTGGCCGCAGCCGCAACCGCGCCCTCCGCAGACCCACTCGCGGGTGCAGCGGGTCGCTGTGGCGCGGGCTCGGGAGCCGCCCCGTCGGCGGAGGCCTGAACCGCCGCCGCCCGGGCCCCCAGCTTTGCCGCCCGCTTGGCGGCAACGGCGTCGGCGTCGGCCTGGAGCAGCTGTTCCAACTGCTCCGTCTGCTCGGCCAGGGACATCGCCTCGATGCCCTTGACCGATCCCAGACGGCGGGCGACGTTGATGGAGATGCCCTCCTCGCCCCGCGCCTTGGCCCGCACCTGCCGCTGCAGCTCGGGGTGGAGCTTGAGCAGGTTCTTGCGGTGCGAGATCCAGCTCTGGGACCAGCCCTCCGCCTCGGCGGCCTCCTTGGCGGTGCCGTACTGCGCCACGATGAGCAGGACCGCGTTGGCCTCCTCGATCGGGTCGAAGTCCTTGCGCGCCATGTTCTCGTCGAGCGCCGCGCGCAGCAGGGTCGCCTTGGAGTCCGCCACCGAGTCGTCGACGACGACGAGCAGCTGCTCACGCCCGTACAGCGCGGCAGCGGCCCGGCGCCGGTTGCCGTTGACGATCACCACGTCCTGCGGGCCCGCACCGAGCAGCCCCTCGTCCTCCGGCCAGAGCCGGAGGTACGCGTCCGGGGTGACGGCCAGGCAGCTCTGCAGCTGGCGGTCCTTGATGCTCGCCAGGTCCGACAGATCGCCCAGGTCGTCGCGCGGGTTGCGCGGGTTGGGGAGGCAGTTGGCGGTGGGAACCCACCGGGCCGGAGAGTCCGGTCCCGTGGGGACCCACCGGGCCGGAGTCTCCTGGTTGCTGACCACCCCGGGGGCGTCGACGACCGGGTCGGCCGCCATCGAGGCGAAGGAAACACGACGGCCGGCCATCAGCGACCCCCGTACCCGAGTTCGAGGGACAGTCGGAAGAAGTCCTCGCGCGCCCGGTAGGCGGTGCCGCTCTCCTTGTACTGGGTGACGACCGTTCCCTCGGCCACCGCCCGGGAGTGGATCTTGTAACGCCGCAGGACCGTCTTGGCCCGCGGCCACCCCTTCGCGGCGATGTACGCCTCGGTGTCCTCCAGGTCGGCGCGGCCGTCCCGGGGGTCCCAGTTGTTGATGACGACCCGGAAGGGGATGTCCATCGGCTCGATGACCTTCTGGATCGTCCGCGCCGTCGGGTCGAAGCACAACGGCTCGGTGATCATCGGGACCAGGACGTCATCCGCTATCTCCAGAGCACTGCGCAGGATCTCCTCGTCGGCCAGGGTGCCCGGCGTGTCGATGAAGATGTGCTCGTACTCGTCCTTCTCGCCGAGGACGTCGAAGGTGCACGCCGCGAGGTTCACCGTGGTCGTGGTCTTGCCGACGCCGCCCTTCTGGTTGGCGATGACGTGGACCTTGGCACCGGTCTTCTTGAGGTGGAGCAGTTGATCGGCCTGGTCGTGCGCCGCCATGAAATCGAAGGGCAGGTTGTCTCCCACCCGCTCCGCCCAGACGACGGCCGATCCCTGAGGGTCAGTGGACACGACAAGTACAGATGGCTTCATGATGTTCCGTTCTCTCCGTGGGCTTCCCGGGCCGCTTGCCCGGTACTGCGGATGTCCGCCGATCAAAGCCGGTGACGGCGGACTGGAACAGCATTCCAGATGATCAGGCCCGATGCCGACACGACCCGCGTGTCATGAAGCACAATGTCCGTTTCTCCGGATCCCTGATTTCCGAGGACGCCCCCGGATATCCCCGCCGACCCGGCCCCGAATCCCGCCATCACACGAGACCGTGACGCACGGGCAGCGCCTCAGCGGGAGGAACGCCGAGGGGGTTGGAGCGATTCCGCAGCCGTAGAGCCTGCGCACTCCGTGACCGTTCCGGAGGGACCCATGCCAGAGCCCGAGAACGAACAGCGGACGTTCACCACTTCGGAAGGCTCGACGATCAACGCCTGTTCGATGTCCACGAGCAGGGGCAGCACCTCAGTAGAAGAAGAGGGACAGGTCTTCCAGCGAGCCCGGGCCGGTGAAGAAGCACTCTGCGGCAGCCAAGTTGTTCGCGAACCGTGGCTCGCGCTCGGCGAGCGCCTGGTTGAGATCCTGTCGTTGCTCCGAAGGCTGGTCACGGCTGGCGGCGTTGCGGTCCGCGATCGTCTCCAGCATCAACTGCTGCCATCGCTCGCCCTGTTCGGCGAGGGCGTAGATGCCCGAAAGCAGGTCGGCCATGCCCATGGGCCGGGTGAGGGACGAAGGGTCCCTGTCCACGACGGGACGAAGTTCCCAGCCGCCGGCTCGTGCGGCGAGCCGCAGTACGCCGGCCCAGTTCGCGATGCGTCCGAGGCGCACGTACGGCGACTCGTCGTCGTACGGGGGTAGATGGCCGCCGTGCAGGGGGTTGGTGGCCGTCATCACGTCGGCCAGGATCTGGCGCTCCGTCGCGGTCAGTACCCACGAGCCCTCCTGTTGAGCTTCCAGGGCGGCGCTGGTCCAGTCCTCGGCGGCAGCCAGCCGGGAGGCGAAGTCCGCCGGGTCGTCGACGAGGAGTGGTGCGGGCTCAGTGGTCACAGCGGTCAGTATCCGACGCCTACCGACGGGCGTTCGAGACGGGACGGGCAACGATCGTCGAGGCCGTGTACGCGGAGTCGACCTCGCGGGTCGGGACGGGTGGGGCCGACACGGGCCCTGGGGGCCTCCTAGGAGCCCTCCCCGTCCCGGTACGGGGCCAGAAAGGCGGTCAGGGCGGCCAGCATCGCCTGCGGGGCCTCCTCGGCCGGGTAGTGGCCGCAGTCGGGCAGGACGAGGCCCCGCACGTCGTCGGCGGCGAGTTTCATCGTCTCGCTGACGGAGGCGCCCAGGTTCTCCGCTCCTCCGATCGCCAGGACGGGCAGGGTCAGCCGTCGGGTCCTGCGCTCCTGGTTCTGAGCGATGGTCGTGTCGAGTGCACGGTAGAACTCGAAGCTGGCCCGCAGGGCTTCCGGGTCGGCGGCGAGGGTGTCGACGTAGTGCTGGACGGCGTAGTCGGGCAGTGCCTTCGCGGACTTCGTGGCGAACTGGTGGCCGAAGTAGAGGCGTTCGCGTCCGCTGACCAGCTGTTCGTTGACGCCGGTGAGGCGGTTGAAGGCGAAGTGCCAGAGGCGGTCGTTGGCCTCCCGGCTGGCGAGGAGAGGCGGTGAGGCGGACAGCCCCGGGATCGCGGCCTCGGCGACGGCGAGGCGGTCGAGCCGGTCAGGGTGGTCCGCAGCCAGGGCGTAACCGGTCCACATCCCGACGTCGTGGCCGACCAGGGCGAACCGCCGGTGCCCGAGCGCGTCCATCAGCGCCACCAGGTCGCGGGCGAGCGTGCCGGTGTCGTACCCGCCCGGGGGTTTGTCGGACAGTCCGACGCCTCGCGGGTCGACCGCGACGACCTGGAAGTCCTGTGCCAGCGCCTGCATCAGGAGACGCCAGGCGTACCACGTCTGGGGCCAGCCGGCCACCAGCAGCAGCGCAGGCCCTTCGCCGCCGGTGACGGCGTGCAGGCGCAGTTCGCCGGTGTCGACGTAGCGACTGGTGAAGGTGCCGGCGAAGCCGGCCGGGAGGTTCGGCACCTGGGAGACGGAACCGCGGCCTTCGGGCGTGGGCGGGCGGGTCGGCAACAGACTCATGATCATCCTTCGGAGGCACAGGGTTGACGGGTCCGCCGAGACGGCGGGAACCGCTCCGGTCCGGCTGACGGCTGACGGCTGACGGCTGACGGCTGACACGCTAGCCATCTTGGACTGATCAGTCAAAGATGAACTGACCGATCGGTCCAAGATGCGGGTAGGCTCGTCGCGAAGACGTGGGACAGCAGAGAAGCAGGAGAGGTACACACCGTGTCCGGCCGGAAACAGTTCGACATCAGCGCGGCACTGGACCAGGCCATGCAGGTGTTCTGGCAGCGCGGATACGCCGACGCCTCGCTCGATGCCCTCGGTTCGGCCACCGGCCTCGGCCGCGGCTCCCTCTACGGCGCCTTCGGCAACAAGGACGCCCTGTTCGGCCAGTGCCTCGACCGCTACGCGTCGATCTACGGCGAGCAGTACGAGCAGGCGCTCGCGGCACACCCCGGTGATCCGGTGCGCGCGGTCGAGGCGTTCTTCGGCGTCGTCCTGGACCGCATCGCCGACCCGTCGGTCCCCTCGGGGTGCCTCATCGCCCAGTCCGCCGCGCAGTCGTCGACGCTGAAGGACGAGAACAGCGCACAGGTGCGCGGCCTGCTCGACGTACAGCGCCAACGGGTGCGCACGGCCCTGACGGACTCCTCGGCCGACACCCGGACGCTCGACGAGCTCGCCGTATTCGTCGTCGCCGTCAACCAGTCGCTGGCCGTACTCAGCCGCGCCGGCACCCCCGACGCCGAACTGCGCTCCGTGGCCCGGCTCGCCTGCACGACAGTGGCCGACACCCTCGCCCGGGCAGCGCCCGAGGACCTCACCCGCGGCTGACCAGCGCGCAGGACGAAGGCAACAGCCATCCCGCCATCGACTTCCCGGCGCTACGACGGCCCGGTCACGGACCAGGCCGCACGGCAGGCACGGCGTCGAACCGACCGAGCTCTAACGGGCATTGGAGAAGCACCATGCACCCCTGCGCAGCGCCTGAAGCCCGGACGAGGCGGACGGCATGGGCCGCGTGGGCGGCGTGGGCGGCCCCGGTGCTGGTCAACGTCGCGCTGGGGTTCGCCGCCCTGGTCCCGCTGATGTTCACGTTGGTGTTCTTCCTCAACTACCCGTTGGTCTGGCTCGGGCTCGGACAGCGCGAACCCACCGAGAACGACGGCCCGATGGTGTGGGTGGTGGCCGGCGTCGTCGTCTGGACGGTATTCGGCCTGCTGTGGTGGCTGGTCAACCTCGGGCTCCGCGGGCTGACCGGCCTACGGGGCCGCCGTTACTGGTGGGTGAGTGCCGGACTGCTCCTGGTGCCCACGCTCGTCTTCTCCCCGTTGCCCGACGGCCCCTGGACCGTGCTGCGCTGGCTGGCCTGACCGGCCCGTCCTCGGCCCCTCCCCCAACCGCACGGGTACCCGTGCCCGTGCCCGTGCCCGTGCCGCAGCCGATGACCTTGCAGGACATCCTCAACTGGCAGGGCGTCCCGGTGGCCTGGCACTGCCGGGTGAACTGGTTGCGGTCGTAGTCGCTCCAACCGGCGTGGGACGCCGGGCGCATCGACGCCCCGGGGTGCGCCTTCTCAACCTTGCGACGGCGTCCAGAACGCGGTGATCCTCGCGGCTCCGGGCCCGATCCCCTGCCAGGAACCGTCGAACTCCAGGACGGCCACGGAGGCGGTCGGGAACCCGGACTCCTCCACCCGCTGCGAGAGGTCTCCGTCGGCCGTTCCGACGAGTAGCCGGACCAGCTCGGGCAGGCTCGGATTGTGTCCGACGACGACCAGGTCGCCCACGTCGTCCGAACTCCCCCGCACCATCGCGACCAGCTCGCCGATCCCCGCTTCCCCCCGATGGATCTTCACACTGAGGTCGTAGAGCCCCTGCTCGTGGACCGTCTCGGGGAGTCGCGGCAACGCGGCGCCCACGTGTTCCCAGGTCTCCCTGGTCCGGCGGGCGCCGGACACCCGCGCGAGATCGGGCGTGATGCCGGAACCCGCGAGCCATCGTCCGGCCCGGGACGCCTCCTCCCGCCCCTGCTCGTCGAGACGCCGTTCCTTGTCGACCGCCGTCTCCCGTTCGGCCTGCGCATGACGGATCAGCACAAGCCTTCGGCCGGTACCCACGATCACGTTGACCTCCCCATGTCCGCGGGCCGTGGCGCGGCCCGGCGGAATCACTTGACCCTTTGCATCCGAACACTATCCGGCGCGGGTTGCTGATCGTTTCGGAATGCTGTCCGGTGTCGCCGGAAACAGATGATGCTGCAGGCGAGTTCGAGGAGATCCTGGTGGAGGCCGGCGCATCGCTCGTAGCCGATGCGGAGTCGCTTGAACTGGTACAGCCAGGCGCAGGCGCGCTCGACGGCCAGCGCACTTTGGACGGCTTCGCGAAGGCCTCCGCCATCGGGAGCCGTTCGCGGGCGACTTCCAGCCGACAGGCGCGGAACTTCTCGCGCAGACAGTGGAGTTCGGCCAATCCGGCACCGTACTCGCGACGGTCATGTCGCGCCCGATGACCAGATACCTGCAACTGGCTTTCACGGCAGGCCTCGTGCGGGGTGCGATGACACACCACATCACGGGCTCTTCAACCAGGCGGCCGGCAACCCGAAGACCAGCTCGCCCAGTTCAGGTGCTGCGTTCCCGACGCCCGAGCGGACTTTCACAAAGGTCTTGTTGTTCAACCGAGTTCCGTTCGTTCGGCAAGATCTATTGGCCAACTACCTTGACATAGAAGCGAATTGATGACCGTAACTGGCTCAACTTGATCGCGGCCGTCGTGATGCGGCACCACCTGGGCAACGGCGCCAACCAGTGAGGTAGGCGGCGCCGTAGTAGGCCACCCTCCCGAGGCGGTTGCACCACAGGCCGGTCCTGGCGTTGACGAAGTGCTCGTCGCCGTCGCGGCCGGCGAACGGGGCCCACCGCGCTCCCCACCACGGGTCATCCAGCTGGTCCGGATCGTCGGCGTCCCAGATCCTCATCCGCAGGGTGCGGATCTCGGCGATCCTTTCCGTGGAGTACGGGGGCCACACGGACGGAAGGACAGCGATGCAGGTGTCGTCTCCGTCGTGGCACAGCAGCGACTCGCGCAGATCGGCGGGGATCTCGAACGCGAGCCGCCCCTCGGTGCACCCGACGGCTTCGGGCGATGCGCGCGGGCGAAGCTCGGCCAGGCTGGCCGGTGCGTTCTTCGCCAGCCAGGCATCAATGAGGCCCCAGGGCTCGGTCACCGCATCCGCACCGCCCCATCTCTTCTTTATGCGAACCAAATGCCGAAGGGCCCGGCCGCCGCAGGAAGGCTACGGGTCGGCATGCCCGGCACCAGGTCGTCCGAAAACAGCGCCGTATCGAGATTTGTTTATTACTGGTCTTCTGATGTCTTTTGTGTTCAGGCCCTTGAACGTGAAGTGGCCTGCGGCCTGCAACCTGCCTCTGACCGCTGAGGGGTCGGCTCCCGAGGCCTCGAAGAGGCCACTCGCGCTCACACCTACGCCGGACGGGTGCCGAACATCGCGCCCACTCCTCCTTCCGATGGAAGGTCGTCCCCGGCTCCCCCACCTCCTGGCCGACCCGGGTTCGTGGCAGCACCGAGGTACCGGCCATCCGTGCCACCATCAGGCTGGCCGCGGCTGCGGCCGCCGTCGTAAAGCCCGTCACGAGAACTCGCCTCAGCGACTACGACGATGACGGGCACTACCACGTCGAGGAGCTGGCCCTCCTCGATGCGGATGCGATCCTCGCCATGCTGAGGGCGCTGTGCCCGCGGCCTGCTGGCGGGGCTGCCTGCTGGTGCAGACACGGAGCCTGGCGTACCGGCTCGTGTCTCTGCCACGGTCGGGCGAGCCAGCACTGATGCGGAAGGCGGCACAGAGCCTGTGGCTGCAAAGCCCGGATTGGGACGACGTCGAGACTGCGGTGAGCACTTCCGAGGCCATCGGTCCGACCGGATACGAGCTGACGGTTCGATCATGAAGGCAGAGGCGCCGTAGACCAGGTCAAGCGGCGGACGTGGAGATGGCGAACTCGACGCCGCTTCGGAAGGAGTCAACCCGGACGGCGTGGGTCAGCGGTACGGGATCCCCTTGAATGAGCCGGAACCCGAACCCGGGTCCGAGCCCTGGTTGTGTCACACGTGAGCGTGCGCTGGCCAGCCAGCTGATCCGGATGCTGATGCTGCTCCCCCATCGAAACCCTCGAATTTTCTGCGGAAAATCCGTCGGCTGACTGGTCGACAGACCGGGCTCCGACCGGCGCGAGCGCTGTGCCCCGGTTCCCAGCAAGCGGCCCCCGCCCTCGCGACACAGGAATTGCCGCCGGCTTCGGCTCCCCTTCGGTCTCCTACGAGGGAGCACCTATCACGGCAGGTAGGGGTGGTCCTCTCCCCCACTGAGGCACGCTGTGAAAGTGATCAAGCCGATCGCCTGATACGTCACAACCCCTGGATGGCTTCACCCAAGTCGGGACCGTAGGCGACCCAGCAGATGATTGAGCCGTCGAGGTCGAGCTCGCCCATGTACCAGTCGTCGTCCGCTCGCACGAGGCACAGGCCGTGAAAGGACAGGATGACATCGGGTCGGAGTGAGACGTAGTCCGCGCGACCGTGCTCCTCGACCACGACCAGTCGTTCGAGGGTGAGCAAGGCAGCTTCAGAATCCCCTGCTGCGGAGCGCACTCGCTCGATCGTCCAGCCGTCGGGCAGTCCATCGTTACCGCCGCGTGATCGCAGCGAGGGGCGTTTCGCAGCTACTCGTATATGGCGGCGATCGACGCGGTTGCCTCGTAGCGGACAGCCAACTCGTCATACCCCGTCGCCGGCGTCGAGCTTCTTTCGGCTACGGATCTGGTAGGTCTGCCCCAGGATGGTGTTGATGGATGCCGCGCCTGCACAGGTAGGCACGGTTCGTCCGAGAGTCATAGAGCCTCTCAACGCGGACCGTGGCAAGACGCGCGCGGTCATCCGCCACCGAGGCGAAGAGCAACAGCGGCCTTGCCCCTGCCCGACCGCCGACGAGTTTTCTGCGGAAAATCGGCGGGCCGCGACCCCTGGCCCGGACACAGTCGTGCTGTCCGGAGCCTGCTGCGACGACGACCCAGCTGCCTACGCCGGGCGCAGGAGCACCCAGCACGCTGGTTCCGGTAGGCGCCGCCAATGGGCACAACCACGATGACGAACATTCATCGTGGGCCACACCCATCCAGCCCGAGGCAGATGCGCCGCTTCCTCCATGCCGGATCGGTCACCTCAACGACTCCCCCACACACGACTGAGACTCCGGCACAACCGCAGGCCAATGATGCGACCCGCCGGCCCACCCCACATGGTCCAGCCAGGCAAGCCCGCAGGGTCGTTCGCCAACCGGCTGGGGCCCCTCGGATTGCGGTGAACCGCGCTGCGAAATTTTCCGCAGAAAAGTCGGTGGACCCAAGGAAGGGCGCTGGGGCAGCCCGGGGGACTGCTGGGTTGTCCCTGATGACTCGACGCGCCGTCCGGAGCTCGCTGCGCGACTATTGCCTGCCGGCCAGCCAGCAGACGCGGCATCTACTTCAAGCTGGATCAGTCGCCTCCGCGACTCCCACACACAAGGCTGAGTCCCCGTCACAGCCGCGGGCCGATGGCATGACACCGCCGGAAAGGACCGACACACTCTGCCCGGGCTCGCCCCCATGGCCGTTCGCTAGGCCCTGCCCGGCCGATCTTGCCGGACAGGGCCTAGCTGGCCGAGTGGCGCTCTCTTCGGATCGCGGAACCAGGAAGCCCGGCTACTGCACCACGTCGCGGAATTTTCTGCAGAAAATTCCGAGGCCCCAAGGAGAACACCTGGACGGCCCAAGAGACTGACAGGTTCCCCGAGACGACGTCACATGCCGCCCGGACCCTCTCCAACGACGTGTGCTCGCCATACTCTGCCAACGGCAGCGCGCGAATCCATGAACCCGATGCCAGCCAGCGCACACACCTGCTCTGCCGACCATCCGCCACCGGGGCAAGGAGCCGTGGAAGTTCTGCCCACGACTGCCCTGGATGCGGAAAATTTTCCGCAGAAAATCGCCTGCTCCAAGCTCGCTTCGAGTCGAGTTGCCCGCTGGCCCAGCCGGGCGTTGAAGTGCCCACCGCACTGGTTCTGGTAGGCGACGACGGCGGGCACTGCCACGATGGCCACCATCCATCCTCAACCACGCCCGTCCAGGTCGAGACTGACATCCCGTTTCCTCCCGCGCCCAATCGGCAGCTTCGGCAGCTCGCACACACAGCTGAGCCCCACCGCAACCGCAGGCCGATCCCGAGGCTCTCCGCCAGGAAAGGCACCAGCGCAGTGTGACCGGGACCGCCACCAGGTCGTTCGCCGGCCAGCCGACTGCCGCTCTCTTCGGATCGCGGGACCAGGAAGCCCGGCTACTGCACCACGTCGCGGAATTTTCTGCAGAAAATTCCGAGGCCCCAAGGAGAACACCTGGACGGCCCAAGAGACTGACAGGTTCCCCGAGACGACGTCACATGCCGCCCGGACCCGACTCCAACAGCGTGCGTCCGCCATGCTGCGTCAACGGCAGCGAACGCGCGCGAATCCATGAACCCGATGCTGGCCAGCGCACGCAGCTGCTTGCCGGCCATCCACCGGCGAGGCAAGAAGCGACAGAAGGTTCTGCCCCACGCTGTCCTGGCAGGGAGAATTTTCTGCAGAAAATCGCCCAGCCGTGGTCCCTTAGGCGGGACAGCATTGTGCCCGTGCCGAGCGCAGGAGCGCCCACCACACTGGTTCTGGTAGGCGACGACGGTGGGCGCTGCCAGGATGGAGACCATCTATCCTCAACCGCGCCCGTCCAGGGCGGGACAGAATCCCGTTCCGTCCCCCGCTGAACCGGCCACTTCGACCGCTCCCCCACACACAGTTGAACCCCATCCCAACCGGAAGCCGATACTGGGACCCTCCGCCGGAATGGACCAACGCACTCTGCCCTGGCCTGCCCACAAGATCGTTCGCCAGCCGGCCGAGTGCCGTTCCCTTCAGAGCGCTATGGAGCAGACAGCCGGGCTGCTGGACCATGCCGCGAAATTTTCCGCAGAAAATTCGGGGCCTCAGAAGGACACTGAGACGGCCCGCCTTCGCCCATGGCAAGCGAGGGCACAGCTCGGGCGAGCCTCCCGCCTTGGCCGCGACGTCGAGAACGACTGCCCCAGGCCGTGTCAGTCAACCTGATCCACTGCGGCCGAACTACGGCCGAAGGTCCGCTGGCGGGCCGCCGATTCCGCAGTGCCCAGTCCGAACGCGCAGAATTTTCCGCAGAAAATCCGGCGGTGGAGAGCAGAGCCAGCGGGGGAGCGGCAGCCCGATCCAGATGACGCGTCGGCCGCACTCGCTCACTGCCTCCTGAATTTTCTGCGGAAAATTCAGGAGGCAGTGAATGGTCGATCAAGTCGGCAGCTTCCGACGAACCCGTCGACGCGGTGCTCGCATACCCTGAGCAGAAGGTCCGCCGCGCCTTCGCCCGCAACCGGCACGCCGCTCCCGAACAGCACGGCCGGCTGGTCCACGACCCCGATCCGGACGTGCGCAAGCGGGTGGCCACCAGAGCCGATCTGGACCCGCCGCTCCTGGCGGAACTGGCCCAGGACCGGGACAACGCCGTACGAACCCGGGCCCTGCTGCACCCACTGCCGCGGACCTGGCCGCAGCGCGCCGCCATCGACCAGGTCTTCGGACACACCACCGAGAACCCCGTGTCCGTCAAGCCGCGGCAGCCAATCCGTGCCTTCCTCTCGACCTGCTCTCAGCTCTGCTGAACGACCCGGAGCTCGCGGAAGGAGCCGCAGCCAACCCGAACCTGTCAGCTGACCGCCTCCACGAGTTGCTCGACCTCTGCGGACTGCCCGGAGCCGCAACCTCGTGAGGCCCCGACGGCCGCGGGGTCTCAGCGGCCGCTCCCCATGCCCAGGAGGCGAAGTGACGGCTCTGCGGCAGCGTCCGAACTACGCGCCGTCGCCTTTGGCGAACGTGTGGTTCTCGAACGAACTGGCGTGCCCGTGGCCAAGTCCGTAGCCGGAGGCGACGACCCGGGAGCGCCCGGTTAGGCTGAAGCGGCACGTCAACGGCCGTGGGAGGCCGGGGACGGTCCTGAACGAGGGGGAGCATGAGCGAGCTCGACGACCTGCGGATGCGCCTGGCGGCACTGGAGACGGAGGTCGACCGGCTTCGGAAGGAGTCCGCCGCGTCACGCACGGGGGCGGCGGTGGCCGGCCGTGGCGGTGCGAAGGCAGGGAGAGCCGCGAAGGCACATACGTCGCCGCGCGGCCGCACCCAGGTGGAGGACGAGACCACCACGGGGGAGAGGACGGCGGAGAGGCCGGGGGAGAGGGAGGCCGAGACCGGTCAGGCGATGACCTGCCTCGCCGAGGCGCTCGGTGTGCTGGGCGCCGGGCGGGTCCGCCAGGTCGAGGTCCCGCAGACCCAAGTCCTCCGGGCCCGAGTCCTCCAGAGCGAAACCCTACGGATCCAAACGCTGCAACCCGAAAAGCCCCGGGCCGAAGCCCCACAGGCCGGCGTTCCGCAAGCAGAGGTTCCGCAGGCCCTCACCCCAGCCCTGGAGCCTCAGGGCCGTACGCCCTCGCAGCACGGCCGGTTCCTGGACAGCCTCCTGGCGGGGCAGTCGGCTCTCTTCGAGGAGAAGCGCCGCCCGGACGCCGAGCCGTAACCGCCGGAGCCGGACGAAAAGCAGCCGCCTGAGCAGAACGGCGTGGGTGTGAGTGCACCCACGCCGATACGGTCACGCCTTCGGAACGGTCACGCCTTCGGAAGCGTTATCCCCAGTTCGAGCATCGCCGGCGAGGCCGGGCCGCCCTCGGAGCGCTCGGTCTTGTACCCCTTGACGCCGGGGGCGACAGTGCGCGGGTCGACGGCTTCGGAGGGGGCGCCGGTGGAGTAGAGGCCCTCGGGGTCCTGGTCGCGGTCGTGTGGCAGGAGCCAGAAGACGCGGCGGCGGAAGGTGCCGGAGGCCCGGGAGGACCTGGCGTCGGGGCCGAGGATGGCGTAGCCGACCATGCGGCCGTCGCGGTGGTAGGCGGGACGGCCGCGACGGGTGGTGAGACG
Organism: Kitasatospora sp. NPDC094016; assembly: GCF_040304045.1. Taxonomy (NCBI): domain Bacteria; kingdom Bacillati; phylum Actinomycetota; class Actinomycetes; order Kitasatosporales; family Streptomycetaceae; genus Kitasatospora; species Kitasatospora sp. NPDC094016. The sequence goes on from NZ_JBEOUK010000010.1 coordinate 206,220, forward strand.
GTCCAGGGACTGGCGCACGTAGTCGAGGTCGGTGGTGTCCTCAAGCCAGACGAGATCGGTTTCGTGGGCGAGCTCGGCCGGGTCGATCAGCGCGCTCACGCGTTCTGCTCCTCTGTGTCGTCGGTGATCAGGCCGATGCCCGGGTAGTACTTGCGACTGTTGGACAGGACCATCTCCTTGGGGGAGGTCATACCCAGTGTCTCGCGAACTCGTGCAGCGAACGCACGACCGGATACGGGATTGGCGCCTTCGAATCCGCACCAGCGGGTGTACGCGCCGAAGAGCTGGGACTGTTCGGCGCGCATGCCCTCGCCTGTGATGCAGGCCTCCTTGAGGAAGCGGCCGACGTGGTCCTCGGTCTCGGCGTAGGCGGTGGTGGCGACCTGGACGCGCTGGGGGCCGGCGAGGTCCTTCTCGCCGGCGAAGTAGCGGCGGGCGCCGTCGATGAGCCAGGCGAGGATGCCGGGGCCCTCCTCGGCGACGAGGACGTGGGCCAGGTTGTCGATCTTACGTTCCTCGGGGACGACCCGTTCGAACGGGATCAGGCGCATGCGGCGCCAGAAGGCGAAGCCGCCGGTGCCGACCTCGGGGCGGTGGTTGCCGAGCAGCCAGAGCTTGTGGGTCGGTTCGAAGGAGAAGAAGTCCTGGCGCATCCGGCGGGCCTTGATCTTGTCGCCGCCGGTGAGGAGCTTCACCCGGGCCTCGTCGAAGCGGTCGCCAGGCTTGAGTTCGGAGCAGACGATGATGCGCCGGCCGTGGAGTTCGGCGAGGTCCGTGGGGTGCCCGTCGAAGGTCTTGGCCATCAGGAAGCCGGGCGGGGCCGCGTCCGCGTAGTCGCCGAGGAGCTGGATCATGACGTCCAGCAGGACGCTCTTGCCGTTCTTGCCCTGGCCGTAGAGGAACGGCATGACCTGGGCGCCGACGTCGCCGCTGATCGAGTAGCCGAGCAGCAGGTGGAGGAAGTCGCGGGTCTGCCGGCCTTCCTTGTCGTCGCCGAAGGTGTCGGTGAGGAAGCGGTCCCAGCGCGGGGTCCGCATCCGGGCGGGGGCCAGGGTGGTGGAGCGGGAGTGGTGGTGGACCTTCGGGTCGGGCGGGACGATGGCGCCGGTGCGCAGGTCGACCACGCCGCCGGGGGTGCACAGGGCGTAGGCGTCCGCGTCCAGGAGGGCGGCGTTGAGGACCATGCCCGGGGCGGACTTGGCCTGGGCGAGCATGGCGTTCATGCCCGAGGTGGAGAGGGCCCGGCGGCGGTGCCGACGCAGATCGGTGTTGGTGTAGACGCCGCGGGAGTCGTGGGTGGCGATGCTCTCGGCCATCTCGCCGGCGGCCCACAGGACGGTGTCGTCCTCGTCGAGCTGCCAGCGGTGCGCCGCCCAGCGGTACCAGCCGAGGCCGGGGACGTGGCGGTAGTCGCCTCCGTAGAGGTGGACGAAGAGCTTGGCGTTGCCCCGGTCGGACAGCGAGTCCGGCAGGAGGCCGTGCGCGCTCGCCTCCGGACCCGCCGGGGCCTGCTTGGCCTCCTGAACAGGCTCGGGAGCCGGCGCGGGTTCGGCGGACGGGGTGTCGAGAAGGCTCTCCTGGACGGGGGTTCCGTGCCAGGGTGGTGGGGAGGCTGGGCCGGGGACCGGCGGGTACTCCAGGATCTGCTGGGCCGTGGCCACGGGATCGAAGACCGTCCTCTTGCGGGTGCTGTCGTTCATCCGCGTGCCTTCCCAACGTGCAGGGGCTGTCGGGCGCCGGCCGCGAGGCCGGAACGGATGACGGCGGAGCTTTGCCTGTCCTGGCTGGGGCGGGCGGTGCGGGCCGCGTCCAGCAGGAGCCGCTCGGCGGCGGTGTGGGTCAGGTGACCGGCGGAGACCAGGCCTCCCATCGTGTAGGCGGCGCGATTGAGTTTCCCGGTGAAACCGGCCCCCTCGGGGATGGTGGCACAGTCGGTGACGTCCTGGAGGACGGTGTCGAGGACTCGCTCGGCACCGCGCTTGCCGCCGCCTGCCGCCACGACGGCCGCGCGGCCACGGTCGGGGACGGACGGCTGGGAGGGGCGCTGGTTGCCGGGCTGGTCCTTGAGGTGGCCGGTGCGGACGAGTTCGTCGCTGAGCCACTGGGGCAGGGGCGCGGGGGTCCTTGCCCCGGGGAGCGCGGTGTAGGTACCGGCGGTGGTCACGGTGCCGGGGGCGACGATGTAGCCGCCATGGGCACGCACGTCGACCTGCCAGGCCAGGGCCCGGCCGTTGGAGGAGCCGGTGGAGCAGGCGAACCTGCGGGGGGCGTCCTCCTGGTACCAGATGTGCAGGCCACCGGAGGGGGTGCGCACCCGCAGGGTTTCGGTGTCCGTCGCAGGATCAGGAGCCTGGCGCAGGGCCGCGAGCAGAGCGAGGGTGTGGTACCCGTTCTCGAGACCGTCGAGGTTGACGTTCTCGTGGATCGGGATTCCAGGCAGGATCCGGTCCCGGGCGGGGACGGCGCTGGGGTGACTGTCGACGTCGATGACGACGAGGCCCGCCGGGCCACAGGCGACCCCGGTACCGAAGTCCGGGTTGACGCGCCACCAGGCGGTGAGCACGTCCTGGTCGAGAGTGGCCGCGTGGAAACCGTGGCACCAGCGACCAGCCTCAGGGCACGGGCAGTCGGCGGGACTGTGAGCCGGCTCCTGGCAGGGCTGGCAGTTGGCGGGCGGGGTCTTGCGACCTGGTGCGAGCGGGTGCACGGGCCAACCCTGGACTGCGCACCAGCGCGCGACGGCCAGCGCATCCGGCTGGCGAAACGCTCGGTCGCTCCCCACGGCCTTAGGCGCCGTCACGCTGGTCCCTCTCCCCATGGTTGGTAGCTGCTCGGACTTGAGTCGCTCGTTCAGTCGCTGAGGGCAAATAGCCAGGTCAGGGCACTGGTGGGCGCCGGATCAGCGACTGAAGCGACCGAAGTCCAGAAGATAGCTCACACAGACTATCCGAGCGAGGACGTGGGGACGCGAACCGCCGGAGTCTGCGGCAAAACTCAGCTACCGAAACCCGGGCCAGCGACTGACCCCGTTCAGTCGCTGGTTTCGGTCTTCCGGCATTTTCGCAGGTCAAAACCGGTTTTAACAGCAAAAAGCGACTGAAGCGACTGTAGCCCGGGTCTATAACGCGCACACGCACAGGGGAATGTCTTCATATACCTGACCTTGAGTCGCTTCGGTCGCTGACGGGGTGGGTGAACCTACCCTGACCTGGGATTTTTCCCAGCGACTGAACCTCAGCGACTGAAAGCGACTGAGTCTCTCGGGCACTGTTCCCCGGCGTGTCGCCGGACCAGGTTCTCGTGGAAGTCCCCGACTTGGGTCGCTTGGGTCGCTTCAGTAGCTCCGCCTCAGGCCCGGGAGAGTCGCTTTGTGGCTGTGACCTGGGACTATGTCCGCAGGAGCGATCAGTGACCGAACACTTCCAGCACTGAGTCGCTGAGTCGCTTCGGTCGCCCCTGCCCTCCGAGGACAGTGTCGTTGCCCTGCTGTCCCGGCACGTACGGCCTTTTGTGGCACTGGATCCGGGTCAGTCGCTGGAGGCCTGAGCCGGCGGAGAGCCCGTAGCCCCAGGACGTGACTCGGCAGGGCAGCTACTGAAGCGACCCAAGCGACCGAGACTCCGACTTGGGCGAGAAAGCCAGGGTGCCGAGGCACCGTCGACCGTCAGCCGAGTTTGGTCGCTGAGGACGTGCCGCCCCCCGCCGGGTGGTCTGGGGTGTCCGACACGCCGCCTTCAGACTTGTAGCGGGGTGTACCCCGAACTACGATTCGCCGTTATGAAGCAGCTGAACGTGCGACTGGACGACGCCGTCCACGAAGCGCTGGAGCAGCGGGCGGAGGCCGCGGGGCTCAGCCTGACGGACTATGCCCGCAAGGTGCTCGCAGAGGAGGCGGACGAGCGGCGCGAACGGTTCCTGACAGCCGCGGCGCACTTCGCGCCGACGTGGGCACCGGCGTTCGAGGCCGAGTTCGGGCCCTACCCGCAGAGCACCCGTGACGCCGTGGCGGACGCCGCGTGATCCTCCGGATAGACCGGGCGTGGCTGCTTGACATCGTCCACCAGTTCCTGCCCGCCGATCCGGACGTCACCGACTACGGCACCCTCGCCGCCGCGGTCGCCCGACACCTCGACGAGGTCGTGGACGTGCCGGTGTACGGCGAGGTGCACCAGCGGGCCGCCGCCCTCATGCACCAGCTGATCCGCGTGCCGGCCCTGGAGTTCGCCAACGAGCACTTCGCCGCTGTCGTGGCCGCCTCGTACCTCAGTGCCTCCGGGGTCATCGTCACCGCGGAGCCGAAGCAGGCCGCCGACCTGGCCGCCCGCATCCGCGCTGGGGACGCGGACGTCCGCGAGACGGCGGCCGCCGTCCGCACCTGGTACCGCTGACCTCGGTCGACGGCCGGTCAGCCGGGGGAGAGCCCTGCGGCGCTGCCCGGTGGCGAGTGGCGGGCACCGAGGGCACGGCCCCAGCAGCGACCGAAGGCACCGGACAGCGACCGAGCAAGCCACCGTCCCGTAAGGGCGGCAACTCGTCCAGGCCCTGGGCGGTTTCCTCCTGGAGGGCACCGGCCTCGCCTGCATCGCCGCCGACGCCCGCGCCGTCACCGGCCACGCCGACAGCTGGATACGGCTGCCCGACCTCGACTACTGGGAGCAGTGAGGGCACTGACCCGTCCGTAGGCCCGGGCTGGGCTGGGTGGGTGGTGTCCGAGGGCCCACCGGTGTGGTGACAAGCCGTGGCGGGAGGCGGTGGCGGGAGGCTGGTGCCCCGTTGACGGACGAGGAGAGCCTGTGAGTGGGCGCAGCAGCCCTGGAAGTGCCCACGGCCCCGTGTCCGGGTCCACGGGCACCGGCGGGGGACGGACGGCCGGTGATGCCGGTGTGCTGGGGACGGCGCTCGGCGCGGTGCTGGCGTTCTCGCTCGCGCAGGGGTCATGGCAGTGGTTCTCCACCTATCTCGGGGTGACGCTGCTCGCGGTGGTCCTGTCGTTCGGTCGTGCGCCACTGCCGGTACCGGGTCGGCGGGCGGCCTACGGGCGGAGCCTGGTGGCGTATTCGCTGGTCGTGGGGCTGTGCGTGGCGTTGGCGCTGGCTCCGGCACTTCAGCGCTGGAACTGGCTGTTACCCATGCCGGGGACGCGGAGCGGGTGCGTCGAGGCCGGCCGCTACGAGGTGCTGCGGACGCAGGCCACGCTGGGGGACCTGGCCGGGCGCGCCGGTGACGCGTTGGCGTACGTGCAGCGGGAGCAGGGCCGCCAGGCCGTCGACGTCTGTCTGTCGGCGACGACGACGCGGTGGCTGCCGGTGTACGCGCTGGGGGCGGCCCTGCTGGTGGGCGTGGGTTCGTGGGTGTGGGCGCGGTTCCGGGCGCGGGACACGGCGGCGGGGCCGGCTGAGCGGGTTCCGGGCTCAGGTGCCGGGGGTGAGGAGGGCCAGTAGCTGGTTCGCCACCGCGTCGGCGTCCGGCCCGGCTGCGTAGACGTAGTTGTCGGGGCGCACGGCGGCAGCGGTGGCGCCGAGGTCGGACAGCCAGCGACGGTGGGTGCCGTCCGGGTCGGCGACGACGGATCCGGGGGCGGTGGCTCCGGCGTGAACGGCTCCGGCGTGAACGGTTCCGGCGGCTCCGGCGGCGGTGCCTGTGGCGGTGGGGCCGAAGCCGACGACCGTGACGCCCAGGTCGCTGAGCTGGGCCCGGTTCAGCCGGGGGAGGGCCTGCTCGGCGACCAGCAGCCGGAAGCCTCCGCCGACGATGTCGTCGAGCAGGCCCGTCCGTCGGCCGTCGCTCACCCGGCCCTGGACGGACAGTCGGCCTCCGCCGGAGGCGAACAGGCCGGGGCCGAGGTCGGGCAGCTGGATCCGGTCCGGCTCCCGGAGCGCGCGTCGGTGGGCCATCAGCGTGCGGTCGCGCTCGCGGGCGAGCACCGGGTCCCGCAGGGTGTGCTGGCGGCCGAGTTCCATGCTCGTGGCCGTCACGCCGCGCACGTGCGGCTCCCGCTCGCTCTGGTAGGTGTCGAGCACCTCGGCGCCCCGGATACCGCGCAGCACGAGATCCAGCTTGAAGGCGATGTTGAGTGCGTCCCGTATCCCCGAGCAGAGCCCTTGCCCCAGGAAGGGCGGCATCTGGTGTGCGGCGTCGCCCGCGAGCAGGACCCGGCCGTCCCGCCAGCGCCTCGCGACCAGCGACTGAAAGGTGTAGGTGGCGGTTCGGGCGAGGTCGGCGTCGTTGCGGGACAGGTAGCGGGCCACGCGGGACCACACGCCGTCCGCCGCACGTTCCCGCCCGAGGTCGTCGCCATCGTCGAGCAGGAAGCAGAAGCGCTGGCGTTCGGCACCGGTGGTGATGACGGTGGTCGGTCCCTCGGGATCGCCGATCTGCAGCATCGACGGCAGTCCCAACTCGGCCGCGGGGCGCCGGAGGGTGAAGTCGCAGACCAGCCAGGGTTCGGAGAAACCGAGGTCGTCCTGCTCGACGCCGAGGGCGTTCCGCACGAAGCTGTTCCCGCCGTCGCAGCCGATCACGTAGCGCGCCGCGAAGGTCGCACCGTCCGACGTGTTCAGGGTGACCTGGTCACGGCACTGGGACAGGCCGGTGACGGTGGTGCCGAAACGGAGATCGACGTTCGGCATCGAGGTGCACAACGAGTGCAGCGCCGTCTCCAGGTCGGGCTGGTGGAACTGGTAGAGGTCGGCCCAACCGCTGGCGCCGACGTGGCGGAACACCTGCCGGATGAGGAGGTCACCCGCCCCGTTGCGCCACTCGTACGCGTCCTGTGTGCGCAGGGTGGGCGCCAGTTCGTCGACGAGTCCGAGCCCCTGCAGCGCGCGCATGATCTCGCCGTCGAAGCTGGCGGCCCGCGGGAGGCCGTACAGGCCGGGGTAGCGTTCCAGCACCACGACCGAGTGCCCGGCCTTGCCCAGCAGGGCCGCGAGCGTCATGCCGACCGGCCCGCAGCCGACTACGGCGATTTCGACGGTTTCGGTGGCTTCGGCAGGGGACGGCGTCCGGTTCTCAGGGTGCCTGGCGTTCGGCATGTCCGCAGCTCCTCGTGGATGGGACGGAGGGTGTGGTGGCCACGACGTCAGTTTCGAACGCTCCTGACGCGATGTCTAATGCATGCTTTGCACAGGGAGTTTGCGTCAGACGCAAACGAAGGGGGCGTCCGTGGCCGACCAGTTGGACCTCAACCTCTTACGCGTGTTCGACGCGTTGATGGACACCGGCAGCGTGTCCGCGGCCGCGACGCGCCTTCATCTGTCCATTCCGGCCACCAGCAGGGCCCTGGGCCGGCTGCGACGGGCGATGAACGACCAGATCCTGGTGCGCGCCGGCCGGGGCCTCGTGCCCACCCCGTTTGCCCAGCGGTCGGCCGTCAGGGTCAAGGCGCTGCTGGAGGCTGCGGCCGAACTCCGGGTGGATGCTGCGGGAAGCGACCCGCGGTCGTGGCGGCGCACCTTCGCGATCCGCGTCAACGACGGGCTCAGCCCCGTCCTCGCGCCCCGCCTCACCCACCGGATCGCCGCCGAGGCACCCGAGGTCCGCCTGCGGTTCGTCGCCCAGGACTCCAAGGAACCCGACCGGCTACGCGACGGCTCGCTCGACCTCGACATCGGCGTCGCCGACCCGCCCCCTCCGGACGTGCGCGCACGAACGCTGTTCTCCGACCACTTCGTCGCCGTGGTGGCGGCGCACTCCGCGCTGGGCCAGGCCGCACGGCTGACGGTGGACGACCTGTGCGCCCACCCGCACATCTCCGCCTCCCGCCGAGGCCTCGCGCACGGGCCGCTGGACGAGGCCCTTCACCGCCTGGGCCGCTCCCGCCGCGTCGTCGCCGTGGTTCCCTCCTTCGCCGTGGCGGCCCTGATGGCGCTGGAGGGAGACGTCATCTGCCTCGGCCCCCGGGTGGTGGCGGAGCACCTCGTCGAGCGACAGGTGCCCCTCCGGTGGCACAAGGTGCCGCTGGAGATGCCGGCGGCCGACATCGAACTGCGCTGGCACCGCCGACTCGACGACGATCCCGCGTCCCGGTGGCTCCGCCGCCACGTGCTGGAAGCCGTCCGACCGCTCGCCGCCACGCCGCGCTGAACCGGACGTGAGAACCGCGTCACTGCCCGGAGAGCACCGCAGCGCCCCGGCCGTCGACGAGCGGCTGTGACCAGCTACTGCGGGGCAGCCGGCCGTTGCGCGGGGGAGTCGCAGGAAGACATCGCCGCGCGGTCGGACGCACTGCGGAGAACACAGAATTCATTGCCCTCAGGGTCCGCGAGGACGGCCCAGCCGGCACCATCGGGTTCCCGGCGGTCGTCGACGAGGGTGGCCCCGAGGTTCAGCAGCCGCTCGACCTCCTCCTCGCGGGTGGTCTCCGGACGCAGGCACAGGTGGACCCTGTTCTTGGTGGTCTTCGGTTCCGGCACCTGGTGGAAGTACAACAGCTGGCCCGCCGGCAGCATCACCGCGGTCTCCGGATCACCCGGGCCGTCCTCCGGGTGCACCGGATGACCGAGCACCTCACTCCAGAACCGAGCCAGCCCGTAGGCATCCGCACAGTCGATCGCCACGTTCTGCAACACCGAGACCATGCACGCGAGCCTGCCCGAAGCACCGCTCGGTCCGCTACCGAATTGCGGCCGGACAACACCGGCGGGGGTTGGGAACTCCGAGGCATCGCCGACTGTTACAAGGCGGTGACGATCCGCTCACAACCGAAGCGTGGAGCGCGGCGTCCCTACAGATGACAGAGCCCGAATCGCGCCGACCGTGCTCTTCGGGCCGAGCAATCACCTCCCCTTGAAAGGGGCACCCGTGATCGTCTCCAAGCGGAACTCCCTGCGTCTGGCCGCCGTGACCACCGTCGCCGTGCTCTCCCTCGGGCTGGCGGGCACCGCCGCCATGGCGGCCGCCCCGGCCGCCTACCCCACGTCCACCACGCAGCAGGCCGCCGCGCAGGCCAGCATCACCGCCAAGCCGTCCGTCACGTCTGTGCAGGCCTGGCAGCTGTTCCGGGTCAACGGCACCACCACCGGTCTCAAGGCGGGCACCAAGGTGACCCTGCAGCAGAAGCAGCACGGCAAGTGGGTCACCCTGCCGGCCTCCGTCCCCACCAACCACAACGGTTCCTACTCGCTCGGCGTGAAGCTCGGCATCAAGGGCCTGAACGAGCTGCGCATCGTCAGCGGAGACGTCGCCTCCCCCGTGTTCACCGTGACCGTGCGCTGACCCACGGCCCACGGCCACGGCCCACGGCGCCCGCCGTCGGGCGGTGCGGTGCCCGCTCCGGAGCGGGCCCCACGAAGGAGTATCGGACGGTAGGGCAAGAGTCTCGTAGCAGAGCGTGGTCAAACAGTTGCA
>NZ_JBEOUK010000011.1:0-82062 GCF_040304045.1 Kitasatospora sp. NPDC094016
GGCTCCCAGTAGACGACTGGGTTGATAGGCCGGATATGGAAGCCCTGTGAGGGGTGGAGTTGACCGGTACTAATAGGCCGAGGGCTTGTCCTCAGTTGCTCGCGTCCACTGTGTTGTTCTGAAACAACGACCCCAACCCGTTTGGTCACGGGGTTGGTGCGGTTGACAGTTTCATAGTGTTTCGGTGGTCATAGCGTGAGGGAAACGCCCGGTTACATTCCGAACCCGGAAGCTAAGCCTTACAGCGCCGATGGTACTGCAGGGGGGACCCTGTGGGAGAGTAGGACGCCGCCGAACAATTATTCGAGAGAAGCCCCCGCCGGGTGAACCTGGCGGGGGCTTTTCTGTTGTAGGGTCAACGTGCATTGTCGTCACACGGGACAGGAGGCCCCCGGGTGGAGGTCCAGGAGACGCGGGTCCAGACCGATCGCGTCCTCACCATCCCCAACCTGCTCAGCATGGGCCGGCTGGTCGGTGTTCCGCTTTTTCTCTGGCTGATTCTCTGGCCGGTTTTCGACGGCCCCAACAACGATGGTTGGGCGCTGCTGATCCTGATGCTGAGCGGTGTCAGCGACTACCTCGACGGGAAACTCGCGCGGCGATGGGGACAGGTCAGTCGGGTGGGGCAGCTGCTCGATCCGCTGGCCGACCGACTCTACGTGCTGTCCACGCTGGTCGGTTTGACCTGGCGTGAGATTCTTCCGTGGTGGGTGACGGCGATTCTGCTGGCCCGGGAAGTTTTTATCGGCGCGCTGTTGCCCATTTTGAACCGGCACGGTTACGGGCCGCTCCAGGTGAGTTTTCTGGGGAAGGCCGCGACCTTCAATCTGATGTACGCGTTTCCGCTTCTCCTGCTCGGCCGCGTGGACAGCTGGATCGCGCGGCCGGCCGAGGTGGTGAGCTGGGCCTTCATCTGGTGGGGGACCACGTTGTACTGGTGGGCCGGTATTCTTTACGCGGTTCAGGCCCGGCGGATCACCCGGGCGGCCTCGACGGGGTCCGCGTCCGCAGTCTGAGACGTGATCTGAGAGAAGTCCCACGCCGTATCGGTGCGTCGGACGATACCTTCCGGGTAGGGATCCCTCTGGAACGGTTTGATGGACCTGTAGGTCCACCACCGCAAAGGAGGACGCACCCGTAATGAAAGCCGTTGTCATGGCAGGGGGCGAAGGAACCCGACTCCGCCCGATGACCTCCAGCATGCCGAAGCCGCTGCTTCCGGTCGCCAATAGGCCGATCATGGAGCACGTGCTTCGGCTGCTGAAGCGGCACGGCCTCTCCGACACCGTCGTCACCGTTCAGTTCCTGGCCTCACTGGTCAAGAACTACTTCGGTGACGGCGAGGACCTGGGCATGCATCTGACCTATGCCCACGAGGAGACGCCGCTAGGCACCGCGGGGAGTGTCAAGAACGCCGAGGACGCGTTGAAGGACGACTCCTTTCTGGTGATCTCCGGTGACGCACTCACCGACTTCGACCTCTCGGAATTGATCGACTTTCACCGCAGCAAGAACGCGCTGGTCACCGTCTGTCTCACCAGGGTGCCGAATCCCCTCGAGTTCGGTATCACGATCACGGACGACGACGGACGGGTCGAGCGCTTCCTGGAGAAGCCGACCTGGGGACAGGTCTTCTCGGACACTGTGAACACCGGTATCTACGTGATGGAACCAGAGGTCTTCGACTACGTCGCAGCAGGTGAGTCCGTCGACTGGTCGAGTGACGTCTTCCCGCAATTGTTGAAGGAGGGCAAGCGGGTCTACGGCTACGTCGCCGAGGGCTACTGGGAGGACGTTGGCACCCACGAGAGCTACGGCAAGGCCCAGGCGGACGTCCTGGAGGGCAAGGTCGACGTCGAGCTCGACGGGTTCGAGATCTCGCCGGGCGTCTGGGTGGCCGAGGGCGCGGAGGTGGACCCGGAGGCGGTGCTGCGCGGGCCGCTGTACATCGGGGACTACGCCAAGGTCGAGGCCGGCGTCGAGATCCGCGAGCACACCGTGCTCGGCAGCAACGTGGTGGTCAAGCGCGGCGCGTTCCTCCACAAGGCGGTCGTGCACGACAACGTCTACATCGGGCCGCAGAGCAATCTGCGCGGCTGCGTGGTCGGCAAGAACACCGACGTGATGCGGGCCGCCCGGATCGAGGACGGCGCGGTGATCGGGGACGAGTGCCTGATCGGCGAGGAGTCGATCATCGGTGCGAACGTCCGGGTCTATCCGTTCAAGACCATCGAGGCCGGCGCCGTCGTCAACACGTCGGTGATCTGGGAGTCCCGCGGCCAGGAGCACCTGTTCGGCGTGCGTGGCGTGTCGGGGATCCTGAACGTCGAGATCACCCCGGAACTGGCCGTGCGGTTGGCCGGCGCGTACGCCACGACCCTGAAGAAGGGGGCGACCGTCACCATTGCGCGTGACCACTCGCGTGGTGCGCGTGCGCTCAAACGGGCGATGATTTCGGCGCTCCAGACGTCGGCCATAGACGTCCGCGACCTGGAGAACGTGCCGATGCCGGTGGCCCGGCAGCACACCGCGCGGGGGAGTGCGGGCGGGATCTTCCTGCGGACCACGCCGGGGGTGCCCGACTCCCTGGACATCCTCTTCTTCGACGAGCGCGGGGCCGACCTCTCGCAGGCCGGCCAGCGAAAGCTGGACCGCGTGTACGCGCGCCAGGAGTACCGGCGGGCCTTCCCCGGTGAGATCGGGGACCTGACCTTCCCGTCCAGCGTCTTCGACTCCTACGCGGGCAACCTGCTGCGGGCCGTCGACACCACCGGGGTCCGGGAGGCCGGACTGAAGGTGGTCGTGGACACCGCGCACGGCAGCGCCGGCCTGGTTCTGCCGAGCATCCTCGGACGGCTCGGAGTGGAGGCGCTCACCGTCTCCAGCGGGCTGGACGAGGCGCGGCCGACGGAGGACGCGGAGGAGCGGCGGGCCGGGCTGGCCAGGCTCGGCGAGCTGGTGGCCTCCTCCCGGGCGGCCTTCGGCGTCCGCTTCGACCCGGTCGGCGAGCGGGTCGCGTTCGTCGACGAACTGGGCCGGGTGATCGACGACGACCGGGCGCTGCTGGTGCTGCTGGACCTGGTCGCGGCCGAGCGGCGCAGCGGGCAGGTGGCGCTGCCGGTGACCACGACCCGGATCGCCGAGCAGGTCGCCGCGTACCACGGCACCCAGGTCATCTGGACCACGACGACGCCGGACGACCTGGCGAAGGCGGCCGCCACCGAGGGCACGGTGTTCGGCGGGGACGGGCGTGGCGGTTTCGTGGTGCCGGAGTTCAGCGGAGTGCTGGACGGGGCCGCGGCCTTCGTGCGGTTGGTCGGCCTGGTGGCGCGGACCCAGCTCACGCTGAGCCAGATCGACGCGCGCATCCCGCAGGCGCACATCCGTCGCCGGGACCTGGCGACGCCGTGGGCGGCCAAGGGGATGGTGATGCGCTCGGTGGTCGAGGCGGCCGGCAGCCGGCGGCTGGACACCACCGACGGCGTCCGGGTCGTCGAGGCGGACGGGCGCTGGACGCTGGTGCTGCCGGATCCCGCCGAGGCGACCACCCACCTGTGGGCGGAAGGTCCGGACGACGAGGCCACGGAGGCGCTGCTGGACGAGTGGGCGGCGGTGGTCGACGGCGCCGGGAGGTGACGACACCGGCCTGATCGTTCGACGGTCCTGACGGTCGGGGCGCGCGGCATGGTCCGCGCGCCCCGCTGTCCGTTTTCACACTGTTCGCAATGATCCGTCACTTTGTGTCGTGAGTGCAGCTCAGGGGGTGTGCGTGGGCCCCTTCGCCGACGTGGGACGATGGTCCGCATGCCAGCGACGCCGACGCCGAGTGCCCCGAACGGACGGTACAACCGTCCGGACGCCTCGATGTCCCTGCTGACCAACGTCATGGACCACAGCCTCGACGAGGGCTACGCCGAGGCTGCCGCGGCGCGGGGCGCAGACCACGACAGCCGGATACCCAGGACGGCCCGAGGCCTGCTCACGCTGGGCGCCGGGCTGGCGCTGGTCGGGGTCGTGGTGACGGTCGGCGCGGTGAACGCGCACAAGGCGGAGCCGACGCTGGCCAAGGAGCGGGACGCGCTGATCCACCGGATCAACGACACCAACGGCTCGGCCGACCACCTTCAGCAGCAGGTCCAGGACCTGCGGCGCAAGGTCGAGAGCACGCAGCAGCAGGCGCTGGCCACGGGCGACGGCGACCAGGGCGGTCTGACCGGCGCGGTGGGTCTGGGCGAGGTTTCGGGGCCGGGCGTCAAGCTGGTCCTGGAGGACGCGGCGGGGACCGGCGGCGGGGGGAACGTCGACCCGCGGGCCGGGCAGGGCTTCTCCAACAGTGGCCGGCTGCGGGACCGCGACCTCCAGCTGGTGGTGAACGGCGTGTGGGGATCCGGTGCGGAAGCCGTGGCGATCAACGGTCAGCGGCTCACCGCGCTCTCGGCGATCCGGGCCGCGGGCGAGGCGGTACTGGTGGACAACCGGCCGCTCGTCCCGCCGTACAACATCCAGGCGATCGGGGACGGGCCGAAGCTGCTCACCGCCTTCGAGAACGACATGGCCGGGCAGTACCTGCGGTTGCTCCAGGAGAAGTACGGCATCAAGTCGACCATGTCCGCGCAGAAGAACCTGACGCTGCCGGCCGCGGTGGGCGTGACGCTGCGGACCGCGCAGCCGGTCACGTCCGAGCCCTCGCCCCCGGCGTCGCCGTCGGCGGCTCCGGTCGCGCCGACGCCGCCACCCACCGCCGGAACCTCCGGGAGCCCGAGCGCGTCCGTTTCACCGTCTGCGGGCAGCACCGGGCGGCGTACGCCGAGCGGGTCCGCGAAGACCACGACAGCCCACTCGTCCACGACGGCCCCGCCCGGGTCGTCGTCCGCAGGGACAGGAGCAGCTAGACCGTGATTGCCGTACTGGGTCTCGTGATCGGGGTGGTCGTCGGACTCTTCGTCCAGCCCGAGGTGCCGGACGCCGTCGTGCCGTACCTGCCGATCGCGGTGGTGGCGGCGTTGGACGCCGTGTTCGGCGGCGTCCGGGCGATGCTGGACGGGATCTTCAACGACAAGGTGTTCATCGTCTCGTTCCTGTCGAACGTGGTGGTCGCGGCACTGATCGTCTTCCTCGGTGACCAGCTGGGCGTCGGCTCGCAGCTGTCCACGGGTGTGGTCGTCGTCCTCGGCATCCGCATCTTCTCCAACGCGGCCGCGATTCGGCGCCATGTCTTCCGCGCCTGAGTCGGGCCGCGGGGCGGCGGAGGAACACCCGGACGGCGGCGGGAAGGCCTTGGAGCGGGCTGCCGAGGCGTCGGGGCCGGAGTCGGCGGCCGAGGCGGGCCCGGTCGAGCCGGTGGACGGGGCCGCAGAGGTCCAGCACGCCGACCAGGCCGAGGATCCGGAGGAGCCGGGGAAGGCCGAGGGGCCCGAGGGGCCCGAGGGACAGGCTGCGGCGAAGTCTGACGCTAAGCCTGAGCTTGATGCGGAGGCGGCGCCCGCGCCCGTGGTGCGGCTGGAGAAGGCCGCAGCGCCTGCGTCCGAGCCTGCGTCTGAGCCCGAGCCCGAGCCCGAGCCCGTGGTGGAGCCGGCCGCCGTGGACCGCAGTGCGGGACGGCGGCGCCTCAAGGCAGCCCTGTGGCCGCCGCGGATGTCGCGCGGGCAGCTGGTGGTGGCGCTGCTGCTGTTCTCGCTCGGCCTGGGGCTGGCGATCCAGGTGCGGTCGACCAACGACCACCACAGCCAGCTCCGCGGGGCCCGCCAGGAGGACCTGGTGCGCATCCTCGACGAACTGGACAGCCGTCAGCAGCGTCTCCAGCAGGAGAAGGCGGAGTTGGAACAGTCCCTGGCCAAGTTGGAGAACAGTTCCAACCAGGCCAAGGAGGCCCAGGAGCAGACCAGGAAGAAGGCGACGGAGCTCGGCGTGCTCGCCGGCACCGTCAAAGCCACTGGTCCGGGCATCGTACTCACGGTCGATGATCCCCAAGGGCAGGTGAAGGCAGATATGCTGCTGGACACCCTGCAAGAACTTCGAGCGGCGGGGGCGGAGGCGATTCAGATCAACGATGTGCGCGTGGTGGTCAACACCTACTTCACCGACGTGTCGGGCGGCGGGGTGCAGATCGACGGGAAGAAGGTCTCGCAGCCCTATCGGTTCACCGTCGTGGGGAACCCGCAGGATCTGACACCCGCGCTGAACATCCCGGGGGGTGTCGTCCGTACTCTGGAGAGTCACCAGGCGCGGGCGACGATCACCCAGCAGCAGAAGGTGGTCGTGGACGCCCTCGTGGATCTGAAGACGCCGCAGTACGCCAAGCCGGCTTCGAAGTGACGGGGCGCCCGACGAACGGCCCGTCACCTGCGGGCGGCACCCGGTGCGGGGCGCCGCCGTCGCGTGGGCGAGACTGGGTCGTACCAGCACGCACCGGAGCACCAACCGCAGTACCAACCATCGGAGTACCACTCCAGCAGGCCCGATCCGCAATCGGGTCCGCGGCCTGTCCGAGGTTCTCACCCTGCCCCGCGGGCGGGTCTGTCACACGCAAGGGGATTCGCCCGTGAGTTTCTTCTCGAAGTTGTTCGGTCGTAACAAGGGCCGTGGCGCGGCTTCCGTCGAGGCGCCGACCGCGCGGCACCGCCGGCCCGAGGACGAGGCCGTTGTGCCGGGCATGCGCCCCGCCCCCGAGGGGGCGCCGTACGCCGAGCAGCAGCTGTTCCGGGACGGTGCCGCCGCCCAGTACGCCGGGAATCCGGTGGGCGGCTACGGCGCGTCGGTTGACCCTTCCGGCGACCCGCGCATAGGTTTCCAGTCAGGACCCTCAACCTCTGGTGGAGGGTTTGCCCCGGACCCGTACGCCGGGCACAACCCGTCGGGTGTGCCGCGCCAGGAGGCTGTGAACATGGCTGGCCCCACTCCGTGCCCCAGGTGCGGCAACCAGAACCCGGCCTCGGCCCGGTTCTGCTCCAACTGCGGTACGGCCCTGCGCGGTGGCCTGCTTCCGGAGGGGGCGGCGGAGACCACGTCGACCATCTCCATCTCCGGCCTGGAGTCGTACGACCCCAACACCACGACCGGCACCGGCGCCACGCCGGCCCTGTCGGCCGAGGTGCTGTCGGCGATCGACGCGCTGCCGCCGGGCTCTGCGCTGCTGATCGTCCAGCGCGGTCCGAACTCGGGCAGCCGCTTCCTGCTGGACTCGGACGTCACCACGGCCGGCCGTCACCCGCAGGGCGACATCTTCCTGGACGACGTCACGGTCTCGCGGCGCCACGTGGAGTTCCGTCGGACGCAGGCCGGGTTCAGCGTCGCGGACGTCGGCAGCCTCAACGGCACCTACGTCAACCGGGAGCGGATCGACGAGGTGTCGCTGAACAACGGTGACGAGGTGCAGATCGGGAAGTACCGGCTGGTGTTCTTCGCCGGCCACAACCGGGGGTACTGAACCCAACGTCGGTAGGAGCCCGAGTGAGTACGAATACCCCTTCATCTTCTCTCGGGGCGGCCACCCCCGCATCGTCCGGTCCGCAGACGGACCGCGGCGGGCGCGGGGTGGTCGCGGGCCCCAGGCAGCCGCTCCGCCCGGACCGGCCGGGTGGGCGGCGGCGCGGCGGCGACGAGCTGCTGAGCATCGGCGCGGTGTTGGCCTTCCTGCGCGACGACTTCCCCGAGGTCACCATCTCCAAGATCAGGTTCCTGGAGGCGGAGGGGCTGGTCGAGCCGCAGCGCACGCCCTCGGGGTACCGCAAGTTCAGCCCGGCCGACGTCGAGCGGCTGGCCTACGTCCTGCGGATGCAGCGTGACCACTACCTGCCGCTGCGGGTGATCCGCGAGCACCTGGACGCCATCGAGCGCGGTGAGGCACCGCCCGCGCTGCCGCCCTCCGCCGACGCCCGGCCCGGGCCGGTGGAGGAGGCGGACCGGGAGCTGGGGGCTTCGGCCGACGTCCCGTCCGGAGTCCGGCTGGGGCGTGCCGAACTGCTGGCGGCCGCCGAGTCCGGGGAACGCGAGCTGTCCGAGTGGGAGTCCTACGGTCTGGTCGCGCCCGGTCCGGACGGCGGGTACGACGGCGAGGCGCTGCAGGTGGCCCGACTGGTCGCGGAACTCGGCCGGTACGGGCTGGAACCGCGGCACCTGCGGGCCATGAAGGCCGCGGCGGACCGGGAGATCGCGCTGGTGGAGCAGGTGGTGGCGCCACTGCGCCGGCACCGGAACCCGCAGACCAGGGCCCATGCCGAGGCCACCGCGCGGGAGCTGGCGACACTGTCCGTGCGGCTGCACGCGGCGATGGTCCAGGCCGGTCTGCGCAGCCGCGGATAGCGCCCCCGCGGGGTTCCCACGGGGTTTCTGCGAGGTGGCCGTCCAGACCCGGGGCGGCCCGGGTGCACCGCGCTGACCAGCGGCGTCGGCCCTGCGCTTTCATATCCGGGGCCTGAGCCATAGGGTTGCCTGTGTGAATGAGCTCGACGTCGTGGGTGTCCGAGTGGAGATGCCTTCCAACCAGCCGATCGTGCTGCTGCGGGAGGTCGGGGGCGATCGGTACCTGCCGATCTGGATCGGTCCCGGCGAGGCGACCGCGATCGCCTTCGCCCAGCAGGGCATGACGCCGGTCCGCCCGCTGACGCACGACCTGTTCAAGGACGTCCTGGAGGCGCTCGGGCAGCAGCTCACCGAGGTCCGGATCACCGACCTGCGGGAGGGCGTCTTCTACGCCGAGCTGGTCTTCACCGGCGGGGTCGAGGTGAGCGCCCGGCCGTCCGACGCGATAGCGCTGGCCCTGCGCACCGGTACGCCGATCTACGGGAGCGAGGAGGTGCTCGCCGAGGCGGGCATCGCGATCCCGGACGAGCAGGAGGACGAGGTCGAGAAGTTCCGCGAGTTCCTCGACCAGGTGTCGCCCGAGGACTTCGGGGGCAGCGGCCCGCAGTAGTAGTGCGGACCGGATTTCTCTACAGGCCAGGCCGTTGTTTGGCTTGCCGTTTTGCCAAAAACCGTCGACCTACCCACACTAGGGGCACGAAAAACCACTCTCCTGAGTGATGTGGTTTGGCTGGCCCGGCGTGGCGATCGTTGACGGGTCATAGGGGACTGCCTACCGTCAGGAGTGGCTGTCCGGGTGACCGATGCCCGCAGTTCGGGTTGCCCGCAGCACCAGTGGACGGAGGCAGGCATGAGCAGCACCGGCGATGACACGGCCGTGGGAGGCCTGTGCGCCATGCACCTGCCGCGCACCGCTCGCACCGTGACGGACCTGCCCCGGGTGGGCAGGTTCCCGGCCGTGCAGCCCGGTCAGCCCGCCATCGAGCGGCTGGCCCCGACGTCCGAACTGATCGGCTACCGAGGTCCGACGGCCTGCGCGGCGGCCGGCATCACGTACCGCCAGCTGGACTACTGGGCCCGGACCGGACTGCTGGAGCCCAGCGTCCGTTCGGCGTACCCGGCCACCAGCCAGCGGCTCTACAGCTTCCGCGACATCCTGCTGCTCAAGATCGTGAAGCGGCTGCTCGACGCGGGCGTCTCGCTGCAGAACATCCGGGTGGCGGTCGCCCATCTGCAGGCGGCCGAGCAGGGCGACCTGGCCGGGATGACGCTGATGTGCGACGGCGCGACGGTGTACGAGTGCACCACGCCGCAGCAGGTGGTGGACCTGCTGAAGGGTGGTCAGGGGGTGTTCGGCATCGCGGTCGGAGCGGTCTGGCGGGAGCTGGAGCTGACGCTCGGGCGGCTGCACGCGGAGCGCACCGACACCGGCGAGACGCTGGTCGGCCACGACCCGTCCGACGAGCTGGCCCAACGGCGCAACCGGGCGGTCTGAACGCAGAACTGACGAGGCCGCGGGCCCGGACGGGGAACCGTCCGGGCCCGCGGCCTCGTCGTTGCGCCTGGTGAGGCGATCGAGGGAGGACACGTGGGGTTCGGCACCGGGATAGCGGGTCTGCTGCGGCGTCGGGGCGGGCTGCTGAAGGTCCGGGTTCGGCGGCGGCCCGTGCAGCGCAGGGCCTTCCAGGCGGCGACGGTGCTCTGCTCGCTGGCGCTGGCGCCGAGCGCGTGGCTGTGGTGCTCGGCCGGGGACCGGGTCGGCACGGTGGCCAGCGTGCCGACCGCGCCGGTCGCGGTGGTCTTCGGCGCCGGGCTCGACCAGGGCAAGCCGTCGCCGTACCTGGAGCACCGGCTGAGCGCGGCGCTGGACCTGTACCGGGCGGGGAAGGTGCAGGCGATCCTGGTGACCGGCGACAACGGCCGGGACAGCTACGACGAGCCGGACGCGATGCGGACGTACCTGATCGAGCACGGGGTGCCGGCGGTCCGGGTGGTGGGCGACTACGCGGGCTTCGACACCTGGAACTCCTGTACCCGGGCCCGGCGGGTCTTCGGGGTGGAGCGGGCGGTGCTGGTCAGCCAGGACTTCCACGTCCGCCGGGCGCTGGCCCTGTGCGAGGCGGCGGGCATCGACGCGTACGCGGTCGGGGTGCCGGAAGTGCACGACGGCACCTGGCTGTACGGCGGGCTGCGGGAGATCCCCGGGGCGGGCAAGGCGGCGGTCAACGCCTGGCTGCGGCCGGACCCGCTGTTCCTCGGCCCCCAGGAGGACGGCATCCCGAAGGCTCTGGCGGACGCCACGCAGCGCTAGGTGTTCTGACTCGGCCTGGGCCCCGCCCGGGTTCGTACGCATTGTCGGACCCCTGCGGGATGATCGGCGGGTGCGATCACTGCCGAGCATCATCCACCTCGACATGGACGCCTTCTTCGCGGCGGTGGAGCAGGCGGCCAAGCCGAGCCTGCGCGGCAAACCGGTGGTCGTCGGCGGGCTCGGCGGGCGTGGGGTGGTCTCCACCGCCTCGTACGAGGCGCGGAAGTTCGGGGTGCACTCGGCGATGCCGATGGCGCAGGCGCGCCGGCTCTGCCCCAACGCGGCCTTCCTGAGCGGCCGGTTCGAGGCCTACCGGCAGGTCAGCGAGCTCGTGATGGGCCTGCTGCGCGAGCTGTCGCCGCTGGTGCAGCCGCTCAGCCTGGACGAGGCCTTCGTCGACCTGGAGGCCGGCCCCTACGGTCCGGTGCTGGCCGAGTCCGACCACGAGACCGGGGAGCGGCTGGTGCTCGCGTTGGCGGAGGACCTGCGGGCGGACATCCAGCGGCGCACCGGGCTGACCGGGTCGGTCGGGGCAGCCGGGTCCAAGCTGATGGCGAAGATCGCCTCCGAGCAGGCCAAACCGGACGGGCTGGTGCTGATCGAACCCGGGCAGGAGCGGGCCGTGCTCGGCCCGATGCCGGTCCGGGCGCTGCCCGGGATCGGGCCGGCCACCGAACAGGTGCTGCGGCGGGCCGGACTGAACACCGTGGCGGACCTCGCCGAGGCGGGGGAGGGCGAACTGGTGCTGCTGCTCGGGCGGGCGCACGGCGCCGGCGTGCACCAGATGTCGATAGGGCTGGACGACCGGCCGGTGGTGGCCGATCAGGACGCCAAGTCGGTCTCGGTGGAGGACACCTTCGAGGTGGACCTCGCCGACCGGGAGCGGGTGCTGCGCGAGGTGGAGGTGCTGGCCGCCCGGTGTGTGCGGCGGCTGCGCGCGGCCGGGCGCTCGGGGCGGACGGTGGTGCTCAAGGTCCGGCGGTTCGACTTCTCGACGCTGACCCGTTCGGAGACGCTGCGCGGGCCCACCGACGACGAGGCGGTGGTCATCGAGACGGCGCGCCGGCTGGCCTCCCAGGTGGACATCACCGGTGGGGTGCGGCTGCTCGGGGTGGGCGTCGCCCAGCTGGCCGACTACACCCAGGAGGACTTGTTCGCGCAGGCCCTGCGGGAGGAGGCGGCCGAGCACGCGGAGGCGGAGGTCGAGGCGGCCGAGGAGGAGCCGGAGGCGGCCGCGCCGCGCCGCTGGATGCCCGGGCAGGACGTCCGCCATGCCGAGCTGGGGCCCGGGTGGGTGCAGGGCAGCGGTGTCGGGCGGGTCACCGTGCGGTTCGAGACGCCGTGGAGCGGGCCGGGGCGCATCCGGACCTTCGCGGTGGACGATCCGGCGCTGGAGCCGGCCCGTCCGCTGCCGCTGTGGGGGGCCGAGGGGTCGGAAGGGCCGGAGGAGCCGGGGGTGCCGGGGCTGTGAAACGCGAAGCGGCCCCAACCGGTGGGGGGAGTACCGGTTGGGGCCGCATACCGTGCCGGACTTCGTGCGGTCGTGATGCCCTCGCGACCGTCCGAAGGCCGGGCCGCCGCGCCCTGTCCCTGAGCGCGGCGGCCGGACGCCTGGTCAGGCGTCGGTCTTGGCCAGCTCGGGGCTGGAGTTCCGCTCGGCCGTGCCGCCCGAGGCGACGACGGTGGCGGCCGGCTTGACGCCGCGGATCAGGAACGGGACGACGCCGGCGACGGCGCAGACGACGGCCGCGGCCCAGAACGCGTGCTTGTAGGCGTCCAGGGTGGGCAGCAGCAGCGGGATCTGCGGCGGCAGCTTCATGGTGTCGCCGGTCAGGATGGCGGCCATCACGGCGGTGCCGATCGCACCACCGACGGTGCGCAGCACGGCGTTCATGCCGTTGGCGATGCCGCTCTGCTCCACCGGGACGGCGCCGTTGATGTAGGCCGGCATCGCGGAGAACGCCAGGCCGATGCCCAGGCCGAAGATCGCCGAGGAGGTGTAGATGTCGCCCTCGTGGCTGTGCCGCACGGCCAGGTAGGCCATCGCGACGGCACCCAGGACGCCACCGAGGACCAGCGGCAGGCGCGGGCCGCGGCGGGCGATCAGCATCGCGCCGACCGGAGCCGCCACCATCGAGCCGATCGCGGACGGCAGCAGCAGCAGACCGGCGTGCAGGACGGTCGCGGTGAAGCCGTAGTGGGTCAGCTTCTCCGGGGTCTGGGCGAAGTTGCTGATCACCATGAACGAGCCGTACATGCCGAAGCCGATCAGCAGGCCGGCCAGGTTGGTGAAGGCGACGGCCGGACGGGACATCATCTTCATGTCCACCAGGGGGTGCGCGACCTTGGTCTCGATGACCCCCCAGATCAGGGCGACGACGGCGGCCACGGCGAACAGGCCGAGGGTCTTGGTCGAGGTCCAGCCCCAGTGGTTGCCCTGGCTGACCGCGACGAGCAGGGCGGAGAGCCAGCCGGCCAGGGTGAGGGCGCCGAGCGGGTCGGCGCCGCCCTCCTTGTCGGTGACCGGGTCGGACGGGACGCGGAACGCGACCAGGGCGACCGCGATCAGGCCGAAGACCAGGCCCATCCAGAAGATCGACTTGTAGCTCCAGTGCTCCAGCAGGAGACCGGTCGCGACCAGGCCGAGGCCGGAGCCGACGCCCATCGAGGCGCTGATGGCGGCGACGCCGCCGGTCACCTTCTGCTTGGGCAGCTCGTCGCGGACGATGCTGATCGCCAGCGGGAGCACGCCACCGCCGGCGCCCTGGAGGACACGGGCGACGACCAGCCAGGTGAAGGAGTGGGTGCTGACCGCCAGCGCCGAACCGGCGACCAGACCGGCCAGCGAGATCAGCAGCATCGGCTTACGGCCCCGGAGGTCGCCGAAGCGGCCCAGCAGGGGAGTCAGCACGGCGGCGGAGAGCAGGTTGGCGGTCATCAGCCAGGTGATGCTGGACGCGGAGACGCTCAGTTCCTTGGCCAGCGAGGGCAGGATCGGGACGACCGCGGTCTGCACCACGCTGAACGACAGCATCGCCAGGATGAGGGCCGGCAGGACCCGGGCGCTGCTCTGCTTCTCGGCCGCGGTGGTGGGCTGTGGTGCCTCACTCACGGTTGCTTCCTCCCGTACATAGTGAATGAACTGAAGTAACCATGCCGGGAGATACTTCAGAGTGTCAAATATCCATTGGTGACGCTTTGGCAAAATCGAAGGATTCCGGCCGGGCGGCGACCGGGACGAGGGCATGCCGAGGGCCCCGGACCGAGTGGTCCGGGGCCCTCGGGAGAGAGGTCAGGCGAACGGGCGCAGCACGGCCGGGCGGGGGGCCTCGGCCGCCGGGGTGGCCGTCGGGGTCGCCGGGGCGGCGGCGGTGTTGTCGTGGATCTCGACGTGCTCGCGGCGCAGCTCGTCCCGGATCACCTCCTCGGCGGTGTAGCGCTCCACCACCAGGCGGACCCGCTCGATCGGGGTGAGGTACTTGCGGACCACCGGGCGCTCCTCGCGCAGGGTGACCTCCTCCACCGCCTCGGTGATCTCCTTCTCGGTGAGCGAGGCACGCTCGGCCTCGCTCACCGGCATCCGCTCCACCCGGACGCGCTCGCGGACCACCGGGACGCGGCGCTCGACCTGCTCGCTGGTCACGTACTTGCGCAGCTTCGCGGTGCCCACGATGTGCCAGTCCGTGGTGATGTCCAGGCGCTCCTCGCGGCAGGTGATCTCCACCGGGCCGTTGGGGGACGACGGGGCGGGGCCGGTCGAGCGCTCCGGGACCGGCGCGGCCATGGCCGAGTTCGTGGTCGCGGTGGTCGTCACGATCGGGGCGGGCTGCGGCTTGGGCTCGGTCGTCGTGGGGGTGGCCGCGGGTGAGGGGGTGTTGAGGGTTCGCACGTTGACCTCTGTCGCGGTGCCGGTGGGGTCGGCAGGGGTGGTGGTCGGGGCGGGGTCGAGGGAGTGGAAGGCGATGGGCTTCACGGGCT
Organism: Kitasatospora sp. NPDC094016; assembly: GCF_040304045.1. Taxonomy (NCBI): domain Bacteria; kingdom Bacillati; phylum Actinomycetota; class Actinomycetes; order Kitasatosporales; family Streptomycetaceae; genus Kitasatospora; species Kitasatospora sp. NPDC094016. The sequence continues at coordinate 14,591 of NZ_JBEOUK010000011.1, forward strand.
CGGCCGCCGAGGTGGTGCCGAAGTCGAGGTCGGGGCGCGCGGGGCGGTCGCCGTCCCGGCCGGCCGGGCGGTCGCTCTCGCGGCCGACGGGCCGGTCACCCTCACGGTCGGCAGGACGGTCGCCGTCCCGGCCGACCGGGCGGCCGTTCGCCGGGGTGTCCAGGCCGTAGTAGCGGTAGAGCTGGAGCTCCTGGGCGGGCGACAGGTGCTGGCCGGCGCCGAAGTCCGGCGACTCCTTCACCAGCGACTTGTCGTACGGCACCCGGAGCTCGTCGCCGGAGAACTCGCTGGTGGTGAGCGGGACGAAGGCGTCCCGGCCGAAGATGCCGGTCCGGACGGCCGCCCACTCCGGCTGGCCGGTGGCGTCGTCCAGGTAGACCTCGTCGACCGTGCCGATCTTGTCTCCGTTGCGGTCGACCGCCTTGTGGCCGATGAGGTCCCGGGGGTCGATATCGGTTTGCACTCTTTCCTCCAGTGCGCTGCGCCTGCGGAACTCCCGCAGGACCGTGGCCGGAGCACCCGTTCCGCCTGCCACTTCACACCAAAGGCCATGAATCGGACGGGCGCGACCGGGGTGCGCCGGACGGGCTCCGGGCTGGACCGTCCGGGGGACGCGCGTAGACCCCGAGCGACCCGACGCGACCGTGATCGGGGGGCCTGCCGCTGGTACCCTGGGCGGCGACCGCCGAGCCCGCTCGGGAGAGTCCCCGGCCACGGAAAGCGCTGGTCGGGGCGCCGAAGGAGCAACTCCTCCCCGGAATCTCTCAGGCATCCGTACCGTGTGGGGTAGGTCACTCTGGAAAGCAGGGCAGGACCGTCGGCAGGGAGCCGACGGGCACCACCCTCACCGACGGTGCAAGCCGGCGGCGTGCCCACAGCGCGCCGTGCGGGTGAAGCTCTCAGGTCCCGATGACAGAGGGGGAGGCCTGTCGGGTTCGCCCGCCCGGGTCGAGCCGCTGTCCGCAGCGGCTCCGGCCGGTCGGCGTGCGCACCCCCGCCGGTCCGTGACCAGGAGGCCTCGACCACCATGAACGCCCAGCCGAACGCGGGACGCCCCACCGGCGCCTCGACCCTCACCGAGCTTGAGCTGGCCAGCCCCTTCGAGAACCGCCACATCGGCCCCGACGACGCCGCGCAGCAGAAGATGCTGGCGTCCATCGGCTACGGCTCGCTGGACGAACTCGCCGCCACCGCCGTTCCCGAGGCGATCCGCTCCATCACCGGCCTGGACCTGCCCGGCGGCCGCAGCGAGGCCCAGGTGCTCGCCGAACTGCGCGAGCTGGCGAGCCGCAACCAGGTGCTCCAGCCGATGATCGGCCTGGGCTACTACGGCACCTTCACCCCGCCGGTGATCCTGCGCAACGTCATGGAGAACCCGGCCTGGTACACCGCCTACACGCCGTACCAGCCGGAGATCTCCCAGGGCCGCCTGGAGGCGCTGCTCAACTTCCAGACCCTGGTCTCCGACCTGACCGGCCTGCCGACCTCCGGCTCCTCGCTGCTCGACGAGGGCACCGCGGCCGCCGAGGCGATGGCGCTCGCCCGCCGCGTCACCAAGGTCAAGGGCGGCGTCTTCCTGGTCGACGCCGAGACCCTGCCGCAGACCACCGCGGTGATCAACACCCGCGCCGTGCCGACCGGTGTCGAGGTCGTCGTCGCCGACCTGTCCCAGGGCATCCCGGCCGAGATCGCCGAGCGCGGCGTCTTCGGCGTGCTGCTCCAGTACCCGGGCGCCACCGGTGTGGTCCGCGACCTCACCCCGGTCATCGAGCAGGCGCACGGCCTCGGCGCGATCGTCGCGGTCGCCGCCGACCTGCTGGCGCTGACCCTGCTCGCCTCGCCGGGTTCGCTCGGCGCCGACATCGCCTGCGGCACCTCGCAGCGCTTCGGCGTCCCGATGGGCTTCGGCGGCCCGCACGCCGGCTACCTGTCGGTGCGCGCCGAGTACGCCCGCTCGCTGCCCGGCCGCCTGGTCGGCGTCTCGGTCGACGCCGACGGCAACCGTGCCTACCGCCTGGCGCTGCAGACCCGCGAGCAGCACATCCGCCGCGAGAAGGCCACCAGCAACATCTGCACCGCCCAGGTGCTGCTCGCCGTCATGGCCTCGATGTACGCCGTCTACCACGGTCCGGACGGCCTGGCCGACATCGCCCGCCGCACCCACCGCTACGCCGCCGCCCTCGCCGAGGGCCTGCGGGCCGGCGGTGTCGAGCTGCTGCACGGCGAGTTCTTCGACACCGTCACCGCCGTCGTCCCGGGCCGTGCCGCCGAGATCGCGGCCGCCGCCCGCGCCAACGGCGTCAACGTCCACCAGGACGGCGCGGACCGGATCTCGGTCTCCACCGACGAGACCACCACCCGCGAGCACCTCGCCGCCGTCTGGGCCGCGTTCGGCGTCCCCGCGGTCGAGGTCGCCGAGGGCGCCGACGCGCTGCCGGCCGCGCTGCTGCGCCAGGACGAGTACCTGACCCACCCGGTCTTCCACAGCCACCGCTCGGAGACCGCCATGCTGCGCTACCTGCGCCGCCTGTCGGACCGGGACTACGCGCTGGACCGCGGCATGATCCCGCTGGGCTCCTGCACCATGAAGCTCAACGCGACCACCGAGATGGAGGCCGTCACCTGGCCGGAGTTCGGCCAGCTGCACCCCTTCGCGCCGATCGAGCAGGCCCAGGGCTTCCTCAGCCTGATCCGCGAGCTGGAGCGCCAGCTGGTCGAGGTGACCGGCTACGACGCCGTCTCGATCCAGCCGAACGCGGGCTCGCAGGGCGAGCTGGCCGGCCTGCTGGCCGTCCGCGCCTACCACCACGCCAACGGCGACACCCAGCGCGACGTCTGCCTGATCCCCTCCTCCGCGCACGGCACCAACGCGGCCTCCGCGGTGATGGCAGGCATGCGCGTGGTCGTGGTGAAGACCCTGGTCGACGGCGACGTGGACGTCGAGGACCTGAAGGCCAAGATCGAGCAGCACCGGGACAGCCTCTCCGTGCTGATGGTCACCTACCCGTCCACCCACGGCGTGTACGAGACCCAGATCACCGACATCTGCGCCCTGGTGCACGAGGCCGGCGGCCAGGTGTACGTGGACGGCGCCAACCTGAACGCCCTGGTCGGCCTCGCCAAGCCGGGCAAGTTCGGCGCGGACGTCTCGCACCTGAACCTGCACAAGACCTTCTGCATCCCGCACGGCGGCGGCGGCCCGGGCGTCGGCCCGGTCGCGGTGCGCGCCCACCTGGCGCCGTACCTGCCGAACCACCCGCTGCAGCCGGAGGCCGGCCCGGCCACCGGGGTCGGCCCGATCTCGGCGGCACCGTGGGGCTCGGCGGCCATCCTGCCGATCTCCTGGGCGTACGTCCGGCTGATGGGCGGCGAGGGCCTCAAGCGCGCGACCCAGGTCGCGGTGCTGAACGCCAACTACATCGCCAAGCGGCTGGCACCGCACTTCCCGGTGCTCTACACCGGCCCCGGCGGGCTGGTCGCGCACGAGTGCATCATCGACCTGCGTCCGCTGACCAAGGAGACGGGCGTGACGGTGGACGACATCGCCAAGCGCCTGATCGACTACGGCTTCCACGCGCCGACGATGTCCTTCCCGGTGGCCGGCACGCTGATGATCGAGCCGACCGAGTCCGAGGACCTGCACGAGATCGACCGGTTCTGCGACGCGATGATCGAGATCCGGGCCGAGATCGACAAGGTCGGCTCGGGCGAGTGGGCGGCCGCGGACAACCCGCTGCGCAACGCCCCGCACACCGCCGCCGAGCTGGCCGGCGACTGGGCGCACGGCTACTCGCGGCAGGAGGCGGTCTTCCCGGCGGGCGTGAACCCGGCGGACAAGTACTGGCCGCCGGTCAGCCGGATCGACGGCGCGTACGGCGACCGCAACCTGGTCTGCTCCTGCCCGCCGCTGGACGAGTACGGCGCCTGATCCGGACCGGACGTACGGCAGGGCCCCGACGGGACGTATCCGTCGGGGCCCTGCCCCTTGCCGTCGTCCGGCGGCTGCCCCCGCCGGGTGCGGTCAGGCCGCGTGGGCGACGGGGCGGCGCGGTGCGATCACCCGGCCGTCGGGCAGCAGCTCTCCGGTGTCCTCGAACAGCACGACGCCGTTGCAGAGCAGGCTCCAGCCCTGCTCCGGGTGGCAGGCCACCGTGGCGGCCGCCTCGCGGTCCTCGGACTCGGCCGACGGGCACTCAGGACGGTGCTGGCACATACGTACCCTCGCTTCGCTCTGCGATCCTCCCCCGTGGTGCGGCCGCCGGCGGAGCCGTCGGGAGCCGCCGCGGTAGCCGGATCCTGTCCGCGCGCCGACCAGGTGTGGACCGACGCTCAAGTGGGTAGGACAGGTGGTCCTTCCACGCTGGTTCCCAGTGTCGGCATCTGTGGACGTGCGCGCAGGGATTTCGTGACATGCGCCACAACTCCCGGGCAGAGATCACCCGTTCAGGTGGGTCTGGCGGGGAAAGGCGCACCGACGGGTCAGCTGCGGCATGGCCCGAGGAGGTCAGAGCGGATGGCCCGTCCGGGTGGTTCGGGCGGGTGAGGGCGACGCGCACGCCCACCGGGCCACCGGGTGGTGGCCCGGTGGCCCGGTGGGCGTGGGGTCGGCTCAGGAGGAACCGAGCAGCAGTGGCTTGGCGAGCGGCGCCCGGGCGAGCAGCGGCAGCAACTCGCCGGCCGGGTAGGCGCGGTGCGCGGTGACGCCGAGCGGGGCCGGGGCCAGCGGGATCAGCTGGTCGGCGGCCGGGTCGGCGTCGGGGCCGTGCAGCCACAGTGCCGTCGCGTACTGCCCGGGGAAGGTCAACAGCCGGGGCTGCTGGCGGGACCGGGAGCCCTGGGCGAGCTGCCAGGCCTGGCGCAGCGCCCGGACCGTCGAGTCGAGGTAGGGGCCGGCGGTGAAGTGCGAGAAGGTGTGGCCCTCGACGGCCTGGACGACCTCGGCGGCGGCGGCGACCTCGGCGCCGTCCTTGATCAGGAAGCGCCAGCCCGTGCGGCGGGCGGCGCGCAGCTCCGGGCGCGGCCCCTCCAGGACGTGGACGGCGAGCGGGTGCGTGGGGAGCAGCGGGCCGACCGGATGGCGCAGTGCTGCGGCGGCGGGTTGGCGCAGCGCGGTCTCCGAGTCGAGTGCGGCCAGGACGGCGCGCAGGGCGCTCGGCGGGGGCTGGGGGGTCTGCAGAGTCATGGCGGGGTCCGCCTCTCCGTGCGAGATCGGCGTGCGAGTGCGGCATACCGGCGTGGCGCGGCGTGTCATCGGTGACGGGACCTGGCCGTGTCCGGTTGTGCATGATCGCGGTGCCGGCGCGGTCGCCGCCGTCGACGAGGGTTTCGAGGCGGAGCGGGCCGGCCGGAGCGCAGTGCGAATTCTATCGAACAGGTGCGCAGGGTGACCTGTTTATCACAGGCGGTGGCGCCGGGCAAGTCGGCAGATCTGCTGAATATCCGTCAGTTTCCTTGCATTGCAAGCCAGTACAAGCATTCGGGTATCGATCTTCGAGGTGGGCATGATGCTTGCACGGTCGGGTCGGCCGGTGTCTCAGGAGGAGGGGACCGTGGGCGAGAAGGTCGTGGCGACTCGGGCTGATCTGGCGGACCGGCAGCTGTACCGACGCAAGCTCCAGGCCTGCCTCGACGCGCTGGGGCGGATGCTGCGCGAGGACCGGTTCGACCGGCCGCGGGCGGTCATGGGCCTGGAGATCGAGCTCAACCTGGCCGACGAGGACGGCCTGCCGGCGCTGCGCAACGCGCAGGTGCTGAGCGCGATCGGCTCCAGCGACTTCCAGACCGAACTGGGCCAGTTCAACGTCGAGGTGAACATCGTGCCGCACCGGCTGTGCGGGCACGTCTTCGAGGACCTGCGCGAGGAGCTCGAAACCGGGCTGCGCTACGCCGACCGGCGGGCCGCCGAGGCCGGTGCCCGGATCGTCATGGTGGGGATCCTGCCGACCCTGGAGCACGGCCACACCGGCCTGGACGCGATCTCCCACAACCCGCGCTACAGCCTGCTCAGCGACCAGATCCTGGCCGCCCGCGGCGAGGACATCGCGCTGGACATCGAGGGCGTCGAACACCTCCAGCTGGAGACCATCACCATGGTGGCCGAGGCCGCCGCGACCTCCCTGCAACTGCACCTGCAGGTGACCCCGGAACGCTTCTCCTCGGTGTGGAACGCGGCTCAGGCGATCTGCGGGGCGCAGCTCGCGCTCGGCGCCAACTCGCCGTTCCTGTTCGGGCGGGAGCTGTGGCGGGAGACCCGTCCGGTGCTGTTCCAGCAGGCCTGTGACACCCGTACGGCGGAACTCAAGGCGCAGGGCGTCCGGCCGATCACCTGGTTCGGCGAGCGCTGGGTGGACTCGGCGTACGACCTGTTCGAGGAGAACCTGCGGTACTTCCCCGCGCTGCTGCCGATCTGCGACGACGAGGACCCGCTGAAGGTGCTCGCCTCCGGCGGGGCGCCCCGGCTCGCCGAGATGCGGCTCCACAACGGCACGATCTACCGCTGGAACCGGCCGGTGTACGACATCGCGGGCGGGATCGCGCACCTGCGGGTGGAGAACCGGGCGCTGCCGGCCGGGCCGACGGTGGCCGACACGCTCGCGAACGCCGCCTTCTACTACGGGCTGGTCCGGGTGCTCGCCGAGCAGCCCCGGCCGGTCTGGACCCGGCTGCCGTTCGAGCGGGCCGACGAGAACTTCCGGCAGGGCGCCCGCTACGGCATCGACGCGGTGTTCCAGTGGCCGCGGGCGGGCCGGGCGGGCCGCGGCGGCGGGCTGACCACGGTGTCCGCCGTCGACCTGGTGCTCAACGAACTGCTGCCGATGGCCCACCAGGGCCTGGACGAGTGGGGCGTGGAGCCCGCCGATCGGGACCGCTACCTGGGGATCATCGAGCAGCGCTGCCTGCGCCGCACCAACGGCGCGGCCTGGCAGAGCGCGACCTTCCACCGGCTGCGCGAGCAGTACGGGATGGACCGGCCGGCCGCGCTCGCCGCGATGACCAGGCGCTACATCGAGCACATGCGCACCGGCGAGCCGGTGCACACCTGGCCGGTCGGGTAGCCGGACCGCTGTGTCAGGATGATCGCTCCGGCGGTCGGCCGACGGCCGGAGCGACGCCCGCCCCGCTGGAGCCGCCCGTGACCACCCTCCCGACCGCACCGGAGACCGCGAAGCCCACGCGCCGGCTGCTCGGCGTGGAACTGCTGATCGTCCTCGGCCTCTCCCCCGGGGCCAGTGGCGTCAGCGCGCTGATCAGCTTCGCGGCCTCGCTCACCGAACCGATCCAACTCGGCCAGCAGGTCGCCACGTTGAACGGCTCGCGGGCGCCCGGCCGGCCCTGGCTGGACCTGGTGTGGCAGCTGTACTACGTCGGGCGCGGCCTGATGCCGGTGGTGCTGGTCGGATACCTGCTGGTGCGCGAGGGCGCCGCGCTGCGGGTGCTCGGCTTCGACCTCGGGCAGAAGCTGCGCGACCTCGGCCGTGGCGCCGCCGTGGCGGCCGCGATCGGCGGCTCCGGGCTGGTGCTGTACCTGGCCTCGCAGGCGGCCGGCTACAACCTGACGGTGGCGCCGTCCGGGCTGCCGGACGTGTGGTGGCGGATCCCGGTGCTGGTGCTCTCCGCGTGGCAGAACGCCGCCCTGGAGGAGGTCGTCGTCCTCGGCTACCTGCTGCGCCGGCTCGGGCAGCTGGGCTGGTCGTGGCCGGCGGCGGTGGTGGCGAGTTCGGTGCTGCGCGGCTCGTACCACCTGTACCAGGGGGTCGGCGGGTTGGTCGGCAACATGGTGATGGGAGCGGTGTTCTGCCTGCTCTACCGGCGCTGGGGGCGGGTGATGCCGCTGGTCGCGGCGCACGCGTTGATCGACACGGTGGCGTTCGTCGGGTACGCGCTGCTGGCCGGGCACGTCAGCTGGCTGCCGACCCCCTGAGCGGGAGGCGGCCGGCGAGGGTGCGCGGCGGCCGGGCGAGCAGGCGGTCGACGTGCCGGCGCTCCAGGCCCGGGCCCGGGTCGATCGGCAGCAGCAGGCGGTCGCGGCGCCAGAGGGAGTTGCGGACCAGCCGCGGCGGGATGACGTCGTCCACCCAGGCGAACGGGCGGCCCGCGGCGTAGCGCAGCAGCGGGGCCCACTTGCGGGCCGAGAGCAGCTCCATCAGCGGGACGCGCGGGTCACCGGGCTGCGGGACGTCGCCGGTGAAGCGGACCAGCGGGAGGGCGGGCAGGCCGATCGCCGGGGCGATGTGCGTATTGGCGTGCTCCTCCCAGGTGGTGGCCCACACGAGTTCGTAGGTGCCGGCCAGCTCGCGCAGCCAGGCGCCGTGCCGGGCGGAGAGGAGCACCGAGTAGCCGAACAGGGTGTGGGTGTCGAACCCGGCGTCCGGATGCGGGCAGACCGGGTTGAGCACCCCGTCGACGTCCAGGAACAACAGCGGCTTCGGCACCAGTGGCCCCCCAGAGACGGTGGTGTGACTTACCTGGTCGGACGAACCTGGCGTACCAGTGGTTGCGTACGGCCGGGCGCACGCGGGGCGCACGGGGCGCTCACGGCGCGGGCACCGGCTCGGCGGCGGCCACCGGTGCGTCGACGGTGCTCCTGCGGGCCAGCCGGCGGACCTGAGGCTCCAGCAGCACGACCGCGCTGAGTACCAGGCAGACGACGGCGCAGGCCCACAGCGCGCCCGAGAGGCCGAGCACCGTGGCCGCCGGGCCGGCCAGCGCGATGCCGATCGGGGACAGCGAGAAGGAGCCGAGCTCGTCGTACGCGGCGACCCGGGAGAACATCTCCTCCGGGATCTCCTGCTGGAGCGCGATCATCCAGTTGACCCCGAAGACGGTGACACCGACCCCGGACAGGAACATCGCGAGGGCGAGCAGCGGCAGGGGCGCCTCCGCCGCCAGCGCCAGGGCGGGCACGCCGAACAGGAACACCCCCCAGTTGCCGACCAGCAGGATCCGCCGGGGCCGCCAGCGGGCCATCAGCACGCCGGTCACCACCAGCCCGACGCCGTAGGCGGCCATCGCCAGGCCCCAGTCGGACGCTCCGCCGAGGCGCTCCTTGGCGACCGTCGGCCCGTACACCGACTCGACCGCGCCGATGCAGGCGACCAGGACGGAGAACTGCGCCACGACCACCCAGAGCCAGCGGCGGGAGGCGAACTCCCGCCAGCCCTCCCGCAGATCGCGCAGCATGCTGTGGCCCTGCGGGGCGGGCGCCTGCTCGGCCTCCAGGAAGAACCGGAGCGAGGCGGCGACCAGGAAGCAGGCGCCGTCCAGGGCGAGCACCCAGCCGGGGCCGACGGCGGCGGTGAGCGCGCCGCCGAGCGCGGCGCCGCCGATCTGGGAGGCGTTCTGGCCCATCCGGAACACCGAGAAGGCCCGGGCGGCGTGCTCCGGGGCGACGGCCTGCAGCATCATGCCGCCGGAGGCGGGGGAGTAGAGCGCGTACCCGGCGCCGCCGGCGGCGGAGAGCAGCATCAGCTGCCAGAGCCGGATGTCCCCGGACAGCACCAGCGCCGCCAGGACGACCTGGGACAGGCCGCTGAACAGGTTGGCGGCGACCATGAGGTGGTGCCGGGGCATCCGGTCGGCGAGGGCGCCGCCGACCACCAGGAGCAGGACGGTGGGCAGCAGCCGGGCGGCGGTGACGTAGCCGACCTCGGACGTGGTGCCGCCGTGGCCGAGCACGGCGAAGGCCGTGGCGATGGGGGCGCCGGCGTTGCCGAGGCCGCTGACCACGGTGGCGGCGGTCTGGATGCGGAAGTTGCGGCTCGCCCAGGCGAGGCGGCGGGGGCGCGGGGGTCGGGTCGGCACCTGGAGACTATGGCCGCCGCTCGTACGGCTGTCCAACGGGTTTCCACGGCTGGGGCGGGCTCAGCCCAGGTGGCCCCAGAGGAAGGTGAGGGTGCGGCGCCAGGCGGTCGCGGCCTGGAGCGGGTCGTAGCTGCCGAGCGGGTTCTCGTCGTTCATGAAGGCGTGGCCGGCCGGGTAGAAGTGGATCTCGGGGCGGACGTCGGTGGCCTCGCCGATCCGGATCGCGGCCTCGTCGACGGCGGCCATCGGGATCGAGCCGTCCAGTTCGCCGTAGTGCCCCAGGACGTGGGCGGTCAGGCCCCGGTAGTCGAAGTCCGGGTCGGGCGGGAGGCCGTAGAAGGGCACCACCGCGGCGACCCGGTCGCCCTCCCGGGCGGCCAGCAGCAGGGCGAAGCCGCCGCCCATGCAGAAGCCGACCACGCCGACCGCGTCGCCGACCACGCCCTCCAGGGCGAGCAGGTGGTCGACCGCCCCGGAGAGGTCCTCGACGGCCCGCTCGACCGGGAGCTCGCGGGTGAGCCGGGCCGCCTCGGTGCGGTCGTGGGTGGTGGCGCCGCCGAACAGGTCGGGGGCCAGCACGGTGAAGCCCTCGGCGGCGAACCGGTCGGCCATCGTCGCGACGTGCGTGGTGAGGCCCCACCACTCCTGCACCACCACCAGGCCCGGCCCGACGCCCTGGGGCGGGCGGGCCAGGTACCCGTGCGCGGTACGGCCGTTGCTCGGGAAGGCGACGTTCTGCCGGGAGCCGCCCTGGTCAGGCATGGGTTCCTCGCGGTGGGTCGGGCCGGATGCGGCGGGGACTCGACGGGGGCGGGCTCAGCCCATCTCCTCCAGGGCGCGGCCCTTGGTCTCCTTGATGCAGAAGGCCACGAACGGGATGGAGAGCAGCGCGAAGGCCGCGTAGATGACGTACGTCGCCGACAGGTTCCAGTCGGCGAGGTTGGGGAAGCTGACGGTGATCGCCCAGTTGGCGATCCACTGGGCCGAGGCGGCGACGGACAGCGCGAGCGCGCGGATCCGGTTGGGGAACATCTCGCCGAGCAGGACCCAGACCACCACGCCCCAGGAGAAGGCGAAGCAGAGCACGAAGACGTGCGCCGCGACCAGGGCGACGGTGGCGTGGGTGTTGTCGAGGGTGGCGGTGTCACCCGTGCCGTGCCGGTACGAGAACGCCCAGGCGGCGGTGCCCAGCGCGAGCGCCATGCCGATCGAGCCGGCCAGGGCGAGCGGCTTGCGGCCGATCCGGTCCACCAGCGCCATCGCGATCACCGTGCCGATCACGTTGATGATCGAGGTGGAGAGGCTGATCAGCAGCGAGTTGGACTCGTTGATGCCGACCGACTGCCAGAGGAACGAGGAGTAGTAGAAGATCACGTTGATGCCGACGAACTGCTGGAACACCGAGGCCCCGATGCCGACCCAGACGATCGGCAGCAGGCCGAACCGCCCGCCGAGCAGGTCCTTGAGCCGGGGCTTGTGCGAGGACTCCAGCACCGCGCGGATCTCCGCGACCCGGGCGTCCAGGTCGACGTCCTCGCCCTCCACCTCGCGCAGCACCTTGCGGGCCTGGTCCTCCCGGTGGTCGGCGATCAGGTAGCGCGGCGACTCCGGGATGGCGAGCGCCATCAGCCCGTACACCAGGGCCGGGATGGTCTCCACGCCGAGCATCCACTGCCAGGCCTGGATGCCGGCCAGGTGGCCGGTGGACTCGCCGCCGGCGGCCTGGTTGATCGCCCAGTTGGCGAGCTGGGAGACGGTGATGCCGAGCACGATCGCCATCTGCTGGAAGGAGGCGAGCCGGCCCCGGTAGGCGGTCGGCGCGACCTCGGCGATGTAGGTGGGCGCGATCACCGAGGCGATGCCGATCGCGATGCCGCCGACCACGCGCCAGGTGGCCAGCACCTGGATGCTCGGCGGGAACATCGAGCCGATGCCGCTGATCGCGAACAGGGTGGCGGCCAGCAGCATGGTGCGGACCCGGCCGAGGTGGTCGGCGAGCCGGCCGGCGGCCACCGCGCCGGCCGCCGAGCCGAGCAGCGCGATGGCCACCACGAAGGCCGTTTCGCCGTTGCCCACGGCGAAGTGCCTCTGGATGCCCGTCACCGCACCGTTGATCACCGCGCTGTCGTACCCGAACAGGAACCCGCCCATCGCGGCGGCGGCGGAGATGAAGATGACGTGCCCGAGGTGGGCCTCGCCCGCCTGATGGCTGTTGAGTGTGGACAAGCGCGCTCCCCGAGGTGGACGGGCCCGCTCTGACGGCCGAGTGGGCAGGGCTCGTCTCACATTCGAGCAGCGGCGGGGCCGCCCTGCTCGAATTGGGGGCCGATCGGGTGATTCGGGGTCAGTCACCCGGGGCGTGATGGGCCGTTCGCGCCGGGAGCGTGAACGGCCGGACGCGCCCCTCGGTCAGCCGGTGCGCCTGCCGGGCCAGTTGACGCGCTCCCCGGCCAGCCGGTGCGCCCCGGTCAGCTGACGCGCCGCTGGTGTCGGCGCAGCAGTTGGGTGCGGGCGGCGGCGTCCTGGTCGCGCCGGGGGTGCGGGGCGTTCGCGCGGTCGGCCTCGCGCTCTGCCAGCCGGTCGGCGATCGCGTGCTGGGCGTCGGCCGGCTTCTTGTCGTCGTACTTGAACTTGGCGCGCACCTCGCGGACCGTCAGGCGGAGCCCGCGCAGGCCGGGGAGTAGCCGGGAGAACTCGCCCTCACCGGGCACCACCCGGGTGTCCGGCGTCTCCGGCTGGAAGTGCGCCAGCTGGCGGTTGAGGATCTCCGCCTTGCCCGCCGCGGACTCGACGAGCTCGGCGGTGCAGTGGAAGTGGACGGAGGCGTAGTAGCTGGTGGGCGTGCCCGGCTCGCCGCGCCAGTGGCCGGGCGCGAAGGCGTAGCCGTCGGTGACCGCGAGGGTGACCTGCGGGTCGGCCCGGACGGCGGCCAGCAGCGGGTTGGGTGCGGCGAGGTGGAGCAGGATCTCGCCGCGCTCGGCGTCCAGCAGGAAGTGCGTCGGGACGAGCACCGGGCCCTCGCCCGGTCCGCCGTTGGCGGCGAGCAGGCCGAAGTCGCGGCCCTCGGCCAGCCAGGCGCGCCACTCCTGTTCGTCGCCGCGGTCCCAGGATCTGATCAGCATCGGCCGGCCCTCCGTCAGCGGGGGTAGCCGCGCAGGTGCGCGGGCAGCGGGACGGTGGTGGAGGCGGCCGGCTCGGGGGTGCCGTGCACGGTGGTGACCGGGATCAGGCCGGACCAGTGGGGCAGGTCGAGGTCCTCCGGGTCGTCGTCGGCGCCGTCCGCGCGGGTCTTGGCCGAGACCTCGTCCAGGTCGAGCCGGAGGACGGCGGTGGCGGCGAGTTCCTTGGCGTTGGCCGGGCGGACCTCGGTGGAGCGGCCGGGGATCGCGTGGTCGACCAGCGCGGCCAGCGCGACGTCCAGTTCCTCGGGGTCGGTGACCTGGTGGGCGGTGCCGTGCGCGATGACCGAGCGGAAGTTGACCGAGTGGTTGAACGCGGACTTGGTCAGCACCAGCGCGTCGACCAGGGTGACGGTGAGGCAGACCGGCAGGCCCTGGTCGGCGGAGGCGTTGCGCAGCGGACGGCTGCCGGTCGAGCCGTGGACGTACAGCCGGCCGCCGACGCGGGCGTAGATGGTCGGCAGGACGACGGGGGCGCCGTCGGCGACGAAGCCGAGGTGGCAGATGTAGGCGTGGTCGAGGATGTCGTGGATCGTCTCCTGCTCCCAGGTGGCGCGGTCCTTGTAGCGGGTGGGGGTGGTGCGGGGGGTGCGGGAGTAGCTGGCGGAGCCTTCTGAAGGAGCCGACATGACAACCTCTATGTACTAGTGCATAATTTGCTTTGTGCTAGGAGACTATCCGCTGAAAGGGCGACGCGCCAGCGAAATCGCGTCCCACATCGAACAGGGCGTGAGCACCGGGCGCCTCGCCCCCGGAACCGCGCTGCCCCCGCTGCGCGACCTCGCCGCCGAACTCGGCGTCAACCCCAACACCGTCGCCGCCGCCTACCGGCTACTCCGCGACCGCGGGGTGATCGAGACCGCCGGCCGCAAGGGCAGCCGGATCCTCCCCAGGCCCGCACTCACCCCGCGCGACCAGATCCGCGTCCCCGTCCCCCCGCACGCCCGCGACCTGTCCGGCGGCAACCCCGACCCGGCGCTGCTGCCCGACCTCGCCCCGGTCCTCGCGGCCGCCGCCCGGGCCGCCCACGCCGAGCCCGTCCTGTACGGGCACCCGGCCATCGACCCCGGGCTGCTCGCGCTCGCCCGCGCCTCCTTCGAGGCCGACGGCCTGCCCGGCGGCCCGATCGCCGTCGCCTCCGGCTCGCTCGACACCATCGAGCGCATCCTCGCCACCCGGCTGCGCCCCGGCGACGCCGTCGCCGTCGAGGACCCGGGCTGGGGCAGCCTGCTCGACCTGCTGCCCGCGCTCGGCCTGCGGCCCGCGCCCGTCCGGCTGGACGACGAGGGCCCGCTGCCCGACTCGCTCGCCGCCGCGCTGGCCGACGGCGCCCGCGCGGCGGTGGTCACCAGCCGGGCGCAGAACCCGACCGGCGCCGCGCTCACCGCCCGCCGGGCCGAGGAACTGCGGGCCGTCCTGGCCGAGCACCCCGGCGTACTGCTGATCGAGGACGACCACGGGCACGGCATGGTCGACCAGCCCTACCACTCGCTGGTGGGCGCCGGTGCGCGGCACTGGGCCGTGGTGCGCTCGGCGGCCAAGGCGTACGGCCCGGACCTGCGGCTCTCGGTGGCCGTCGGCGACCAGGACACCATCGGACGGGTCACCGGACGGCTGCGCCTGGGCGCCGGCTGGGTCAGCCACCTGCTCCAGCGCGCCGTCGCCGAACTGTGGCGCACCGACGCGGTGCCGGTCGCCCGGGTGGCCGGCGTCTACCGGGCCCGCCGGGACGCGCTGCTCGGCGAACTCGCCGCGCGCGGCATCGAGGCGCACGGCGAGAGCGGGCTGAACGTGTGGGTGCCGGTGCCGGACGAGACCTCCGCGTTGGTGGCGCTGGTGCAGCGCGGCTGGGTCGCGGCGCCCGGCGCGCGCTACCGCGTCCAGTCCCCGCCCGGGCTGCGGCTCACCGTGGCCCAGCTGGAACCGGCGGACGCGCGGCGGCTGGCCGAGGACCTGGCGGCCGTGCTGGGGGCGGGCGGGACCGGTTCGCGGCTGGTGTGAACCGGGCCGCGCCGGTCCGGTTCGACCCCCGCGCCGCGACGGTCTGAACCCGGTGCTCCGCTGGTCTGAACCCGGCGGTAACAAAGCGGGAAACCTGATGCAGATACCTAGCGGTAACCAGTGCGCGCATGTCATGTTCATCGCGCCACCGGCCGGCGGCCCACCCTCACCTAGGCGTCTCCCCGTCCCCACCGCACGGGGAGACCGAGCCGCAGGAGTTCCGCCGTGCCCGAAAACAGTTCGAGCATCACCCGCAGCGCCCCTCGACTCCGCCGACGGCTGCTCACCGCGGCCCTCGCCCTCCCGCTGGCCGCCGGCGGTCTGATGGCCGGCGGCCTCGCCACCGCCGCGTCGGCCGCAGCGGCCCCCTCCGTACCCCTCGCCGCGCCGGCCGGCCCCACCGCCAGCGTCACGCTCGGCGACAGCTACATCTCCGGCGAGGCCGGCCGCTGGATGGGCAACGCCGCCGGCACCAGCGGCAGCCGGGCCGGTACCGACCGCGCCTGGAACGGCAGTTCCGCCGACGCCTCCCGGATCTACGGCCCCACGGCCGCGAGCGGCTGCGACCGCTCCGACGTCGCCGAGGTGCTCAGCGCCTCCACCGGCGCGCAGAACGAGATCAACCTGGCCTGCTCCGGCGCCGTCACCGCGAACATCTTCCGTGCCGCCAGCGGCGGCCAGGCGCTCAAAGGCGAGGCCCCGCAGGCCGACCAACTCGCCACCGTGGCACGGCAGAACAACGTCAAGCTGATCACGCTGTCGATCGGCGGCAACGACCTCGGCTTCGGCGGCATCATCTCCAACTGCGTCCAGGACTACCTCATCTGGTACTCCTACTGCCACGACTCCGCGCAGTCCTCGATCGACTCGAAGATGCCCACGGCGATGGCCGGGGTCGGCAAGGCGATCGACGAGATCCGCGCGGTGATGGCCGGGGCCGGCTACGCGCAGGGGGACTACCGCCTCGTCCTGCAGTCCTACCCCTCGCCGATCCCGCGCAGCGCCGAGATGCGCTACCCGGAGAGCGGCTGGACCCGCTCGAACACCGGCGGCTGCCCGTTCTGGGACGGCGACGCCGACTGGGCGCGCGACTCGATGGTGCCGCAGATCTCCAAGTCGCTGGCCGGGGTCGCGGCGTCCAAGGGCGCCCAGTTCCTCGACCTCTCCGACATGCTGCAGGGCCGCGAGGTCTGCTCGACGGCCACCCGGCAGCCGACCGCCACCGCCGGACCGTCCGCGACCACCAGCGAATGGGCGCGCTTCCTGGACGGCGGCCTCAACTCCACGCAGGGCGTGCTGCAGGAGTCGATGCACCCCAACTACTACGGGCAGCAGGCGCTCGGGCGCTGCCTGACCCTGCTGTGGGGGCAGAGCAGCGGCGACTACGCGTGCCGCAACACGGCGGGGCAGGACGCGAGCGGGATGTACCTGGCGGCGCGGTGACGCCGTGACGCTCGGTTGTCATGACGCCGTGACGTTGTGGCGCTCGGCTGTCGTGACGCCGTGACGCCGTGACGTTGTGGCGCCGTGACGCGATGCCTGGCGCCCGTTTCCGGACCGGTTCCGGAGGCGGGCGCCGGGTGGTTCAGCCCTTGGCGAGCAGGGCCTGGGCGTGCGCCCGGACCTGATCCTTCGTCAAGTACGAGTCGGTGTACTCGAAATCGCGCATCCGGGCGGGCTGGCGGGCGAGGAATCCGGTCCGGACGAAGTCGTCCCCGGCGGTCGCGTTGAGCAGCCAGTTGGCGCCCACCCGGAACTTGGCCGCGTTGGTGCGCATCGCCATCAGGTGGTAGCCGCGGGCCACCAGCTGGGCCGGCACCCCGTGCAGCTCCACGCCGAGCGGCTTGGACACCGCGTCCTTGCCGCCCAGGTCGACCACCAGGCCCAAGTCCTTGTGGTAGTAGGGCTCCAGAGGCTGGTTGCGGAGCGCGGCGATCACGTTGCCGGCCACCACGCGGCCCTGCCGGGCGGAGTGCTGGGCGGTCGGCGGGCAGACAGCGCCGTCGCCCTTGGCGAGGTCCGGCACGGCGGCCGCGTCGCCCAGCGCGAACACGCTCTCGAACTGCGGCACCCGCATCTCCGCCGTCACCGCGAGCCGGCCGCGGACCGTCTCCGCGTCCAGCGTGCCGATCAGCGGGCTGGCGGTCACCCCGGCGGTCCAGATCAGCGTGCGGCAGGGCAGCACCCGGCCGTCGGTGAACTTGACCGACTCGGCGCCGACTTCGGCCACCGAGACGCCCAGCGACACCTCGATCCCGCGGCCGCGCAGCACCTCCAGAGCGGCCAGGCCCAGCGCGTCGCCCAGCTCCGGCATCAGCTTCGGGGCGATGTCGATCAGATGCCACTTGATCTGCCGGGTGTCCAGGCGCGGATAGCGGTGGGACGCGGCGGTGGTCAGGCGTTGCAGGCAGGCGGCCGTCTCGGTGCCCGCGTAGCCGCCGCCGACGACCACGAACTGGAGCCGGGACTCGCGCTCCCGCTGGTCCAGGGTGGCCGAGGCGAGGTCGAGTTGGGCGATCACGTGGTCGCGGACGTAGGCCGCCTCGGCGAGCGTCTTCATCCCGCGGGCGTAGTCGGTCAGGCCGGGGATGTCGAAGGTGCGGGTGACGCTGCCGGGGGCGAGGACCAGGTAGTCGTACTTCTGCGCCACCACCTCGTCGGTGATCTTGCGGACCACGCACACCTTGGAGGCCGGGTCCACGCCGATCGCGCCGCCCGGAACGATGTGGGTGCGGCGCAGCGTGCGGCGCAGGGAGACCGCGACCGACTGCGGGGTCAGCACGCCGGCCGCGACGTGCGGCAGCAGGGGCAGGTAGAGCTGGTAGCTGAACGGTGTGACCAGCGAGATCTCGGCCTCCGACGGCGCGAGCTTGCGTTCGAGTCGGCGTGCGCACTCCAGGCCGGCGAAGCCACCGCCCACGATCAGGATCCGAGGTCGTTCCATCGCTCATCCCTTTGCCGTGCAGGTCGTAACCGCGAAGGCCCCCATTGCTGTCCGCCACACTCGCACGGAGCAGCGGGGGCTGCCACCGGGGTGGGGCGGATGGTGGAGGGGCGGACGGGGGAGTACGGAGGGGAGGAGGTGACGGGTCGGCACCGATAGGCTGTCGTGCGTGCTCCCCGAGGTGACGGCGGTCCGTTATGTGACGCCACTGCGAGAAGGCGGCTCGATGCCGGGCCTGGTCGAGGCCGACGACCGGCGGCTGTACGCGCTGAAATGGGTCGGCGCGGCGCAGGGCCGGAAGGCGTTGGTGGCGGAGGTGCTGGCCGGGGAGTTGGGGCGGCGGCTCGGGCTGCCGGTGCCGGAGCTGGTGGCGGTCGACCTGGATCCGGTGCTGGCCCGCAGCGAGCCTGACCAGCAGGTCCAGGACCAGATGCGGGCCAGTGGCGGGACCAACCTCGGGATGGCCTTCGTCAGCGGCGCGCTCAACTTCGACCCGCTCTGCTTCGAGGTGGATCCGGAGCTGGCCGGCCAGGTGCTCTGGTTCGACGCGCTGATCGGCAACGTCGACCGCTCCTGGCGCAACCCCAACCTGCTGGTGGCGACCGGCGGGCTGCGGCTGATCGACCACGGCGCGAGCCTGATCTTCCACCACCACTGGGCGGGCGCCGCCGCCTGGGTGCGCCGCCCGTACGACGCCTCCGACCACGCGCTGCTGCGGGCCCGGCCGGACCTGACGGCCGCCGACAAGGCGCTCGCGCCGCTCGCGGAGGCCGCGATCGAGGGCGCGGTGGCGAGGATCCCGGAGGTCTGGCTGCTGGACGAGCCCGGCTTCGACTCGCCCGAGGCGGTGCGCGCCGCGTACCGCGCCCAGCTGACCGGCCGGCTGGCCGGTCCGCGCGACTGGCTGCCGGAGGTGCCCGCATGACCGAGCCGAGGACGCCCGCGCTGCCGGCCGCCGTCGAGTTGCACGACTACGAGTACGCCGTGATCCGCGCGGTGCCGCGGGTGGAACGCGGCGAGTGCGTCAACGTCGGGGTGCTGCTGTACTGCCGGCAGAACGGGTACCTGGCCGCGCGCACGCACCTGGACCAGGCCCGGCTGCTGGCGCTCGACCCGGTGGCGGACGTGAACGGGGTGCGGCGGGCGCTGCACGGGATCGAGGCGGTCTGCGCCGGGGGGCCGGAGGCCGGTCCGGCGGCGGGGGACAGTCCGGGGCAGCGGTTCCGCTGGCTGACCGCTCCGCGCAGCGCGATCGTCCAGCCGGGGCCGGTGCACACCGGGCTGACCGCGGACCCGGAGCCGGAGCTGCGGCACCTGTTCGATCAGCTCGTGCTCTAAGCTCTGTCGACCGGCCGGAGGCTTCGTCGACCGGCCGGCGCTGCAGTTCCGGTCAAGCCGTCGACGGTTGCCGTGGTCAAAGCTTGAGTTGCTGAAGCACTTGGCCGTACGCTGAGCCCATGGGTTCGACAGCGACGACGACCGTACCGACCAACGCCGAGTTGATGGAAGCGTTGGCCGCCGTCGGCGCCGCGTACTTCCAGGACTTCGCGGCGGCCGCGGCCCGGCACGGGCTCTCCTCCTCGCAGGCCAAGGCGCTCGGCGCGGTGCAGGAGCCGGTGCCGATGCGGGCGCTGGCCGGACGGCTGGGCTGCGACGCGTCCAACGTCACCGGGATCGTGGACCGGCTGGAGACGCTGCGCCTGGCCCACCGGGAGGCCGCCGCGGGCGACCGCCGGGTGAAGATCGTCGTGATCACGGACGAGGGCCGGGAGATCCTGAACCGCATCCGCGGCGAGATGGCCCGCACCCACCAGGCGTTCGAGGCGATGACCGACGAGCAGCGGATCGCGCTGCACTCGATCTGCGCGCAGGTCCTGCCGGTGCTGGCCGGCCGGGCCGCCGCCCAGTGAGCCGACCGGCAACGGACCGCGCCGCGCCCGGCGGGAACCGTCGGGCGGGCCCGGTCGGAGCCGTCCGCTCCGGCCCGGGCCGGAGCCGCCCGATGCGCCGACGTTCCGGCTGACCTCGGCTGTTAGGCTTGCGAAGCGTGAGCGCGAAGCCCCAGATCCCCAATGTCCTGGCCTCCCGGTACGCCTCGGCGACCCTGGCCCAGCTGTGGTCCCCCGAGCACAAGGTGGTCCTTGAGCGCCACCTGTGGCTCGCCGTCCTGAAGGCCCAGCAGGACCTCGGTGTCGAGGTACCGGCGAACGCCGTCGCCGACTACGAGCGGGTGATCGACCAGGTCGACCTCGGCTCGATCGCCGCCCGTGAGCGGGTCACCCGCCACGACGTGAAGGCCCGGATCGAGGAGTTCAGCGAGCTCGCCGGCCACGAGCAGATCCACAAGGGCATGACCTCCCGGGATCTGACCGAGAACGTCGAGCAGCTGCAGATCCGCCAGTCGCTGGAGCACGTGCGCGACCGCACGGTGGCCGTGCTGGTCCGGCTGGCCCGCCTGGCCGCCCAGCACTCCGAGCTGGTCATGGCCGGCCGCTCGCACAACGTGGCCGCGCAGGCCACCACCCTGGGCAAGCGCTTCGCGTCGATCACCGACGAGCTGCTGGTCGCCTTCCGGCGCCTGGAGGAGCTGATCGCCCGCTACCCGCTGCGCGGGATCAAGGGCCCGGTCGGCACCGCCCAGGACATGCTGGACCTGCTCGGCGGCGACACCGACAAGCTCGCCGAGCTGGAGCGCCGGGTCGCCGGGCACCTCGGCTTCGACAACGTGCTGATCAGCGTCGGCCAGGTCTACCCGCGCTCGCTCGACTTCGAGGTGCTCACCGCCCTCGTTCAGCTGGCCGCCGCGCCGTCCAGCCTGGCCAAGACCATCCGTCTGATGGCCGGCCACGAGCTGGTCACGGAGGGCTTCAAGGAGGGCCAGGTCGGCTCCTCGGCGATGCCGCACAAGATGAACACCCGCTCCTGCGAGCGCGTCAACGGCCTGGCCGTCATCCTGCGCGGCTACGCCTCGATGACCGGCGAGCTGGCCGGCGACCAGTGGAACGAGGGCGACGTCTCCTGCTCGGTGGTGCGCCGGGTCGCGCTGCCGGACGCCTTCTTCGCCTTCGACGGCCTGCTGGAGACCTTCCTGACCGTCCTCGACGAGTTCGGCGCCTTCCCCGCCGTGATCGAGACCGAGCTGGACCGCTACCTGCCGTTCCTCGCCACCACCAAGGTGCTGATGGGCGCGGTGCGCGCGGGCGTCGGCCGGGAGACCGGGCACGAGGTCATCAAGGAGCACGCCGTCGCCTCCGCGCTGGCGATGCGTGCGGGCGCCCGCGAGAACGAGCTGCTGGACCGGCTGGCCGCCGACGAGCGGATCCCGCTGGACCGGGCCGGGCTGGACGCGCTGCTGGCCGACCGGCTCTCCTTCACCGGTGCGGCCGGCGCCCAGGTCGCCGAGGTGGTCCGCCAGGTGGAGGCCGTTGCCGCCGCCTACCCGGAGGCCGCCAAGTACGCGCCGGCCGACATCCTCTGACGGCACGTCAACTGGCTGAGGGCCCTGCCGCCGATCCGGTGGCAGGGCCCTCGTCCGTGTGGACGTGGCCCGGGTCGAGCGGCGGGGTGGTGCCGCAGGCCCACTCGCAGTCCGGCTCGGCCACCGGACGGTCCACCGGCGCGAGCACGTTGCCGCGGACGGTGGCGAAGGCCGTCAGCCCGCCGGCGACGAGCAGCCCGGCGCAGATCAGCATCGCGGTGCGGAAGGCGGAGTCCACCGCGGACGGCACCCGGTAGGCGTCGCCGCTCAGCCCGGCGAGCGCGGGCAGCGCGGCGACCGCGAGCAGCCCGGCCGCGCGGGCGGCGGCGTTGTTGACGCCGCTGGCGATGCCCGCGTGCCGGACCTCGACGGCGGCCAGCACCGTCGCCGTCAGCGGCGCGACCAGCAGGGTCATCCCACTGCCCATGACCGTGACGGCGGGCAGCACGTCCGCCCAGTAGGAGGAGCCGGGGCCGGTGCGCAGCATCAGCAGCACCCCGGCGGCGCACAGCAGCGGACCGACGGTGAGCGGGATCCGGGGGCCGATCCGCTTGCCGAGCCGCCCGGCGCGCGCCGACAGGGTCAGCATCAGCACGGTGATCGGGACCAGGGCGAGGCCGGAGACCAGCGGGGAGAAGCCGGAGACGATCTGCAACTGCACGACCAGCAGGAAGAACACCCCGCTGAACGCCGCGTAGACGCAGAGGGTGACCAGGTTGACGGCGGTGAACAGCCGGGAGGAGAAGAGGCCGAGCGGCAGCATCGGCTCGGCGGTGCGGCGCTCGACCGCGATGAAGGCCGCGCCGAGCAGCAGGCCGGCCGCGCCGGTGAGCCAGACCGCGGGGGACAGGCCCTCCCCGGCGGCGGTCAGCGCGTAGGTGATCGCGCCGAGGGCGAGCGCGGCGAGCAGCGCGCCGGGGACGTCGAAGCGGCCGACGGCGCTCTCGTTCCGGCTCTCGGGGACGAAGCGGGAGGTGACCGCGATCACGGCGGCCGCGAGCGGCAGGTTCAGCAGGAAGATCCACCGCCAGCCGGGGCCGTCCACCAGCCAGCCGCCGAGGAAGGGGCCGACCGCGGCCGACACCCCGCCGAGGCCCGACCACAGGCCGACCGCCGCCGAGCGGTCGTCCGGGTGGAAGACGGCCTGCAGGATGGCGAGCGAACCGGGGGTGAGCAGCGCCCCGCCGATGCCCTGGACGGCGCGGGCGGCGATCAGCACGTGGATGGTGGGGGCGGCGGCGCAGGCCGCGGAGGCGGCGGCGAACCAGAGCACGCCGATCAGGAAGACCCGGCGCCGACCGTACCGGTCGCCGAGCGCGCCGCCGAGCAGGATCAGCCCGGCCAGGGTGAGCAGGTAGGCGTTGAGCGTCCACTGCAGGGACGCGAGGGAGGCGCCGAGATCGGCGCCGATGCGGGGCAGCGCGACGTTCACCACGGTGCCGTCGAGCAGCGCCATGCTGGAGCCGAGCACTGTCGCGAGGAGGACCCAGCGTCCCCGTGAGGTGCCCAGGCGCAGTGTTCCTGCTTCGGAGGTGGCCACGGGCCGATCCTGCGCCCGTGGGGCGTACGTGACAAGGGTCACCGGGGGGTGTGTCGGTGGGTGCGCGGTGCGTGAGCGGGCGGGTGCGCAGCGGTGGCGGAGTCGGCGCAGCGTCGTGGATCAGTGGCGCCGGGTAAATGGATTGTGCACGTACGGTGCAGTCGATCATTCGGAGGGTCACCGCAGCTCGGGGGGTCGTTGCCGGTTCAAGTGATCGACATTGCTTCACCCGAACGGATGGGTTTTAGTTCAGCGACCGCCCGGCCAGTCCGGACGGATCCACCGGGTGGAACGCCGAATCCTGCCGCTGCCCGGTGGCTCGCACCGAACTCTGTACGGCAGGAGCGGGGGACCCACAGGTAAGTCGCCGGACCGGAATCGGCACGCTTTCGCGTACCCGGATCCAGGGCCGGCTAGGGGTGAAGCCGCATGTGCGGCCGGGCAACTCCAGCCCGAACCCGACAGCTCACCTCGCAGGCGTCGGAGAGGAAAATTCCATGCCTGCACAGGCTCGTCGTATCGCCCTGCCCCGCGCCGCCCGCATCGGGATCGCCACCGCCGTCACCGGTGTCTCCTTCGCCCTGCCGCTCGTCACCGCGATGAGCGCCCAGGCCCACCCCGCGCCGGCCGCCGCGGTCACCGCCGCCCCGGCCGCCGCCTCCGCCGACCAGGCCCAGGCCCCGTCGCAGGAGAGCTACCGCGTCGTCAGCGGCGACACCCTGTCCCGGATCGCCGACGCCCAGCACGTCGACGGCGGCTGGCAGGCGCTGTACGACCACAACCGCGAGGTCGTCGGCGGCAACCCGGACCTGATCTTCCCCGGTCAGCAGCTCGTGATCGCCGGCCAGGCCGCCCCGGCCAAGCCCGCTGCCCCGGCGAAGCCCGCCCAGCCGTCCGCCCAGGACGCCGCGCCGGCCACCACCGCCGCCAAGCCGCAGGCCCAGCTGGAGGTCCGGACCGAGACGGCCAAGCCGTCCGCCCAGCTCCAGACCCAGCTGCAGACCGCCGCGCCGACCACCGCGGTCACCGCCGTGCCGGTCGCCGCCGCCTCGGCCTTCGTCGCCCCGCTGGCCAACCCGAAGCTGGGCACCGCGTACGGCGTGGCCGGCTCGATGTGGGCCTCCGGCCACCACACCGGCCAGGACTTCGTCGCCTCCACCGGCACCCCGCTGCGCGCCGTCGGCAACGGCGTCGTGGTGAAGGCCGGCAACGGCGGCGCCTACGGCAACGAGGTCGAGATCAAGCTCGCCGACGGCCACTACGCCGAGTACGCGCACCTGTCCTCGATCGGCGTGAAGATCGGTCAGGCCGTCAAGGCCGGACAGCAGATCGGCCTCTCCGGCGCGACCGGCAACGTGACCGGCCCGCACCTGCACTTCGAGATCCGCAACGGCTCGGAGTACGGCTCGGACATCAACCCGGTCGCCTACCTGCGGGCCCACGGCGTCGCGCTCTGACCCGTGCCGGATGTGCCGGATGTGTCGGACGCGCCGGGTGTACCGGATGTGTCGGATGTGCCGGATGAGGAACCACCGCTGCTACGGGGCGAATCGACCGCCCGGGATGGTCATGTCGGGTGACCGCTCGACCGGGTGATCGCCGCAGCAGTGGACATGGGCGCGGGACACGCCCAGGCCGGCCCGGCTCGCGAGACTTCTCTCGCGAGCCGGGCCGGCCGCTGTCGTTTCCGGGCCTTCTCGGGCGCGCCCGGGGCGAGTTGACGGCTTCGGTGGGCCGGTTCAGAGTCGGTGGGCGGGCAGCCCGTGCTGGGCGGCGGTCAGCAGCTCGTGCATCCGCTGCCCGAAGTCCTCGGTGTCGGCGGCCGGTTCGGGGAAGACCAGGCGGACGTCGCGGTGGCCGTGCGGGTGGTCCAGGCGCAGGACCAGGCCGTGGCGGTCCAGGGCGAGCGGGCGGACCTCCGGGTGCTGGGCGAGCAGGTCCGGGTCGAGCAGCCGGGTGAGGAGGGCGAGGGCGTCGGCGTGGTCGTCGGCGAGGTGGGTGAGCATGGCGGCCTCGTAGCGGGCCAGCGGGTCGGGCGTGGCGAGGGCGAGGTCGTCGGCGGTGAGCGCGCCGGTGCCGTACGGGGTGGAGAGGACGGCGTGGGCGACGTCCACGCGCAGGTGGACGCTGAGGCCGTCGTCGGCGAGGTGGGCCAGGTGCAGTCGGCCGGCCAGGGTGAGGCGGGCGCGGATCCGGTCGCGGACGGCGACGGGGGAGATGTCGGTGACGTCCAGGACGACGGCGAGTCCGTCGGTGGCGCGGGCGGCGGCGGAGGCGAGCGGGTCGCCCAGCGGGGCTCGCAGGCGCAGTCGGGAGCCGTGGACGGAGACCGGGGTGTCGAGGTCGTGGTGCTCGCCGCAGGCGCGGACGGTGAGCGAGGAGGTCGCGCTGAGCAGGCTCTGGACGCGCTCGGCGGTGGTGGGTTCGGGCACCTCGGCGTCGCCGGCGGGCAGGCTCATGACGGACCTCCAGTTAGTTAGGTGAGCCTAACCTAATATCCGCTCGAGGGTGTGGCAAGTGGCGCGGCCGGGGTTGCTGCCGCCAGGGATAGGCGGCGCTTGCAAGTACCTGCGGATGTCTCGTATTGTCGACGCCGGTAGTTGCATACACAACGGTTCTCTCCGGAAAGCGGTCCCTCATGCCCCTCGCGCTCCTGGCGCTGGCGATCAGCGCCTTCGGTATCGGCACCACCGAGTTCGTGATCATGGGCCTGCTGCCCGAGGTCGCCGGCGACTTCTCGGTCTCCATCCCCACCGCCGGTCTGCTGATCTCCGGCTACGCGCTCGGCGTCGTGGTCGGCGGCCCGCTGCTCACCGTCCTCGGCACCCGGGCCCCCCGTAAGGGCATGCTGCTGACGCTGATGGGCCTGTTCGTGCTGGGCAACCTGATCGCGGCCGTGGCTCCCGCCTTCGGGCTGCTGATGGTCGGGCGGATCGTCAGCGCGTTCGCGCACGGCGCGTTCTTCGGCATCGGCTCGGTCGTCGCCGCCGACCTGGTCGCCCCGCACAAGCGGGCCGGCGCCATCGCCCTGATGTTCACCGGCCTCACCGCCGCCAACGTGCTGGGCGTCCCGATGGGCACCCTGCTCGGCCAGCACTTCGGCTGGCGCTCCACGTTCTACGTCGTCGCCGGGCTCGGCCTGCTCGGCCTCGCCGGAATCGCGGCGCTGGTGCCCGTCCAGCCGCGGGCCGGCGCCGCCCGGCTCGGCCCCGAACTCGCCGCCTTCCGGACCCTGCGGCTCTGGCTCGCGCTCGCCATGACCGTGCTCGGCTGGGGCGGCATCTTCGCGATGTTCACCTACATCACGCCGATGATGACCGAACTGGCAGGCTTCGCCCCGAGCAGCGTCACCTGGCTGCTCTTCCTGTTCGGCGTCGGCCTGTTCGTCGGCAACCTGCTGGGCGGGTGGTTCGCCGACCGCGCGCTGATGCGCAGCCTCACCGTGATCCTCGCGGTGCTCGCGGTGCTGCTGTTCGCCTTCACCTTCGCCGCGCACAGCAAGCCGGCCGCGATCGTCCTCATCCCGCTGATCGGGCTGTTCGGCTTCGCGACCGTCGCGCCGCTGCAGAAGCGGGTCATGGACCAGGCGGCGGGCGCGCCGACGCTGGCCTCGGCCGCCAACATCGCCGCGTTCAACCTGGGCAACGCGCTGGCCGCCTGGCTCGGCGGGCTGGTCATCTCCGGCGGTCTCGGCTACGACGCGCCGAACTGGGTGGGCGGGCTGCTCACCGCGGTCGCCCTCGGTGTGACGGTGTTCGCGGCGGCGCTGGACCGGCGCGGCGCGGCGGGCGAGGGACGGGTCGTGGCGCGCTCGGGCGCCCCGGCCGAGCGGGGCGTGCCCGCGGGGAGGTGAGCGAGGGGGGGACGGCGCAGGGCCCGGACGCCTGGTGCGCGTCCGGGCCCCCGCGGTGGTCGGGCTGCTCGACGGTGGTTCAGGCGACGACGGCCTGGGCGTCGATCTCGACCAGCATCGGCTCCTGCGGCAGCTCGACGAAGATCGTGGTGCGGCAGGGCTTCACGCCGCCGGGCTTGATGTTCTCGTCGATGAACTCGGCGTACACCTCGTTCATCAGCGGGAAGTCCGCCCGCTTGGTGAGGTAGACCCGGAACATCACCACGTCCTCGATGGTGGCCCCGCCGGCCTCGACGATCGCCTTGACGTTCTCCAGCGTGCGCCGGGTCTGCGCCTTCACGTCGCCGTGGTACAGGTACTCGCCGGTCGCCGGGTCCTGCGGGCCCTGGCCGGAGACCTGGAGGATCGGGCCCTTGCGGACGCCCTGGGAGAACATCCAGGCGGGGGCGGGGGCGCCGTCGGTGCGGATCTCGGTCTTGTCGCTGGTCGGGTGCTGCTCGTTCATGGGGTTCCTCACGGTCTGGCGGTTGATCAGTTGTGGTCCGGGCGGCCGCAGTCGGCCGAGATGGCGCGGGTGGTGGCGAGCAGCTGCGGGAGGAGGTCCAGCACCTGCTCGTAGGGGAGGACGACGTCCGGCACCGAGATGGACGCGGCGGCGACGACCTGGCCGCTGGCGTCCCGGATCGGGGCGGCCACGCAGTTGATGAACGCCTCGTGCTCGGCGTGGTCCTGCGCCCAGCCCTGGACGGCGACCTTCTCCAGTTCGGCGAGCAGCGCCTCGGGCGTGCCGAGGGTGCGCGGGGTGTGCGGGGTGAAGTCGATCCCGGCGACCACCCGGCGGCGTTCGGGCAGCGGCAGGTCGGCCAGCAGCACCTTGGAGACGGCGGCGCTGTGCAGGGCGGCGCGCAGGCCGATCCGGGAGTACATCCTGACCGGGTGCCGGGAGTCGAACTTGTCGATGTAGACGACCTCGCCGCCCTCGTAGGCGGCCAGGTGCACGGTCTGGCCGGTGGTGGCGTTCAGCTCGGCCAGGTGCGGGGCGGCGATCCGGCGGACGCCGCGCTGTTCCAGGGCGAGGCCGGAGAGGGCGAACAGGCCGGCGCCCAGGTGGTAGCGGTAGGCGGCGTCACGGTAGACGAACCGTTCCTCCTCCAGGCTCTGGAGCAGTCGGAGCACGGTCGTCTTGTGGACGCCGAGCACCTCGGCCAGCTGGTCGAGGGAGCGCTCGCCCTCGCCGAGTTCGGCGAGGAGGCGCAGGGCGCGGGTGACGGTCTGGCTCATCGTGCTCCGCCGGGGTCGTTCGGGCTCGGGTTCGTGCTCATTGTGCCCGGGCCCGCCGGGTGCCGCGGGACCGGTCCGGAGGGACGGCCGGGCCGGTGATGCCCTCCACCGAGACCCGGGTGGCGGCCCAGTCGGCGGGCGAGGCGTCGAGCAGCGCGGCCACCACGGCGGCGGGCGGCAGTTCGGCCTGGTCGCCGTGGGCGGTCAGCGCGCAGGCGGCGCTCAGGTGGCCGAGCCGCAGCCGGCGGCGCTGGTCCAGGCCGCGGACGGTGCCGGCCAGGTAACCGGCGGCGAAGGCGTCGCCCGCGCCGGTGGCCTCGACCACCTCGACGGCCAGGGCCGGTTCGCTCACCGCCGTGCCGTCCCGCTCCAGGGCGGTGACCAGCCGGGCGGCGTCCTTGACCACCACGGTGGCCGGGGAGGCGAAACGGCGGCGCAGCGCGGCCGGCTCCCCGGTGCCGAACGCGGCCTCGGCCTCGTCGGCGCCGATCAGCAGCAGGTCGGCGGCGTCCAGCAGCGGCGGCAGGACGGCCGGGTCGCGGTCGCGCCAGAGCGCGGGGCGCCAGTTGAGGTCGAAGCTGACGGTCAGCTCCGGGCGGCGGTCGGCGAGCAGGGCGCGCAGCAGCGCCAGGCAGTCGTCGGAGAGCGCGGCGGTGATGCCGGACAGGTGCAGCAGGCGGGCGCCGGACAGCAGCCGGACGGCCGCCGGGTCGGCCAGCAGGGCGGGGGACAGCGCGGCCGCCGCGGAGCCGCGCCGGTGGTAGTGCAGCCGGCTGCGGCCGGGGCCGAGGTCGTGGTGGTGGCCGGTGGATCCGCCGACCTCCTTGAGGTACAGGCCGGTGGGGCGGTGCGGGTCGACGGCGACCGCCGAGACGTCCACGCCACGGGCGGCGACCTCGGCGAGCAGCCGGCGGCCGAAGCCGTCGTCGCCGACCCGGCTGATCCAGGCGGTGGGCACGCCGAGCGCGGCCAGCGCGCCGGCCACGTTGGACTCCGCGCCGCCGACCGACAACCGGAAGTTCTCCACCGCCTCCAGCGGGCCCGGCCGGTCCGGCAGCAGCACCGCCATGGACTCGCCCACGCACACGGCCGTCGGGGAAGGACCGGGGCGGGCCGGGCCCGGGGTGTCCTGTCGCGGCATCTGCTGGGCTCCTCCGTCTGCGGCGGCCGTTCCGTTGACCGTGATCCGGCGCCGATGCTAGAACCGTCATGCCAACATGTGCAACCCTCATTGCACATGTTGCAACACGGCAGATGGAGGAAGACGGTGGAGCAGACCTTCGCAAGCATCGGCACCGGGCCGGGCATCGACGACGGCGCGGTGGCGGCCCTCGCCGACGAGACGCTCGACTGGCGGTTCAAGGCCGCCCCGCCGGAGGCTTGGGGGCACTCCGTCCGCGACTGGCTGGCCACCGGACCCACCCTCACCGGGCTCGGCACCCCGCTGCTCACCCTGGACGGCGCCGCGCTCGACCACAACCTCCGCACCATGGCCGACTGGTGCGCCAAGGCCGGGGTCGCGCTCGTGCCGCACGGCAAGACCACCATGGCGCCCGCCCTCTGGCAGGCGCAGCTCGCCGCCGGCAGCCACGGCATCACCCTCGCCAACCTGCCGCAGGTGCGCGTTGCCCGGGCCTTCGGAGTCGAGCGGATCCTGCTCGCCAACACCCTGCTCGACCCGGCCGGACTGGCCTGGATCGCCGCCGAACTGGCCGCCGACCCGGCGTTCGCCTTCGTCTCCTGGGTGGACTCCACCGAGAGCGTCCGGCTGATGGACGAGGCGCTGCGCGCCGCCGGGGCCCAGCGGCCCGTCGAGGTCCTGGTCGAACTCGGCGGCCCCGGCGGGCGCACCGGCGCCCGTGGCGTGGACGCGGCCGTCGAGATCGCCGCCGCCGTGCTGCGCGCCCCCACCCTGCGCCTCGCGGGCGTCGGCGGCTACGAGGGCGCGCTCGCCCACGACGCCACCGCCGACGGGCTGGCCACCGTCCGCGACTACCTCAAGGCGCTCGCCGACCTGCACGGCCGGCTCGCCCGCGCCTACCCGGACGGCGCCCGGCCGATCGTGACGGCCGGCGGCAGCGCCTACTTCGACCTGGTCGTCGAGGAACTGGCAGGCCTGCCGGAAGCCCTCGTGGTCCTGCGCTCGGGCGCGTACATCGCCCACGACGACGGCTTCTACCGGGGCATCTCGCCGCTGGTCCGGGGCGCCGGCGCCACGCCGTTCCGCAGCGCGCTGCACGGCTGGGCCCGGGTGGTGTCCCGGCCCGAGCCGCAGCTGGCCCTGCTGGACGCCGGCAAGCGCGACCTGCCCTTCGACGAGGGCCTGCCCGAGCCGCAACGCGTGCGCGGCGGAGCCGAGTTGACCGGCACCGCGGCCCGGATCACCGCGCTCAACGACCAGCACGCCTTCCTGCGCGACGCGGGCGACCTCGCCCCGGTCGGCGCGGTGCTGCGGCTCGGCGTCTCCCACCCGTGCACGGCCTTCGACAAGTGGACCGCGATCCCGGTGCTCGACTCCGCCGACGCGGCCGAGCCGAAGGTCACCGGGCTGGTCAGGACGTTCTTCTGATGGCGGGCGGCAGAGCGCCCGACACCGTCTTCCGGGGCGCCATCGTCGTCGACGGCACCGGCGCGGACCGCTACCGGGCGGACGTGCGGATCGCCGACGGGCTGATCACCGGGATCGGCCCCGGCCTCGACGCGCCGACGGTGGTGGACGCCGACGGGCTCGTCCTCGCCCCCGGCTTCATCGACATGCACGCCCACTCCGACCTCGCCCTGCTGCTCGAACCCGAGCACCCGGCCAAGGTCACCCAGGGCGTCACCTGCGAGGTCCTCGGCCAGGACGGCCTGTCCTACGCCCCGGTGGACGACACCACCCTGCCCGCGCTGCGCCGCCAACTGGCCGGCTGGAACGGCGACCCGGAGGGCTTCGACTGGGACTGGCGCGGCGTCGCCGGCTACCTGGACCGGATCGACCGCACCGGCGTCGCCGTCAACGCCTGCTACCTCGTCCCGCACGGCTCGCTGCGGATGCTCGCCATGGGCTGGGCCAACCGGCCGCCCACCGCGGCCGAACTCGACCGGATGCGCCAGGAGTTGGCGCAGGGCCTGCTGGACGGCGCGGTCGGCATGTCCAGCGGCCTCAGCTACACCCCCGGGATGTACGCGGACACCGCCGAGCTGGTCGAGCTGTGCACCGTGGTCGCGGCCTACGGCGGCTTCCACGCCCCGCACCAACGCTCGTACGGCAAGGGCGCGTTGGAGGGATACGCGGAAATGGTGGAGATCGCCCGGCGGACCGGCTGCGCGCTGCACCTGACCCACGCCACGATGAACTTCGGCGTCAACCGGGGGCGGGCCGGCGAACTGCTGGAACTGGTCGACCAGGCGCTCGCCGACGGCGTCGACCTCACCCTGGACAGCTACCCCTACCTGCCCGGCTCCACCACCCTGGCCGCCCTGCTGCCCAGTTGGGCCACCGAGGGCGGTCCGGCGGCGACGCTCACCCGGCTCGCCGACCCGGCCGCCCGCGAGCGGATCCGGTACGAGGTGGAGGAGAAGGGCAGCGACGGCTGCCACGGCGTCGTCACCGACTGGGCGACGATCCAGATCTCGGGCGTCCGGACGGCCGAGCTGGCGCGGGCGGTCGGCCGGACCGTCGCCGAACTCGCCGCCGAGCGTGGCCACAGCGGGACGGAGGTCTTCCTCGACCTGCTGCGCCGCGACGAACTGGCCACCACGATCCTCCAGCACGTCGGGCACGAGGAGAACGTCCGGGCGATCATGCGCCACCCGGCGCACACCGTCGGCAGCGACGGACTGCTGGTCGGCGCCCGGCCGCACCCCCGCGCCTGGGGCACCTTCCCCCGCTACCTCGGCCACTACAGCCGGGAGTTGGGCGTGCTGACACTGGAGGAGGCGATCGCCCGGATGACCGGCCGGCCCGCCGCCCGGCTCGGGCTGCACCGGCGCGGCCGGATCGCCCCCGGCCACCACGCCGACCTGGTGCTCCTCGACCCCGAGAAGGTCCGGGACGCCGCCACCTTCGAGCACCCCCGGCTGCCCGCCGAGGGCGTCCAGCACGTGTACGTCAACGGCACCGCCGTCGTCCGGCAGGGCCGCACCACGGGCGCCCGGCCCGGGCGCGCCCTGCGCCGCACCGACCGAGGAACCAGATCCCTGTGAATCCCCCCTCCATGAACCCCCTCGCCGACCTGCGGGACGACCCGGTGATCGCCGTGGTCCGCGCGCCCCGCATCCCGGACGCGGCCGCGCTGTGCGCCGCGCTCGCCGACGGCGGCATCAACTGGACCGAATTCACCTACACCACACCGGAGGTGACGACGCACCTGCGGCGTGCCGCGGACGCGGGCTGGCGGGTCGGCGTGGGCACCGTGCTGACCGCCGAGCAGGCCGAGCGCGGGGTCGCGAGCGGGGCGTCCTTCCTGGTCACCCCCGGCTGCCGGCCCGAGGTCGCGCAGGCCGCCCGGGCCGCCGGGGTGCCGGTGGTGCTCGGGGCGCTCACCCCGACCGAGGTGGCCCGGGCGGTGGACCTCGGGGCCGCCGCCGTGAAGATCTTCCCGGCCAGGGCGTTCGGCCCCGGCTACTTCAAGGACCTGCGCGGCCCGTACCCGGACGTCCCGCTGGTGGCCTCCGGCGGGGTGAACGCGGGCAACGCCGCCGACTTCCTGGCGCACGGCGCGCTCGCGGTCTGCGCGGGCACGGACGTGGTGCCGCCGGATGCGGTCGCGGCGGGGGACTGGGCGGAGATCACCCGGCGGGCCCGGGCGTTCACCGCGGCGTGCGCGGTGGCGCGGGCCTGAGGGCCTGAGGGCCTGAGGTCCGGCGGGCGGCGGGGTGTGCCGGGGCGGTCGGTCGGCGAGTTGTCGGGGCGGCCGTCGGCGGGCTGTCGGCGCGGCCGGGGATGGGCGAGAATCGTGCTCCCCAGCCCCAGCCCCGGCCCCGCCGGTGGCCCCGGCCCCCGGATCCGGCAGGAGGACCCACCCCATGACCTCGCCCCGCCCCGGCCCCGACTGGCTGGCCGACGCCGTCCTGTACCAGATCTACCCGCAGAGCTTCGCGGACTCCAACGGCGACGGCATCGGCGACTTCGCCGGCATCGCCGCGCACCTCGACCACCTCGCCTGGCTCGGCGTCGACACGGTCTGGCTCAACCCCTGCTTCGCCTCCCCGTTCCGCGACGCCGGTTACGACGTCGCCGACTACCTCGCCCCGGCCCCGCGCTACGGTGCCACCGAGGACCTGGTCGCGCTGGTCGAGGCCGCCCGCCGCAAGGGCATCCGGATCCTGCTCGACCTGGTCGCCGGTCACACCTCCGACCGCCACCCCTGGTTCCTGGCGGCCGCCGAGGACCAGGCCGACCACCGGTACATCTGGTCCGACCAGCGGGTGGACGGCTTCGTCGCCTCGCCCGGCAGCCGCCCCGGCTGGTACCGGCCGAACTTCTTCGACTGCCAGCCCGCGCTCAACTTCGGCTACGCGCGCCCGAGTTCCGAGGAGCCCTGGCGACAGCCGGTGGACGCCGAGGGCCCGCGCGCCAACCGGGCGGCCCTGCGCGACATCATGGCGCACTGGCTCGGCCTCGGCCTGGCCGGCTTCCGGGTCGACATGGCCTCCTCGCTGGTCAAGGACGATCCGGGCCTGGTGGAGACCGCCAAGCTGTGGACCGGACTGCGGGACTGGCTGGACCGCGTCCACCCGCAGGCCGCGCTGTTCGCCGAGTGGGGCGATCCGGCGGCCGCCGTCGCGGCGGGCTTCCACGCGGACTTCTTCCTGCAGTTCGGCGGCGCCGACCACGGCCTGGCGCTGCGCTCGCTGTGGAACAACGGCGCCGGCACGGTCGAGGAGTTCTGGCAGCAGGGCCCGTGCTACTTCGAGGCCGAGGGGCGCGGTACCCCGCAGGTGTTCCTGGACGCCTGGCGCGCCGCCGCCGAACCGACCGAGGGCGTCGGCCACATCGCCCTGCCCACCGCCAACCACGACTTCTCCCGGCTGGCCACCGGCCCGCGCACCGACGGGCAGCTGGCCGCCGCCTTCGCGTTCCTGCTCACCTGGCCCACCCTGCCGGCCGTCTACTACGGCGACGAGATCGGCATGCGCTACCTGCCCGGGCTGCCGGACGTCGAGGGCAGCGTGCTCGGCCCGCGGTACAACCGGGCCGGCTCGCGGACCCCGATGCAGTGGGAGCCGGGGCCGGCGGCGGGCTTCTCCAGCGCGCCGCCCGAGCGCCTCTACCTGCCCGTCGACCCGGACCCGCGGCGCCCGGACGTGCTCTCCCAGCGGGCCGATCCGACCTCGCTGCTGCACACCGTCCGGCGGCTGATCGCGCTGCGCCGGGCGCATCCGGGGCTGGGCGCCTCTGGCGGGGTGGAGGTCCGGCACGCCGGGTACCCGCTGGTGTACACCCGGGCCGGACGCTACCTGGTGGCGGTGAACCCGCGCCGGGAGCCGGGGGAGGTGCGGCTGGAGCACGGCGGGGTGCGCCCGCTGGAGGTGCGGGGCGTGCGGGTGGCGGACGGGGAACTGCGGGCGGACGGCTTCTCGTACGGCGTGTTCGAGCTGTCCTGAGTGCTCGGCCGTGCCCCCGCTGGGGCGGCCGGCTTTCGATCGGCGTCAGATAGTTGTAAGCTACATCCAAGATGGTTGCATTTACCACCTGATGTGGGCGCATTCGGCACCCCTCATGGTTGTATTTGCCACCCAACTCGACTCGACGCCACCGGAGGACGGTACGAACGCCATGAGCACACCCCAGACCCCCGCCGCAGCGCCCACCCTGGGGCACTCGCTCAAGCACCTCGCCCTCCACCTGATCACCCCGCTGCTGATGTGCCTCGGCATGGCGCTCGCCTACCAGGGCGCCTTCCACCAGCCCGAGCCGCACCACCTGAAGGTCGCCGTGGTCGGCACCACCCCGCAGGCGCGGGGCCTGGCAGAGGCGATCCAGGCCAAGGCCGGGGCGGCGGTCGACGTCCGCACCCTTCCCGACCGGGCGGCCGCCGAGCAGCAGCTCCGCGACCGCGACCTGGTGGGGGCCTTCCTCCCGGATGCCAGGAGCCCCGAACTGCTCGTCGCCAAGGGGAACTCGGACACCTCGGCGGTGGCCGCCACGGCGGTGTTCAGCAACGTCACCGACCGGCAGGGCGTGCCGCTGCACGTCACCGACCTCACCACCCCGGCCGAGGGCGACCCGACCGGCCAGGGCCTGTTCTTCCTGCTGGTCGCGCTGAGCATCGGCTCCTACGCCAGCGTCGCCGTGATCGGCGCGGCCGGTGCCGGGCTGAGCATGCGGATCCGGGCGCTGGTCGGCGTGGCGGTGTCGCTGGTGGTGAGCGTGATCGGGATCGTCACCGCCGGACCGGTCTTCCACGTGGTCGACCACGACCTGGCCGCGGTGTGGGCGCTCGGCTGGCTCTACTCGGCGGGCGTCGTCCTGATCGGCATCGGCCTGCACAGCTTCCTGAAGAAGTGGACCACCCTGGCCCTGATGGTGCTGTTCGTGATGCTGAACTTCACCAGCTCCGGCGGCGTCTTCCGGCCCGAGCTGCAGAACGGCTTCTTCGGCGCGCTGCACGGCTTCTGGACCGGCGCCGGCTTCCTGGAGGGCGCGCGCAGCATCCTGTACTTCGACGGCGGCGCGGGCCTCGGCGGGCACGTCGTGACCCTGGTGGTCTGGCTGCTGCTGGGCGGGGCCGCGCTGGTGGCCGCCGCGCTCTACGAGGGGCGCGGGCGCCGGGCGGTGGAGGGCCCGGTGGAGGCCGAGGAGGAGATGGCGGAGGCGGTCGCGGTCTGACCGCACCGCACGCGAGTGCTTCACCCGCCGTCGAGGGCATCGGCACCGGGTGGGGACCGGCGGCCCGCGCCCGGCTCTGGACAAGCCGGACGCGGGCCGGTTTCGCGGCTCCGGTTCGTGAGTCCGGGCTCATGGCTCCGGTTCCGCGGCTCAGGTTCCGTGACTCCGGGTTCATGGCTCCGGGTTCATGGCTCAGGTTCCGTGACTCCGGGTTCATGGCTCCGGGTTCATGGCTCCGGGCTCCGGGCGCGCTGTCGGGGCGCCCGTCGTCCGGGACGCGGCCGAAGGCGGCGACGGGGATTCCTCCAGGGGTGAGGGTCATCGGGCGTCCCCGGCGGGGGCCGTCGCGTCGCCGGACGGGGCGTCGCCGCGCAGGTGCGGGCGGGCCAGCAGCAGGTAGAGCCCGCCGGCCGCGAGCACCGCCGCGGCCGAGAGCAGCACGAGGTAGTCGTCGTACCAGGCGGCGTCCGGGGTGCGGCCCCAGCAGATGTTGACGATCGCGGCGAGCCCGTACACCAGCGCGCCGATGTTCACCGCCAGGCCCCAGCGGCCGAGCCGGAAGTCCCCGCTCGGGCGCCAGCCGCGCAGCCGGGCGCGCAGGGCGGCCAGCACCACCATCTGGAAGGCCAGGTAGATGCCGATGCTGGAGAAGGAGATGATCTTCGTCAGGGCGCCCTCGGAGAGCGCCGAGGCGCCGACGATGATCACGCCCGGCAGCGCCGCCGCGAGCAGCAGCGCGTACGGCGGCACCCGCAGGCGGTCCGAGACGGTGGCGAGCAGCCGGCTGCCCACGATCATCCGGTCCCGGGCGAAGGAGTACGCCAGCCGGCTCGCCGCCGCCTGGAGGCTCAGCACGCAGGACAGGAAGGAGATCAGCACCACGCCGATCACCACCCGGGCGCCGGTGGCGCCGAACGCGTCGTGCAGCACCGAGGCCACCGGGTCCTTGTCGTCGCCGGAGACCACCGCGCCGATGTCCTGGATCGACATCACCAGCGCCAGGCTGACGCCGATCGCCGCCGCGCCGCCGACGTACAGGGTGCGCCGCATCGACTTGGGGATCTGTCGACCGGGGTTCGGCACCTCCTCGGCGACGTCGCCGCACGCCTCGAAGCCGAAGAAGAGGAAGACCGCGATCAGCCCGGCGGCCAGGAAGGCGTCGGTGTACGAGCCGCCGTCGCCCGCGCCGAAGCGGTCGAAGACCACGCCGAGCCCGTGGTAGCGGTGGGTCAGCAGCAGCCAGGCGCCGACCGCCAGGGCGCCCAGCAGCTCGGCGGCGAAGCCGAACACGGCCGCCGCCGACAGCACCTTGGTACCGCCCAGGTTGATCACGGTGGCGAGCAGCAGCAGGCCGAGCGCGCACCAGACGGTCGTCGCGGTGCTCGGTTCGACGCCCAGCAGCGCGGCCACGTACGGGCCGGCGCCGTAGGAGACCGCCGCGATGGTGGACATCAGCGCCAGCAGGTACACCCAGCCGGTCAGCCAGCCCCAGGTGCGGCCCCAGAGCCGGCGCGCCCACGGGTACACCCCGCCCGCCACCGGGAACTGGGCGACCACCTCGCTGAACACCAGCGCCACCAGCAACTGGCCGACCCCGGCGATCAGGAAGCTCCACACCATCGGCGGGCCGGCGGTCGCGAGGGAGGAGGCGAAGAGTGTGTACACGCCGACGACCGGGGAGAGGTAGGTGAAGCCGAGGGCGAAGTTCGCCCAGAGGCTCATGTCGCGTTTGAACTCGGAGGCGTAGCCGAGGGCGGCCAGCCGTGCGGCGTCGGCGTCGGCGCCGATGTCGGGGCCCTGAGGGGGGAGGGGGCCGGTCGGGGAGGTGGCACGTGCGCTGGCATCGGTCATGACCTGCTCCTGCTCCTGGGAACGTGGCGTGACGCGTGAGGGCTTACCGGGGGTGGTGCTCGGACCGGGATCGCGGGAAAACATACGAGATCGGGTTTCTACCGGCAAGGGTGCGTGCCCGACCGGGGGTACCCTGCCGGAAGCACCCAGTCCGACGGTGATCGAGGAGAGGGTCGGCGTGGCGACGATCGGGAGCGCGACCCCGCTGCTCAGCGCCGTCCTCGCGCCGCTGACCGACCTCGGCCGCGCCGATGCCGTGGCCCGTCGGATCAGCGAGGCGATCGCCCTCGGCCTGGTCGCCGACGGGGATCAACTACCCAGCGAGAACGACCTCTCCGGCCAGCTCGGCGTCGCCAACGGCACCGTCCGCGAGGCGCTCGCCCTGCTCCGCGAGGCCGACCTGATCGAGACCCGGCGCGGCCGCAACGGCGGCAGCTTCGTCCGCACCCCCGCCGAGGGCTCCGAACGCCTCCAGCTCGCCCGGCTGCGCGACCTCGCCACCGTCGACCTGCGTGACCTCGGCGACGAGGAACTGGCCGTCTCCGGCACCACCGCCCGGCTCGCTGCCGAACGCGCCCCCACCGACCTCGCGCCCCGGCTCACCCGGCTGGTGCACGACCTGCGCGACGCCGCCGGGCCCGCCGAACAGCGCCGCGCCGACGCCCGCTTCCACATCGAACTCGCCGTCGCCGCCCAGTCCGTGCGCCTCGCCCGGCTCGCCGTCCGGCTCCAGGCCGAACTCGGGCCGCTGCTCTGGCTGCCCGCACCGCACGGCCCCGACCAGGAACGGTTCGCCGAGCAGCACCGGGAGATCCTGGTCGCCGTCCTGGCCGGCGACGCGGCCGGGGCCCGGGCCGCCGCCGAGGTGCACACCGTCGCCTGCGTGCACCACCTGGTGCGGGGGCACCTCCGGCTGGCGGACGAACGGCTGGCGGACGAACGGCTGACGGCTGACGGGTGACGGGTGGCGGGAGGCTCGGATATGACCTGCACTCCTGGATGTATCAGTCCCGCCGTGGTGCGGGCGGCCGGGTGAAGCAGCAGTCGCCGCAGACCCCGGCGCCCGGCCCCACCCGGTAGTACAGGCAGCAGCTGGTCCGCCGGAAGGCGGCGCCGTGCGGACCGGTCCGCAGCGTCCCGGTACCGGCCAGCGGCGGGCGCGCGAGCAGCTCCGCGACCAACGCCCTTGCGGGGACCGGCGCGTGGGCGTCCAGGACCCGCAGCGTGCCGGCCAGGGCGGAGGCGGCGTTGCCCGTCAGCAGCCGGGCGGAGAGCGGGGCGGCGGACCGCACCGCCGCCGCCAGCGGCTCCAACTGGCCCACCAGGACGGCCTCGTACAGCTGGTCGGCTAGCGGGAGCGAAGTGGGGAGCGAAGTGGACGACGGAGCGGGGACCGGGGGCTCCGGCGGCGTCCAGAGGTCGAGCGGCCCCTGGTCCGGGATCCGTACCCAGGCGTGCTCCAGCGTCGGGACCGTACCCAGCAGGACGGCCGCCCCGAGGCCCACCGACCAGAACCGGGCGGCCAGTCCGAGGTGCAGGATCGACGCGGCGACCCGGGGCTCGGCGGTGCCGAGCCGCTGCGCCACCACCCGGATCCGCCGGGCCAGCGGCGGGTCCGGCCCGGTGCCGTACAGCTCGGGCAGCGGCCGGAAGCCCGGGGGCGGCCCCGCGCCGGGCGTGGCGGCGGTGTCGAGCGCGAAGTACGGGCCGACGGCGGCGAGTCGGCCGTAGTCGGGGCGGTCGGCGCTTCCTTTGCCGTCGGTGGGGCGGTCGACGGGCATCGGGCGGGCCTCCAGGGCGTTCAGGGCGTTCAGGCGTTCGGTGTGATCGGCGTGATCGGTGCGTTCGGTGCGTTCGGGCGCGCGGAGGAACGGTATCGCGCCCGGCGGGGTGGCGGCCGGTGAGCGCGCCACCCCGCCGGGCGCGGCCGGGGTCAGCGTCCCCGGCCGCCGCCGCGGGCGCCGCGCGGGCGGGTGAGGGTGAAGCGGTCGACGGGGACGAGGTCTCCGTACGGGCCGCTGACGGAGTAGTACGTGACGTCGATGGTGGTCCGGCCGCCGCGCTCGCCCGGGTCGACCTCGAAGGCGGCGAAGCCGTACGGGTTGTCGGCGTCGCGGAAGGCCGACCAGGGGGCGTCCTCGATCACGTACTGCGGGGGCCGCTTTCCGGTGGCCGGGTCGACGGCGCCGACGCCGGTGATGACGCGGGCCTTGGCGGGTTCGAAGAAGAGGCCGTTGGAGGGGGCGGAGGTGCCGCCGCCGCCGATCACCATGTGGACGGTGCCCCGGGTGGTGTCGATGGTCCGGGTGTCGGTGGCGACCGGGACGGGGGTGCGGGTGTCGGTCTGCTGCTGGCCGCGGATCGGGTGCGAGCGCTCGTAGTGGTGCTCGTGGCCGCAGACCACCAGGTCGACGCCGTACTTGTCGAACAGCGGCACCCAGGTCTCGCGGATGCCGAGGTCGGCGCCGTTGAACTTGTCGGCGGTGGAGATGACGACCTGGTGCATGCAGACCACGATCCAGTCGATCTCGGGGTTCGCGTTGGCGGCGGCCAACTCCCGTTCCAGCCAGCGCTGCTGGGCACCGCCGGAGTAGCCGTGGACATAGGAGTCGCCGGCGTCCTGGTAGGCGACGTCGTCGTTGTTGAGGCTGATGACGCGGACCGCGCCGGCGGTGAACGCGTACCAGAGGCCGTGCAGTTCGTCGTCGGAGCCGGACGGGGGGAGGTCGAAGTAGGCCTGGTAGGCGCCGTAGCCGGTCGGGCCGTTGCCGCGCTCGTTCTCGTGGTTGCCGGCGGCGGGCATCCAGGGGCGGTGGCGGGCGGAGCGGGTGTTGTTCTCGAACCAGTCGGACCAGGTGCGGACCCGGTCGGTGGCGAGGTTGGCGTAGCAGAGGTCCCCGTTGACGAGGTGGAACAGCGGGGCGATCCGCTCGACTCCGGCGGTGGTGTCGCCGGCGGCGGGGCTGCCCAGGTTGTCGTTGGCGTAGCCGTTGGCGGTCTTCTTGCCGAGGGTGGGGGTGCCCTGGTCGCCGAAGCTGGTGAAGGTGAAGGCGGCCCGGCCGCGCGGGGCGGTGCGAACGGTGCCGAGCTCCGGCGTGGCGCCGTCGTGGACGGCGGCGTACACGTAGTCCGTGTCGGGGCGCAGGCCGCTCAGCCGGGCGTGGTGGATCTGGACCTCGGTGCCGGACTTGGCGTCCCGGTAGGTGCTGGTGTCGGCCTGCACGCTGCGGCCGAAACCGCCGTTCGAAGTGCCGTACCGGACCCGGGGGTTGCCGACCGAGGCGGTGGTGTGCCAGGAGACCACGACCTCGCGCGAGGCGTCCGAGCCGAACTGGAGGTGCAGCCCGGCGACGCGCGGGGCGCCGGAGCGGTCCGGCCGCTCCAGCAGCAGCGGGGAGGCGGCGGCGGGCGTGGCCGCGATGCCGGAGAGGGAGACGGCGCCGCCGAGACCGAGACCGGTGGCGCCGGCCAGGATGCCGCGCCGGCTGACGGGCGGATGTTCACTGGAAGCGTTCATGGCCGCCAGCCTCACCGGGCGTCGGTGAACCGCGCCGGGGCCGCGACGTGAACTTCCCGCCGGTCCGCATCGGCGGCGGACGGGGAGAGCCGGGTCGAGTCGGGTCGGCATCGCCGTCCAGGCCCGGGAGATGGGCGACCCGGTGCCGCGGTGACGGCTGCCGCGGCGGTGGGCCCCGCGGGCACGGGCGCCGCCGTGACGGGCCCTGCCGCGACGGACGCGTCCACGGAGCCGAGGGGGCGCTCCGTGGACGCGGGGAACCTACGAGGCGGGGGTGGCCTCCGGACATCGTGTCCTCCGGCCGGCAGTTCGATCGTCGACCGAGGTAGTACCAGTGGCAGACCCTGATCCGTCTCGATCTGTCACCACTGCCTCCTGCGGTCGAACTCCTTCAGCTGCCTCGCAGGTCCACCTCCCATCATGCGCTTCCCACGCCGTGTGCACCAGGGGTCAACCGCCCGAAATCGGACGGATTTCGCAAGTCGGGAGGTTCGGGGCGGTGCTACGGCTTCGGCCAGCCGTCGACGAAGGAGAGCGTGCGGTGGTACGGCCCGTCGGGCCCGGTGCTGCGGTAGTCCTCGGTGCTGGTGCCGGTGCGGACGGTGGAGTCGCCGTCGTGGCGGCGGGCGGTGGGGCGCAGGGTGTGGTCGACGGTCGAGCGCTCGGTGACGTGGCCGCCGGTGGCCGCGGTGGTCTCGCGGTGGTAGCCGAGGTCCATGGCGGTGCTCTGGTCGGTGTTGCCGGCGGCGTCGTGGGTGACGCGGTAGGTGACGTCCAGCGGTTCGCCCTCGCGCACGGTGGTGGTGCGGTGCGGGCCGCCGCCCCAGGTGGCGGTGGTGCGGGTGAGGTCGGTGCGGTTGTGCAGGGTCACGTCGTTGCCGCTGTCGCGCAGCTGCTGGGCGGAGCGGAAGGCGAGGTCGTCGCGGACCTCGGTGGTGATCCGGCCGTGCGAGGTCTGAACCCAGCCGCGGGCGAGGTCGTGCCGGCCGGCGGTGACGGTCCAGTCGCCGCTGCCGCCGCCGTGGTCGGTGAGCCGGGTGTCGGCGGCGGCCTCGGGGGCGACCCGGTGGTCGGTGAGCCGCCCGGTGGTGCGGGCGGCGCCGTGGTCGACGTCGGCGAAGAGGTTGACCTGGCCGGTCCAGGTGTCGTTGTTCTGCGCCTCGGTGGCGTTCACGGCGATGCCGACGGTGTGCGGGCGGCCGTCGAGCAGCAGTCCGACGTAGGGGGTGAGGTCGAGCCGGTAGGCGGGCAGGTCGAAGGCGAAGACGCCGGGGACGGGCCGCCAGAGCAGCGGGTCCCACCCGCCGGTGTAGATGACGGGGTAGGGCCAGACCGCGCCGGCCGTCCGCCCGTCGACGGTGAGCCGCAGTTCGCGGAACGGGCCCTTGCCGCAGGAGCCGAGGCCGGGGTTGGCGCTGACGAAGGCGTCGGGCGCGGAGGCGTAGGCGAACTCCTCGCAGGCGCCGCCGCCCCGGGTGTAGACCTCGGCGGTGAGGCGTTCGAGGTTCTGCGGGAAGGTGAGTTCGCGGGTGGCGGCGGGGGCGGCCTGGGTGAGCGCGAACGGCCCGGTGGTGAGCAGGCGGTCGGCGGCGCGGGCGGCCGGCCAGTGGTCGTTCGCGGTGTAGAAGGTGACGCTGGCGCTGATGGTGAAGACGCCGGTGTAGGTGGCGTCGGTGACGTTGGCGAGGTCGAGGGAGAACGGCTGCGGGCCGGCGGCGAACAGCGGGGCGTAGCGGGTGAGATCGTGCTCCAGCTTCCATTCGATGCCGTCCTTGGACGGCTCGGGGGTGGAGGACAGCAGCACCTGGACGCCGCCGACGCGGGCGCTGAAGATGCGGTCGAACTGCCGCCCGGCGACCTGCCCGTGGAGGTCCAGGACCACCGCCGACCAGGGCCCGGCACAGTCGGCGGGCGGGGTGAGGGTGGTGGTGTACGGGGTGTCGGGCGGGTTGCCGTACCCGTTGCGGAACTGCTGGTCGTGCATCACCTCGACGGTGCAGGAGCGGGTGTCGGGGCGGGTGAGCGGCCGGGTGGCGGTGACCGGGTCGTGGTAGTCGGTGCCGAAGTCGGCGTGGGCGGGGGCGGCGGCGGTGAGGGTGCCGGCGAGGGTCAGGGCGGCGGCGCCGAGGAGGCGGGCGGCGCGGCGAAGCAGCGGGCGGACGGCCAAGGCTGGTCCCCAGGGGTCGGGCGGCCGGCGGGCGCTGCCGCGGGCCGGGTGGGCGGTCCGGGCATCCTTTCGGCGGTGGCATGCCAGCGTCAAGGATTCGCCCGAGGGGCGCTTGGGGTGCCCGGCGTGACCCGTCACGAGTGGCCGGGTCCTGTCCGGCCGATCCGGGCCCGGCAACATCGGCCGGGTCCTAGTCGGCCTCCAGGGCCGCCGCCTCCTGGCGGATCAGGTCGCGCAGGGTGGCCAGCCGGGGCCGGCGGTCGTCCAGCCGCCACTGCATCTCCAGCGGCAGGGTGGCCCGGCCGTCCAGCCGGACGGTGGCCACGTCCTCGGTGAGGTGGCCGGTCATCGAGCCGGGCACCAGCGAGAACGCGCGGTTGCGGGCGAGCAGGTAGAGCCGGGAGCCGACGATCCGCGGCGGGCTGACCAGCACCGGTGGGTCGACGCCGTGGTCCGCGCACAGGCCGAGCACGTGGTCGTAGTAGCGCGGGTGCTGCTCGCGCGGCCACAGCAGCAGCGGCAGGTCGCGCAGTTCGCCGAGGCGCACGCTCGTCCGGCCGGCCAGCGGGTGGTCCCGGCCGAGGGCGACCCGCACCGGCTCGTCGGCGATCCGCTCCAGCCGGTAGCCGGCCACCTCGTCGAGGAAGCGGCCGAGGCCGATGTCGGCGAGTTCGGCGGCCAGCGCGGTGGAGACCTGGCCGGTGTCGACGGCGACCTCGGCGGTGGTGAGTGCGGGCAGCTCCTGTTCGGCGCGGCTGACCACGGCGGGCAGCAGTCGGTTCACCACGCTGGGGGAGGCGACGATCCGGGCCGTCCCCAGCCGGGACTCCTCGTGCAGCCGCACCCGGGCCAGCAGCGTCTCGGCGTGCCCGAGCAGCCGGGCGCTCTCGGCGGCCATCACCTCGCCGGCCTCGGTCAGCGCCACCGAGCGGCGGCTGCGGTCGAACAGCTCGACACCGACGGTC
Organism: Kitasatospora sp. NPDC094016; assembly: GCF_040304045.1. Taxonomy (NCBI): domain Bacteria; kingdom Bacillati; phylum Actinomycetota; class Actinomycetes; order Kitasatosporales; family Streptomycetaceae; genus Kitasatospora; species Kitasatospora sp. NPDC094016. The sequence continues at coordinate 58,984 of NZ_JBEOUK010000011.1, forward strand.
CGCTCCAGCCGGGCGACCTCCTGGCTGACCGTCGGCTGGGAGATGTGCAGCCGTTCGGCGGCCCGTCCGAAGTGCAGTGTCTCGGCGACGGTGAGGAAGACCTCAAGCTGACGCAAGGTGAAGCCCATGGCCCAAGCCTAAGCCAACTCATAGGTCTGAGCCTATGGAAAGCCCCAGGACTCATTCTGGATTCCGATGCGAACCGTCCATACGCTGAGCGACACGTTGCCCCACCGCAGTGGCATCTCACAGAGAGATCCGACCATGACCGGACTGCCCCCCAGCACCCCCGAAGCCGCCGGCTCCGCGCCGGCCACCCGTTCCGCGCGGGCCATCCACGTCTCCGCGGAGGTCGCGCAGGCCGTGGCCGACGGCCGGCCCGTGGTCGCGCTGGAATCGACCATCTTCACCCACGGCCTGCCGCGCCCCCGCAACCTGGCCGTCGCGCTGGAGGCCGAGCGACAGCTGCGCGAGGCGGGCGTCGTCCCGGCGACCATCGGCGTGCACGCGGGCGTGCCCACGGTCGGTCTGAGCACCGAGCAGATCACCGAACTGTCCGCGACGGACGGCCTGGACAAGGTGAGCCTGCGCGACCTGCCGGTGGTCGCCGCGCTCGGCCGCCACGGCGGCACCACCGTCGCCGCCACCGCCTTCCTCGCCCACCGGGCGGGTATCCGGGTGTTCTCCACCGGCGGCCTCGGAGGTGTCCACTTCGGCGCCTCCGAGAGCTTCGACGAGTCGGCCGACATGACCACCCTGGCCGCCACGCCGGTCACCGTGATCAGCGCGGGCGTCAAGTCGATCCTCGACATCCGGGCCACCCTGGAGCGCTTCGAGACCTTCAACATCCCGGTCATCGGCTACCGCACCCGCAAGTACCCCGGCTTCTACGTCACCGACTCCGGACACGAGATCAACTTCAGCGTCGAATCGCCCGAGGAGGCCGCGCGGCTGATCGAGGCCCGCGACCGCCTCGCCCTGCCGCAGGCCGTCCTGATCGCCAACCCGGTGGACCCCGCCAAGCAGCTGCCGCCGGAGGAGCTCGACGGCATCCTGGAGCGCGCCTGGGCCGAGGCCGAGCGCCAGGGCGTCACCGGCAACGCCTCCACGCCGTTCCTGCTCGACCACATCCAGCGCGACACCCACGGCCGCAGCCTGGAGGTCAACGTCGAGGTCTACCGGGGCAACGTTCGGCTCGGCGGCCAGATCGCGACCGCACTGGCGGCCGCCGCCCGCAGCGGGGCCTGACCCGTGCTGGGGGTGCTCGGCGACCTCGTCGAGGACATCGTCGTCTGGGTCGACGGCCCGCTGCGGCACGGCACCGACTCCAGCGCCCAGGTCTTCCGGCGGCGCGGCGGCAGCGCGGCGAACGTGGCGAGCTTCGCCGCCGGCCAGTACCCGGCCCGGTTCATCGGCTGCGTCGGCGCCGACCCGGTCGGGGACGGCATCGTCGCCGAGCTGACCGGGCACGGCGTGGACGTACGGGTCGCCCGGCGCGGCCAGACCGGCAGCATCGTGGTCCTGATCGACCAGACCGGCGAACGGACCATGCTGCCCGACCGTGGCGCGGCCAAGCTGCTGGACCGGGTGCCGGACGAGTGGCTGGCCGGCCTGACCCACCTGCACGTGCCCGCCTACTCCTTCGACGGCGATCCGGTCGGCCGCTCCGCGGTGGACGCGCTGGCGCGGGTCCGGCGGGCGGGCGGCACCACCTCGGTGGACGCCTCCTCGACCGGCATGCTGGAGCAGTACGGACGGGAGCGCTTCCTCGCCCTGCTGGCCGAGTTGGCGCCGACCTTCGTGTTCGCCAACCGGTCCGAGGCGGAGTACCTGGGCCTGCTGGTGGGCGGGCGGCCGGGGCCGGAGCGGGCCCGGCTGGCGGCCACCACCGTGGTCACCAAGGCGGGCGCCGAGGCGACCACCGTCGACGTGCCCGGGGACGCGCCGTTCACGGTGCCCGTGCCGCCGGTGAGCGAGGTGCGCGACCTCACCGGCGCGGGGGACGCCTTCGCGGCAGGATTCCTGGCCGGCTTCCTGGAGGCCGGTGACCTGCATCTGGCCGCCGGACTCGGGCACCGCAGCGCGGCCCGGGTGCTGGCCACGCCGGGGGCCTCGTTCGCGGAGCAGTGACCGCAGGGCTGTATCGGGGTGGGCTCGGGGCGGCGTCGAGCTGACCGTACGGTGGGCGGCCCCGAGCGCGGGGGCCGCTCACCGGGTGCCCGGTGGGCCGCTCAGCGCAGCGCGTCCTTGCGGAGGAAACGCTTCAGCCGCTGCCAGGGCCAGGTGTTGATCACGTCCTCGGCGGTGAGCCAGCCGCGCTGCGCCGTGCCGATGCCGAAGCGCGGATAGGCGAGCTGCCCGGTGGCGTGGGCGTCGCTGTCGATCGCGAAGCGGACGCCGTGCCGCTTCGCCCGCAGGACGTCCTCGTCGCGCAGGTCGAGCCGCTGCGGGGAACTGTTGATCTCGATCGCGGTGCCGGTGCGCGCGGCGGCCGCGAACACCGCGTCCAGGTCGACGTCGATCGGGCCGCGGCGGCCGATCCTCCGGGTGGTGAGGTGGCCGATGACGTGCACGTGCGGATTCTCGCAGGCGCGGATCAGCCGGCGGGTCTGGGCGGCCCGGTCGGCGGTGAAGTGCGAGTGCACGGAGGCCACGCAGACGTCGAAGCCGGCCAGGAACCCGGGCGGCCAGTCCACCCCGCCGTCCGGGCCGATGTTCAGCTCGGTGCCGTGCAGGAGGCGCAGCTTCCGGTGGCGGTCGGCGAGTCGGCGCAGCTGCTCGCGCTGGGCGAGCATCTTCTCGTCCGTCATCCGCTGCATCACCAGGTCCGGGGCGTGGTCGGTGACGGCGTAGTAGGAGTAGCCGCGGGCGGCCGCGGTGTCGATCATCTCCTCCAGGGTGGCCAGGCCGTCGGTCAGGTCGGTGTGCGTGTGCAGGTCGCCGCGCAGGTCCGACTCCTGGACCAGGTCGGGGAGTTCACCGCGCAGGGCGGCCTCGATCTCGCCCCGGTCCTCGCGCAGCGGCGGCGCGATCCACGGCAGGCCGAGTGCCGCGTACACCTCGTCCTCGGTCGCGGACGCCACCTTGGCGCCGTCGGCGCCTTCGTCGTTCGTTCCCTCGCCGTCCACCCCCTCGCCGTCCGCCCCCTCGGCGGCGGTTCGGAACAGGCCGTACTCCGAGAGCTTCAGCCCGGCCCGGACGGCCATCGTGCGCAGCCTGATGTTGTGCGCCTTCGACCCGGTGAAGTAGACGAGTGCCGCGCCCCAGTCCTCCTCCGGGACGACCCGCAGGTCCACCTGCACACCCCCGGTGGTGCGCACCGAGGTCTTGGTCGGACCGCTCACGATCACCTCGGCCACGTACGGGAGTCCGGTGAGCGCGGCCATCAGCGGGGCGGAGTCGGCGGCCGTCGCCAGCACGTCGACGTCGCCGACCGTCTCGCGCATCCGGCGCAGCGACCCCGCGTACGCGCAGCGGGTGCAGCCGGGCACGGCGGACAGCGTGGCGACGAGCTGCTCGGCCAGTTCGGTGGCCGCGTCGAGCAGCGTGCGGCCGCCGGAGCGCCGCAGCAACTCGATGCCGTGCAGGATCTTCTCGCCGCTGCGCTCGCCGAAGCCCGCCACGCCGGACAGCCGGTCGGAGCGGACCGCCTCGGCCAGGTCGTCGACGGAGGCGATGCCCAGGTCGCGGTGGAGGGCGAGGGCGCGTTTGGGGCCGACACCGGGCACGGCCGTCATCTCCCGCACCCCGGACGGGACTTCGGCGCGCAGGGTCTCCAGGGCGGCGATCCGTCCGGTGGAGAGGTACTCGGCGACCTTCTCGGCGGTGGACTTCCCGACGCCGGGGATCTGCTGCAGGCCCTTGACGTCCAGGCCGGCGACGTCCTCGGAGTGGCCGCCCACCGCGCGGGCGGCCTTCTCGTAGGCCCGCGCCCGGAAGGCGTCCCCGCCGGTGATGTTGATCAGGTCGGCGTACTCCTGGAGCAGCTCCCGCACCTGGTCGTTGAGCCGGGGCATGGGGCCAGTCTAGGGGGGTCTCCGGGCTCCGGCCCGGGCGGCGGACCTCCGGGCGGGCGAAGGGAGTTCGTGAGGCCCGGCCCCGCGCCGGCGGCGTCGCGTCGCGGGCCCCGGATGGGCCGGTGGCCGGGCCTGCCCCGCCGGTCGGCGGGTGTGGCGCCGGCCGACCGGCGGGGGTGGTGCCCGGTTCGCGTCCCGGAGCCGGATTGTCACCCGAACGAGTGAGGTGCAGGCTGACAGCAGGGCCTGGGAAGCGGCCCGCGCCGGTCGGCCGCGGCACTGATGACGGCCGCCGGCGATGCGCGAGGGGCAGGGCGATGGCAAGCGGGAAGCTCTGGGGCTATGTCGCATCGGGGGCCAGGGCGCTCGGCGCCCTCGGCGGGCCGGGTGGCCCCGGCCGCACGGGCGGGCCCGGCGGCGCGGTGGCGGGCGAGGAACCGGGACCGCTCCGACCGGGCGAGATGGCAGGGCCCCGGGCGCTGTCCCGGCCGGAACTGGAGCGCGTCGAGTGGACCGGCCGGCAGGCCGGCTGCGAGCCGCAGGCGCGGCACGCCCAGGTGGCCGAGGTGGTCCGCAAGGTGGTGCGCGGCGGCGGCCGGGCGGCGGCGGTGACGACCCGGTTGGCGCCGGGGCTGCCGGTGGTGGCCGCGGACGCCCGGCGGCTGGAGGCCGCGCTCGCCGGCCTGGTCGACCACGCGATCCGGCGCAACCCGCCCGGCGGGCGGGTGCTGGTCCGCGCCGAGGTGGCGGGCGGGCCGGGCGCGGCCGCGACGGCCCTGCGGGCGGCCGGGTTGAGCGGGGCGGCGCGACCGCGCGGGCGGGTGGAGATCCGGGTGGCCGACCGGGGGTCGTCCGAGCTGCCCGGGGCGCGGGAGTGGCTGCTCGCGGGCGCCCGCTCCGACGGGCCGGTCGGGCCCGCCGTGCACAGCCTGGTGCTGGCGGCGGGCGGGCGGCTGGCGGTGGAGGCCACGCCGGGCGGCGGGTTGACGGTGGTGCTGCTGCTGGTGGTCGCGCACGACTGACGGACGACTGACGAACGGCTGGCGGACGGCCCCAGGGCTCCGCTCTTCACCGCAAAGGCTTCTTCGCAAAAAACCCTTTGCAAAGATGTCTTTGCGGTTCTACGCTCCTGCCATGACCGATGAACGCGGCTGGATGCACAGCGATGACCCGCACATCGTCCTCACGGCCAAGGGCATGCGGGCGATGGCCCACCCCGTGCGCATGCAGGTGGTCGGGCTGCTGCGCAAGCACGGCCCCTCCACGGCGACCAGGCTCGCCGAGCAGTTGGGGCTCAACTCCGGGGCGACCAGCTACCACCTCCGCCAGCTCGCCGCCGCGGGCTTCGTCGAGGAGGATCCCGAGCGCGGGAACGCCCGTGAGCGGTGGTGGCGTTCGGCCCACAAGTTCACCGTCTGGACGGGTGACGACATGGCCGACGAGGAGCCCGACACGGCCGTCGGCTTCCTCCGGTCCGTCCTCACCGCCCACGCCCTGGTCGCACAGCGGTCGGTCGACGCCTTCGAGACGATGCCGCGGGAGTGGCGCAAGGCGGTCGGCCTCAGCGACGTGCTGTTGCAGCTCACCCCCGAGGAGGCCGAGCAACTGGCCGCTGATCTGTCCGCGGTGGTGCGGCGCTACCGCGCGCTGGATGCGGAGGGGCCGGCCCCGGAGGGCACCGAGCGGGTCTCCGTGGTCGTCCACGTGCTGCCCGACGCGAGCGTCGGCGCCGACGCTGGCACCGACACCGACACCGACAGCGACACCGACACCGATACCGGTGAGGCGGGGTCCCGATGACCACCGTCGCCGACGCACCCGCGCGCAGCCTCCGGCCGTTAGTCGGGGTGCTCTCCGCGATGGCCGTCTCCATCACCGGGACGCGTGTCTCGGCCATCGCCCTGCCCTGGTTCGTCCTGGCCACCACCGGCAGCGCCACCATGACCGGCCTGGTCGCCTTCGCCGAGATGGCGCCGTACGTGCTGGTCAAGGCGCTGACCGGGCCGCTGGTCGACCGGCTCGGGCCGCGGGTGGTGTCCTGGACGACGGACTTGGTGAGCGCCGTCGCGGCCGGGCTGGTCCCGCTGCTGCACGCCCTGGGGCTGCTGCCGTTCGGGGTGCTGCTGGCGATGGTCGCGGTGATCGGCGCGATGCGCGGCCCGGGGGATCTGGCCAAGTCGGTCATGGTCCCGGAGGCCGCCGACCGCGCCCGGGTGCCGATGGAGCGCGCCACCGGTCTCTCCGGCGTCACCGAACGGCTGGCCTCCACGGTCGGCCCGGCGGTCGGTGGCGGGCTGGTCGCGCTGATGGGCCCGCTGGCCGGGCTGGCGCTCAACGCCGCCACCTTCGCCCTGGGGTCCCTCGTCATCGCCTTCGCCCTGCCGCGCGGGATGGGGCGCGCGGCAGCCCCGGCACCCGCTGCCGAGCAGGCCGCCGAGGCCGAGGCCGAGGCCGAGTCCGGGGCCGAACCGGCGGGTTACTGGCGGATGTTCCGCGAGGGCTTCACCTTCCTGCGCTCCGACCCGCTGCTGCTCACCGTGACGGTGCTGGTCGGCATCACCAACCTGCTCGACGCCGGGTTCATCACGGTCCTCCTGCCGGTCTGGGCGCGGGAGTCGGGGAACGGCCCGGCCGCCATCGGCCTGACCGGCACCGCCGGGGGGATCACGGCGGTCGTCGGGAGCCTGATCGCGGCGGCCATCGCCCACCGGCTGCCCCGCCGGACGGTGTTCTTCGCAGGCTACCTGCTCGTCGGGGCCCCGCGCTTCCTGGTGCTCGCGTGCGGCGCGCCGCTGTGGGTGGTGCTCACGGTCTTCGCGGTCGGCGGCTTCGGCGGCGGTTTCCTCAACCCGATCCTCGGCGCGGTGCTCTTCGAGCGGGTGCCCCGCCACCTGCTCGGCCGCGTCCACGCCCTCGGCGACTCCCTCGCCTGGGCCGGTATCCCGCTCGGCGGCCTGCTGGCCGGCGCAGCGGTCGGCCTCGTCGGGCTGATACCCACGCTGATCGCGGGCGGCGCCCTCTACTTCGCCTCCACCAACCTGGCCGGGTTGCGGCCGGAGTGGCGCGAGATGGACCGCCGGCGCGGCCGGACGGGTACCGCCGACGAGGCGAAGCCCGAGCCGGGGACAGAGCCCGAGCCCGAGCCCGAGCCTGCGCCCGCGCCGGTCCCGGCACGCCCGTAGGCCTGTCGCGCAGGGGCGGCGAGGCGAGCGTGCGGCCGGAACCCGTCGGTCAGAACCAGTCCGTCAGAACCAGCCGGTCAGAACCGGCCGGTCAGAACCAGTGCAGGCAGTGCGGGGCGCGCTCGGCGCCGAAGAGGGCGTCGGCGAGGGCGGCCGCGCCCGGGCGGTGGGCCCGGATGTGCCCGGCCCGCACGAGCGTGCTCGGGGTGGTGCCGCCGAGGTAGACCGAGCCCAGGTCGCTCACGTCCAGGGACAGGTCGGGCTCCCGGTCCGTCGGGACGCACTCGGCCTTCCCGTCCCGGACGGTCAGCAGATAGCGGCCGTGCTCGCCGAGGAACGGGTCGTCGACGTCGAGGACGAGCTCGCCGTCCACGAACCAGCCGCGCGAGGTCAGCGCCCGCGGGACGTCCAGCAGCCGCACCCAGAGCCAGTCGGTGCTGCTGCTCCCCTCGCCGGCGTTGAAGTCCGCGAGCTGCCAGCGCAGCGGGTGGTCGGACGGAACGTGCTTGAACACGACCTGCGAGACCAGGTCGTGTTCGAGCGCGAACCGGGCCAGGGCCGTGGCGACGGCGTCGTCGGTGGCGATGGTCTCGTCGACCGTCAAGGTGCCGTCGTCGAGCGAGTAGCTGGCGTAGCCGTCCGGGACACCGCTGGCATCCCGGTGGACGGCGACGTAGCGCGAGGCCGAGGAGACCGGGGGCCGGCCCGCGCCCAAGGCCCACCAGCGGTGCGGCCGGGACAGCGCGCCGGGCTGCGTGCGGCGGTACCGGTCGTAGACCGCTTCCAGGATCTCGCCGCACTCGGCCCGCCGCAGCAGCTCGATCGAGCCGGCGCCCGGGCCGGGCGCCGCGGTGTCGGCCGTTCCGCGCGCCCGGGGGAGGGTGAAGGCGGCCCGGTGGCGCGGCACCGTCAGCCGCTGCGTGTAGGTCGCCGGTCCGTAGCCGAACCTGCGATAGATCACGGCCTCGGAGGCCAGCAGCACGGAGAGGAACTCCCCGCGGGCCCGGAACCCGGCGAGCTGGCGCCGCATCATCGCGGTGAGCACGCCCTGGCGCCGGTGCGAGGGCAGGACGCCGACGCCGGTCACCCCGCTGGTGGGGACGATGGCCTCACCGGGCAGGGTGAGCTCGAAGGTGTACGCGCCGGCGGTGCCGACGGGCCGCCCCTCCGCCGTCACGGCGAGCAGGTTGCGGTCCATCTCGGCCGCCGACCACCAGAGCCCGCCGCCGTCGGTCGGGGTTTCCGGGAAGAGCCCGAACGCGGCATGGAGCGTGTCGACGTAGACGTCGAGGTCCTGATCGGTTGTCGGACGGATCTCCATCGCTGCCGTTTCCTCCCCTGGATGACGACGGCACCACGGCTCGGGTGCCCCGCCACAGTGCAGCGTCGACCCGTGGCCCGGTCAAGCGAATTACGGTCCGGCGCCGGTGGTCAGGCCGGACCGTCTCCCGGACGGCCTCCGGGGCCTTCCCCGGGCCGCTCGTCCTGCGGTGGCGCCCCGACGCTCTCCAGGGTTTCGCGGACGCTGCCCGGCATCGCCGGGTGGCGGCCGATCACGATCACCCCGACCACGATGGCCAGCAGTCCGGCGCACTGCCAGGCCAGCGCACCCGGCGTTACCCGCAGCCGGTCGCCGAGGAAGCCGACCGCGCAGGCGATCCCGGACAGCGGCTGGGCGGCGGTCAGCGCCGGCAGGGACATCCGCAGCGGCGCGGCCTCGAAGGCGCTCTGCACCAGCAGCAGCCCGACCACGCCCGCCGCCACCACCGCGTACGGCTGCCAGCTGCGCAGCACCGCGTCCAGCCCGCTGTGGTCGAGGCGCTGCGTGGTGGTGCGGGTCAGCGCGTCCTGGAGTCCGTAGAGCAGGCCGGCGGCGAGGGCCAGCAGGGTGGCCTCCTCGAACAGCGGCAGCCGCCGGGCCAACGAGACCAGGAGCAGGGTCAGCCCGACCACCGTGCCGACCACCAGCCAGTGCCGCAGTTCCCCGGCGGGCGCACCGCCGCCGGTGGGCCGCCCGGCCACGATGAACGCCGTCACCCCGAGGCCGAGCAGCAGCACCCCGGCCCAGCCCGAGCGGCCGAGGGTCTGGCGGGTGAGCACCCGGGAGAGCGCCATGGCGAACAGCAGGTTGGTCGCGAGCAGCGGCTCGACGAGCGACACCTCGCCCTGGTTGAGGGCGAGCGCGGACAGGATCAGTCCGCACACCATGAACCCGGTGCCGAGCAGCCACTGGGGCATCCGCATCAGGTCCAGGAGCAGCCGCCAGTGCAGCAGGTCGGCACGGGGCGCCCGCTGAGCCGCGTGCTGCTGGAGGACGAAGCCGAGGCCCAGGCAGCAGGCGGCACTGAGGGCGAGGAGGAAGACCGCCACGGAGGGACCACCCGGTTGTCACTGCCCGCGCCGCGCCGGCGGGTCCGGGTTCGGTCGGCGGTCGCGGCGCGCTTCCGTCAGCGTACCGCCGGGGCGGCGACGCGGCCCGGCCGGCGGCGGAGAGCAGCCGGGGCCGGGAGATCCGGGGCGGGCGAGCCGGTTCCGGGGCCGGGTCCGCAGCCCCGGGCCGGGCCCGCTTGCCGCCACCGGCCGGACGGGCGCACGCTGGTGTGAGCGGCCGCCACGGCTCACCGTCCGTGCCGGTCCGGACAGGCGCGAGGGGGCCGCTGCCAGGAGGTGTGGCATGCACAACCAGTGGGACGTGGAGCTGAGCTTCGAGGAAGACGGAGTGCACACGGCGTGCGAGGCCAGGCTGATCGGTGCGCGGGCGCCGGGCTTGCGCGCCCACGGGGAGTCGATGAAGAGCACGGACGACCGCCCGCTCGCCAGGATCGGTGAGGAGGTCGCGGCCTCCAGAGCCCTGGAGGAGCTGTCCCGCAAGCTGCGGGCGCAGGCCACCGGGGAGATCGACGACGAAGGACACCGCCCGGGGTACCTGATCTACTGACCCCCGCCCCGCCGGCCGTCCCGCGCCTGCACGGGACGGCGCGGGACCATGCGGGACCATGCGGGCGTCAGAACCAGGTCTCGCCGTAGTGCGGCCCGGGGTGGTCCTCGCGCAGCAGGCAGATGTCGGGGTCGCGCGGCGGCTCCGGACCCTCGTACGGGCCGACGGCCGGGCAGCGCGGCCCGACCTCGACCAGGTACTCGGGCCAGGACGCCCAGTGCAGGTCGTAGCCCACGCCCTGGACCAGCGCGGAATGGGTGCCGCCGTGCCCGCCGGCGAGGTCGCAGCGCAGGCGCGGATCGATCAGGAAGGCACCGCGCGGAACGGTGTTGTAGTGGTCCACGTCCGCCTGCGGCAGCGTGACGACGGACGGACAGTGGTGGAACTCTGCGGAACGAAGGTCCGGTTGGCTCATGGGCGCCAGCATTCCACCGGGAGTCCGGCGAGGGCCCCGGTTCCCCGCTTTTGTACGGCTCGCGGGGGACAACTGTCGTGCCGTGTACGGGTGGTCGTCACCTCTCCGGGAGGCTCCGGCTACGCGGAGAGGGACCAGCTGATCACCGACAGGGTGGCCATCGAGGCCAGGGTCGACCAGAGCACCGAGTCCCGGGCGAGCCCGGTGCCCTGGCCGTACTCGCGGGCGTAGACGTAGACGTTCTGCGCGGTGGGCAGGGCGGAGAAGAGCACCACGGTGAGGAGTTGGTGCGCGGGGAGGTGGAGCAGCGGGCCGGCCACCGCGAAGGCGACCAGCGGCTGTATCAGGGTCTTGACCGCGACGGTCAGTCCGACCTCGGCGCGGAGCGAACGGCCGGTGGCCGGCGGGCGGTTGTGCAGCGACATGCCGAGGGCGACCAGGGCGGTCGGCACGGCGGCGCCGCCGAGCAGTTCGCAGGAGCGGTTCAGCTCGGCGGGCAGGTGCAGCCCGCAGGCGGAGGCGGCGGCGCCGAGCGCGGTGGCCAACAGGATGGGGTTGCGCAGCGGCAGGGTGAGCAGGGCCCGGCGGCCGGCCGCGCCGCCGTCGAGGACGGCCAGCACGGCGGGCGTGACCACCAGGATCTGGAACAGCACCACCGGTGCGACGAAGGAGGCGTCACCGAGGAGCTGCATCGCCACCGGGATGCCGAGGTTGGCCGAGTTGACGTACCCGCAGGCCATCGCGCCGATCGCCAACTCGCCGGTCCTGCGCCGGAACAGCAGGCGCCCGGCGAGCAGTCCGAGGCCGATCGAGACGACGGTGCCGGCGGTGAAGGCGAGCATCGAGGGGTTGGCGAAGTGGTCCAGCGGGGTGCGGACGATCATCAGGAACAGTGAGGCCGGCATCGCCACGTGGAAGACGAACCGGTTGAGCACCGGCTCCGCGTGCGGCCCGAGCAGCCCGGTCCGGCCGACCAGGTAGCCGATCCCGGTCAGCGCCCAGATCGGGGCGAATCCGGACAGCAGGGGGTGCAGGGACGGCATGGTTCCTCGGATCGCTCGGACGGTCTGCCGGGTGGGCCGGGGGTCTCCCGCCCCGGGGCAGTAAACCAGTGAGCGTGAACGGGGAGACCACGGGCCTACGATGAGCCGATGGAGCCCGAGAACGCGCCGGTGGAACCCGAGTACCTGAGCCTGGCCGAGGTGGAGGCGATCGCCCGCCGCGCGCACGAGGGGCAGGTCGACAAGAACGGCCACCCGTACGGCGAGCACATCGCGGCGGTCGCGCACGGGACGGCCGCGCGCGGTGGCAGCGACGCCCAGATCGCGGCGGGCTGGCTGCACGACACCGTCGAGGACGACCGGTTGAGCCGGGAGTGGCTGGCGGGGGCCGCGTTGCCCGGGGTCACCAAGGCGATCGTGGACGCGCTCACCCGCCGCCCCGACGAGCCGGTCGAGGCGTACACCGCGCGGGTCCTGGCCGTGCCGGGCGCGCTGCTGGTCAAGCGTGCCGACCTCGCCCACAACTCGGACCCGGTCCGGCTGGCCGCGCTGGACGCCGCGACCGCCGAGCGGTTGGCCGCCAAGTACGCGCGGATGCGGGAACTGCTCGGGCTCACCGGCGAGCTCTGAGCGGCGGGGCGCGGCCCGGGCCAACGACTGGAGGCGTCGCGCGACCTGCGGGAGGTGTGCGGGAACCACGAGAGGGCCCGGGCCACGCGGATCGCGCGGGCCCGGGCCCTCTGGGGTCACCCCGGTGATCCCTGTCCGACCCCCGGGGTGAGGGGGGAATGGTCAGGATGCGGGTGGAGTCCGGTGAGCCGAGGTGGTCGGCTTAGTACCAGTGGTTGGCCTGCCAGAAGGTCCAGGCGGCGTTCGGGCTGCCGTAGCGGGAGTTCATGTAGTCCAGCGCCCACTTGATCTGGGTGGTCGCGTTGGTCTTCCAGTCGGAGCCGTGCGTCGCCATCTTGGAGCCCGGCAGCGCCTGGGCCAGGCCGTACGCGCCCGAGCTGGCGTTGGTCGCGGTCACGTTCCAGCTGGACTCGTGGGCGATGATCTGGCTGAAGGAGGCCAGCTGGTTCGCCGGGACGATCTGGGCGGCCACGGCCTGCGGGGACAGGGTGGCGGCGTTCGCGGTGGCGGGCAGCACACCCGCGCCCAGGGCGGTCAGACCGGCGGCGCCGGCGAGAATCGCGGCGGAAGTGCGCATACGGAGCTTGAAAGTGGGCATCTAGAACAGGACCTCAATCAGGTTGGGCCGGGTCGCGCCCCGCCTTGGACCATGGCCGGACAGGGGCCGAAATGGTCGTGGGGCGTGACCTGGCAGTAAGTCGCTACCAGCGGGACAGGTGCCGGTGCGGCTGACGACTGAGCCATTGTTGGCATGCCGGATCGGGCGTCGCCAAGACCCCCTTGTTACGACCCCCGGTCGTACGGGGGCGGTCGCCGTGGATTCGAAGGGCCAGCTGCGCGGAGCGCGCCGACCGTCGCTGACCTGCGCGAACACCCCGTTGGCGGGGCGGGGCACGGGTGCCCGGAAGCTGCCACTACCGCCCGTCGTGGACCGCATTCCGGTGTGAGCGCACTCACCGTTTGGGCCGCTGCGGCCATCACCCGCCGGTCTGCGGCCGGCACGTTGGGTACAGACGATCTCGCCCCCGTTGAGACCGGCGCCACACCCGCCGGGGCCCGGGGGAGAGCGTCGGGCCCTGACGGGGACCGGCAGGCTCCCGCCGACGTTCAGCGAAGGTCGCCGAGCCGGCGGTGACGCAGGGCCCGCGCCGCGAGGCGGTCCGGCTCCGGCAACGCCGCCAGCCCGCCGAGCGCGGCACCCACCGCCCGTCCCAGCCGCGCGCAGAACGCCTCCGGCTCGTCCGCCGCGTCCGGCCGCTCCTCGACCACCTCGTCCACCAGCCCGACCTCCGCCAGGTGGCCCGCGCCGATGCCCTGGGAGCGGGCCAGCTCGGCGGCGTGCCCGCCGTCCCGGTGGACGATCGCGGACGCGCCCTCCGGTGGCAGTGGTGCCAGCCAGGCGTGCCCTGCGGCGAGCACCCGGTCGGCCGGGAGCAGCGCGAGTGCGCCGCCGCCCGAGCCCTGGCCGAGCAGCACCGCCAGGACGGGCGTGCGCAGCGCCAGCAGGGTGGTCAGGCAGTGCGCGATCTCGACCGCGATCCCGTCCAGCTCGGCCTGCGCGGACAGTTCGGCCCCGGCCGTGTCGACGACCGTGACCAGCGGCAGCCCCAGTTGCTCCGCCACCCGCGCGGTGCGCCGGACGGCCCGCAGGTCGGCGGCGGTGAACGGGCGCTCGTGCTCCGGGGTCTGCCGCTGCTGGCCGACCACCAGCACCGGCCGACCCCCGAGGACGGCGAGGGCGCGGACCAGTGCGCCGCCCCGCCCGCCGGGGGCGTCCAGCAGCACCAGTTCCTCGGCGGTGTGGCGCAGCAGCTCGCGGGTGCCCGGGCGGTCGGGGCGACGGGTGCGGCGGACGGAATCCCAGGCGTCGGGGTGTTCGGCGGCCCCGTCGGGAGCGGGAGAGGGGTCGGGGGTGCTGGTGCCGGCGGTGTCCGCGCGGCCCGGGGCGGGCGCGGTGGTGGCGAGGACGGCGAGCGTGCGGCGGACCAGCTCGCGCAGGTCCTCGGGCGGCACGACGGCGTCCACCAGGCCTCGTCCGGCGAGCGTCTCCGCCCGCTGTACGTCCGGGGGCAGTTCCACGCCGCGCAGTTCCTCGTACACGCGCGGGCCGAGGAAGCCGAGCCGGGCGCCCGGCTCGGCGAACACCAACTGGCCGAGCGTGCCCCAGGAGGCGAAGACCCCGCCCATGGTCGGGTTCCGTAGATAGGTGAGATAGGGGAGACCGGCCGCGCGGTGCGCCTGGACGGCGGCGGTGATCCGCAGCATGCAGAGGAAGGCCGACGACCCCTCCTGCATGCGCGTCCCGCCGGAGACGGGCAGGGCGAGCAGCGGCAGCCGCTCGGCGGTGGCGCGCTCGACGGCGCGGGTGATCCGCTCGGCGGTGGCCACGCCGATCGAGCCGCCGAGGAAGCCGAACTCGGAGGCGACCAGCGCCACCGGTCGCCCGCCGACCAGGCCCGCGCCGGTGAGGACGGCCTCGTCGAGACCGGTGCGTGCGCGGGCCCGGTCGAGCGAGGCGCGATAGCCGGGGTCGGCGGGCGGGCCCGCGGGCGGCTCGTCCCAGCCCTGGAAGCCGTCCGGGTCGACCAGCAGTCCGATCAGTTGCCGCGCGGTCAACGGTGCGCCCGTGCCCGTGGCCGGGTGGGCTCCCGTGCCCGTGCCCGTGCCCGCGCTCGTTTCCGTGTTCGTCCCCGTGTTCATGCCCACTCCGTCAGCGGTCGTTCCGGTCCGACATGATCCGTCACTCTATGCGGCGCGACTGGAGCGGGGAGCGAACGTGTGGAAGCTGTGAGGACGCCGGCAGCGGTCGGGTCGCTAGTTCGACGGCGGTCGACCCATGGGGTGTCCGGGCGGTTCGTGGACGGCGCCGGCCGGGCTCGGGTCGGGGCCGGGATACGACTCAAGTCGCTGGTCAGACAGGTGAGTTACCCGTCGGTTAATAGTTTGTCGCAGGCCTTCCGGAGTTGTCGGTGGCTGGTCACACTGGTGGACATGACCCGCACTCTACGCGCGTGGAAGACCCGCGCTGCCGCCGTCACCGCCGTCGCCCTGATGACCCTCGCGCCCGTCGCCGTCGCCACCGAGGCGCACGCCGACGTGAGCGGCACGGTGTGTCTGTCCGCCCTCCCGCCCGAGGCGACCGACACCCTCAACCTGATCGCCACCGACGGGCCGTTCCCGTACTCCCAGGACGGCGTCGTGTTCCAGAACAGGGAGCACGTCCTGCCCAGCCAGTCCAACGGCTACTACCACGAGTACACCGTCATCACGCCCGGCGCCCCGACCCGCGGCACCCGTCGGATCATCACCGGTCAGGCGGTCCAGGAGGACTACTACACCGGTGACCACTACGTGACGTTCTCGCTGATCGACCAGGGCTGCTGACACGCGCCCCACACCCCTTCCGGCCCCGGCGCACGTCTCCGCCGGGGCCGCCGGAACGCAGGGGCCGCCGGAACGACGGGCCCGGCGGATCGCCGAGAGGCGACCCCCGCCCGCCCCGGCGGCCCGCCGCGACCGGCCTCAGAGCTCGGACGGCCCCCAGGCGTCCACCACCAGCTCGTCCCCGACCCGCAGCGTGCCGGGCCGCAGCACCGCGAACTTGCTGCCGAACGCGACCCCGCCGACCGCCGCCCGGCGGTAGCCGGCCAGCGTCCGCAGCGGCTCCGGACCGGCCTTCGCGCCCGTCGACTGGTCGACCAGCGTCACCGAGCAGCGGATCGCGAGCTTGGCATAGGCCAACTCGGCGCCGCCCACGGTGATCCGGCGGGTCAGGTCCTCGGTGTGCGGTTCGTCCCAGCCGTCCACCACCAGGTTCGGGCGGAAGCGGTCCGCCGACAGGGGGAGTCCGCCGCTCAGCGCGTTGAAGCGATCCAGTGACGCGCGGGACAGCAGGTGCACCGCGCAGCTGTCGGCGTAGCCGGACGTGCCCGGTACCAGCCCGTCCGTCACCCGGTCGTGCTCCGGTGGCACCCGGACCAGCCGGCTGCGGACACCCAGCACTCCGGACAGCCAGCCGGCCACCTCCTCGCCCTGGTCGATCCCGAAGAACGGGGCGCCGAACAGCCGCACCGCTCGGCGCGGCCCCTCGGTGTCCACGGCGACGGCCACCGGCTCCACGCCCGGGGCGTCGAGGGTCAGCCGGCGGCCGTCCTCCCCGACCGCCGGGCGGACCGTGGCCAGCAGAGGGTCCCGGCGCTGGGAGCGGAACACCCCGTCCTCGTCCACCACCATGAACGCCCGGTCGTGGGCCAGCCCCGCCGGAGTCAGCTCCGCCCGCGCCACCTCGACCCCGGCACACCCCTTCACCGGGTAGTACCGCAACTCCACCACTTCGGCCATGGCCGCCCCCTCGACTCGCCGCAGCCCCGCGCGGGCCGCTCCGGACCCCTCGCGGAATCAACGCCTGCGTAGGGTAGTTGACCGCCGCCCGACCGCCCGCCCCCGGGATTGCTAGGGTCGGGACATGGCATCGAGCAGCGCGAACCCCCCGGGAAGGCTCCGGCGCGACGCCCAGCGCAACCGCGACCTGCTGCTCGCCGCCGCCCGCGGCATGTTCTCCCGGCACGGCCTCGACGTTCCGCTGGACCAGATCGCCAAGGAGGCCGGCGTCGGCAACGCCACCCTCTACCGCCACTTCCCGACCCGCGAGGCGCTGATCGGCGAGGTGTTCGCCGACGCCGCCGTCGGCCTGGCCGGGGCCGGCGAGGAAGCCCTCGCCGCCGAGGACGCCTGGACCGCCCTCGAACGCTACTTCGAGCGCATCTTCGAACTCGTCGCCGCCGACCGGGGCATCAACGACCTCGTCACCCAGGCCATCCCCACCATCCCCGGCATGATCGAGATCAGCCGCCGGAACGCCGCCACCGTCGGCGCCCTCATCGCCCGCGCCCAGGACCAGGGCACCATGCGGCGCGACGTGGTCACCATGGACCTGCTCTTCCTGCTCGGCCCGCTCTGCCGCGCCCTGCCCGCTACCACCGGCCTGCGCCCCGACCTCTGGCGCCGCTACCTCGCCCTGCTCCTCGACGGCTTCCGCGCCCAGGCCACCCACCCGCTGCCCGTCCCCCCGATCGGTGAGGAACACCTGGACCGGATGTTCGCCGACCTCTGGGAAGCCGAACCACCGGAGGCGTAGGCGCGCCGTTTCCCGCCGGGCAGCCGTCGGCCTTCACCTTCACCAGTGCAGCGCCGCGTTGATCCTTCGGGGGTTGCCGGTCCGATCCTCCTCGACCCCGGAAGCGGGCTACGACGCTCTCTGCCTTCTGCCCGAGGTGACCTCCGGCAGAGGCCCGGGTGCAGGTGGGTGAGCCGGCGCAGCCCGCGAACGCGGCGAACTCGTGGTCGGCGATCGTTCTTCTCGTCCTGCCCTACCGTCTGCGCGGCACGAGTCCGGTGTCGAAGGCGATGATCGCCAGGTGGACGCGGTCCCGAGCCTCGAGCTTGGCGAACAGACGCGCGACATGGGTCTTCGCCGTCGCCGCGCTGATCACCAGCCGCTCGGCTATCTCGGTGTTCGACAGTCCCTGTCCGACCAGTGCCAGCACCTCGCGCTCCCGGTCGGTGATCTCCGCGATGAGGCTCGAGTCCGCGGCGGGCTCGGCGTCCGGTTCGGGGGCCGCGGGGCCGGATGTTCCGGCGAAGTCCGCGATCAGCCGTCGGGTCACGCTCGGCGCGAGCAACGCCTCGCCGGCCGCCACCACGCGGATCGCGTCCAGGATCGCGTCCAGGGCCATGCTCTTGAGCAGGAATCCGCTGGCGCCGGCGCGCAGTGCGCCGTAGACGTACTCGTCGTCGTCGAAGGTCGTCAGCACCAGCACCTTGGGCGGGTCCGGTTCGGCGGTCGCCTGCCGGGTCGCCTCGATCCCGTCCATGCCCGGCATCCGGATGTCCATCACCACGACGTCCGGCCGCAGCTCACGTACCAGGCGCACCGCCTCGCGGCCGTCGCCGGCCTCGCCGACCACCTCCAGGTCGGCGGTGCTGCCGATCAGGATCCCGAGCCCGACCAGCATCAGCGGCTGGTCATCGACCAGCAGCACCCGCACGCTCATGCCGGGAGCCTCGCCGTCACCCGGAATCCGCCCTCCGGACACCGGCCCGCGCTGAACTGGCCGGACAGCAGCGACACCCGCTCGCGCATGCCGAGCAGGCCGAAGCCGCTCCCGCCGGCCGCGGAGTGCCTCGGACGGCCCGGCCCGCCGGAACCGTCGTCCCCATCGTCCACCACCTCGATCCTCACTCCTTCCGGCTCGTAACCGACCGCGACCCGGCACGTTCGCGCCCCGGAGTGCCGCACCACGTTGGTCACCGACTCCTGGATGATCCGGAATGCCGACAGTTCGATCTCCGGCGGCAGTGGACGCTGCTCGCCCTGCCAGGTCACGTGGACCCGCACCCCGGCGTCGGCCGTGCGTCCGGCGAGTAGCGGGACGTCGGCCAGGCTGCCGGCCGGCGCCAGCGGAGCGGCCTGCGGCATGGCGTCGTCCGGCTCGGCGCGGCGTAGCGCCCCGAGCATGCGCTGCAGCCCGAGCAGGGTCTCCCGGCTGGTGGTCTCGATGCCGCACAGCGCCTGCCGCGCCTGCTCGGGCTTGGTCTCCACGACCCGCGCCGCCGCTCCCGACAGCACCGTGATGATCCCGATGCTGTGCGCGACACTGTCGTGCAGTTCGCGGGCGATCCGCAGCCGCTCGGTCACGACGGCGCGGGCCGCCCTCTGCTCGTGCAGGGCTTCGAGGTACTCACGGCGTTTGCGATACACCCCCCCGAAGACCCACGCGACCGCGAACCACAACGCGAGCGCCCCGGCCCACTGGGCCGCGTCGCCGACGGACTGCCCGGGGGCGTGGATGTCGTAGACGAACACGGCCGCGACGCAGGCGACGGAGCCGACGGCGGCGGCAGCCTTCGGCCGCCGGGCGGCGAGGTACCCGCCCAAGGCGAAGAGCAGGACGAACATGACAACGGGCCGCGCGCCGAAGGCGTCGCCGAGGACTGATTCGCCCAGGATCACCGCGAAGACGGTCGCCGGCAGGCGGCGCACCAGCAGAACCGGAAGGGCGAGTACGACGCACAGACCCAGCATCTGGACGGGCTCGAGGCCGGGGAACCGGAACAGGCCGTACTCAGGGGCCGGCATCGTCAAGGGGAGCATCAGCGCGTAGAAGCAGGCGGTGGTCAGCACCACGGCCCGTGACGTCAGCCAGGTCACGCGCTTCGATGTCGAGAGACGCTGGAGAAGCTCTTCCATGCGGAGATCGTATTCAGTGGCGTCGGCTCTGCGCGTCGCCCCGGGGATGTACGCACCGGTACACCGCCGGGCCGATGGCCTGGGGAGAGGTGCATTCGCCAGCCGACGCGATGGATCATGGTCCGTTCCTAGGTTCATGGCCATGACGAATCCGCCGGTGATCGCTCTCCAGGGCGCGACAAAGGTGCAGCGCGCTTCGGTGGTCCTGGCACTGGCCGAGGGAATGTCGAACGCCGCCACGGGCCGTGCGGCAGGTGGACACCGTCCGCTCCTGGCGCAAGCGGTTCACCGCCGAGCGGCTGGCCGCGCTCGTCGACCGGCCCCGGCCGCTGGGGCGGCCCCGCTTGTCCGCCGAGGACAAGCTGCAGGTCATCGCCGCCGCGACCGCCCGACCGCCGGCCGGGCCGGCCGCCCCGGGCAGCACCTGCCGGGAGTTCGAGTACATCCACCACACCCCCGAACACGCCGCGCGGCGCGGCCAAGTCGAACTGTTCTTCTCCACCCTGACCCGGCGTCCACTGCGCCGCGGCCAGTTCGCCTCCCGCGACGAACTGGCCGCGGCCATCGACACCTTCGTCCTGGCCTTCGACGAACACGACGCCGGGCCCTACCGCTGGACCTGCGACGGCAGCCCGCTCAAAGCCGCATGAACCCCCGAAGGATCAACGCGGCGCTGTCCTAGGGCTGGAAGAGTACTTCCGGATTGTTCGGCGAGGGGCCGTCCAGCAGCGGACTGTGGATCCCCTTCAGCGTCTGGTCGAAGAACGCTGTCACGTACTCGCGGGTGATCGCCATCCCGCGTTCCGGGGAGAGGGGCGCCGTCGGGAACCCGGCCTGCTCCTGAAGCAGGTCCCCGTCGGAGAAGCTGAAGTGGTCGGCGCCGGTGACCGTCAGCCACTTCTTGTAGCCGCCGAGGGCGGCCCAGGCCCGGTCCCACACGATGCCGTCGCCGCTGCCGGGCGTGTGGCTGTCGGCGATACCCAGCATGAGGAACGGCCGGTCGATCTGGCCGGGCATCGGGACCGGGTGGAAGGTGCCGTCCATGTTCACTCCGGCCCGTACGCGCGGGTCGGCGATCATCGTGTCGGCGGCCGCCGCTCCGCCGAGGGAGTGTCCGGCCATGCCGATCTCGTGCTTGTCGATGAGGTGTGCCAGGGGCCACGCGGTATTGCCGTGCGTCAACTGGTCGATCACGAAGGACACGTCCCGCGCGCGGCTGACGGCTTCGGCGTCGAAGTCGATCCGCGTCGGGTCGTCGCAGATCGCGCACGGCGGCGTCTGGCCGTTCGCCAGCGTCTCGCCGCTGTCCTCGTAGGTGTGGCCGACGAGCGCGACGACGTAGCCGTGACTGGCCAGGTCGGTCGCGAGCGAGGTGAGCATCATGCGCGGGTTCTCGGACGCGGGTGAGAGGACCACCAGCGGATACTTGCCGCGCTGCGGCCGCGCGCCGTCGAAGGCGTGAGTGGTGACGCTGGAAAGGCTCTCCGGGGTGACGCCGGAGCTCGCCGGCATGTTCCGGCGCTGGATGATTCCGGCTGCCTCGGCGAGGGTCATGTAAGGGGCCGGAGTCCCGGTCCCGGGGACGGCCGGGTAGACCATCGTGACGGTCAGTTGGCGGGGACCGGATGACGGCACCCACGGGTCGGGACGGCTCGCGTCGGTGAGGTGGATGACGTCCTCGCCGGCGGCGTAGGGGCCGGTCGGCGCGGGGAGCGTGCCTTGGAAGGACCGCGTGGGCGCGGTGGCCGTGGCCGGTGCGGTGTCGAACGCGTGCGTGGTCACCGGTGTGGCCGACGGTGTGGTCGTGGCGGCGAACCCGGCGCCGGTTCCGGTGACGAGGGCGGCGAGCGTCAGCACCGCGACAGCGCTGATACGGCGATTGCGTTTCATGGGATCGACGCTAGGTTCCGCAGCTCCGTATCGAATCAGCCCATGGATGTAAGCATTCTGGTGTCGTTCGTAGCCCCCGCGAGGTAGGGGAGTCACCCGCCGGGAGTATGTCGTGCGGCGCGGGGTTCCCTTCGCCGGCATCGTCTAGCGCCACCTTCGTCCTGGCCTACGACGAACACGACGCCGGGCCCTACCGCAGAGCTGGCCGACCACCTGGAGGCGTACCGGACCGCGTTGTAGCGACCCCGGGGCATCAGGGACACGTACGGAACACCCGCGCGCGCGTCAGAGGCGTGTCAACGGGCACCGGAGGTGCGGCGCCGGCCCGCTTTGCTGGAGGACGACAGCACGGCACGGCGGTACGGACCGAGAGGCGGGGCGAACCATGGCGGACAGCGAGATATCCGGCGCGGACGAGGCGGCGGAGCGGGCCGACCGCGCGGGCCGGATCGTCGTCGGCGTCAGCGGCTCGCTCGGCAGCCTCGCCGCCCTCCACCACGCCGTCGCCGAAGCCCACCGCACCGACGCCGAGGTCCTCGCCCTCCTCTGCTGGACCTCACCCGGCGAGGAGATCGGCTACCGCCGCACCCCCTGCCCGGCCGCGATCACCGCCGGCCGCGACGCCGCCGTCGCCCGGCTCCGGCAAGCCCTCGACGAGGCCTTCGCCGGCCGCTACGCCGGAGTCCGGCTGCGCTGCCAGGCCGTCCGCGGCGACACCGGACACACCCTGGTCCGCTTCGCCGACCACCCCGACGACCTGCTCGTCCTCGGCGCCGGCAGCAGCCGCGGCTGCCTCTCCCGGGCGCTGCGCCCCTCCGTCACCGCCTACTGCGTCCGGCACGCGAGCTGCCCCGTCCTGGCCGTCCCCCGGCCTCCTCTGCAGCGCGACCTGGAGGCCATGGAACGCGGACACGGTCTGCGCTCCCTCGTCGCGGGGCGGTAGGCCGCGCGTTGTGCCCGCGGCGCCGTCCACCTACGACAGCCCGGTGGCCTCGGCGAGGACGGCGGCGGTCCGGCGGCCGGCGCGCAGCCGCGCTTCTGCGGTGGTGGGGAGGCAGCGGTCCGCCTCGGCGTCGTACACGGTCATGATGACGCCCGCATGGTCGGTGGCGGGTTCGAGAACCCGTACCGCCGACATCTGCTTCGTCAGAGCAGCGCTCAGTTGCCGGGTGTGCTCGATGTCCAGCACCCCGTCCTCCGTGCCGTGGACCAGCCAGAGCGGCACGGGCGAGGGCTGTTCGGCGAGCAGGCCGAGGGGGGCGTCCCCGGTGGTGATCGCCGGGCGGGCGTAGCTGGAGGCGATGCCGACGGCGGCGATGGGACGTTGCTCGGCGGGGGTGTCCGGGTGGGTGGCCACGGCTACGGCCTCCCGGCCGCCCAGTGACCAGCCGGCCAGGACCAGGCGGTCCGGGTCCCCGCCGTGCGCGGCGGCGGTGTGGCGGGCGTGGGCGAGCGAGGCGAGCAGTTCGGCGCGGCCGCCGTCCGGCCGGTCGGAGCGCCAGTCCGGGACGAGCACCAGCAGGCCGAGCCCGGCGGCCTCCCGGGCGAGCGGCCGCAGCACGTCGCGCTCGTCGGGGCCCCGGCCGTGCCACAGCAGTACGACGGGCGCGGGCCCGGCGGTGCCGGCGGGCGGGCGGTGCACGTCCATGAGCCGTCCGTCGGCGTACGGGATGGCCTCGGGTTGAGCGCTCGTCATGCGGGGTTCGCCTCCGGTTCGGTGCCTGATCACGGAGCTGGTACTGTACTTCTCGTCGCGAG